>DAOTTD010000230.1:0-67420 GCA_034438015.1 Ktedonobacteraceae bacterium | reverse complement strand
CAGGATTTCTCGCAATCGCTCAACTACTCGTGCATTACAAAAGAGCTACAACAATCGCTCGACGAGGATGCCGCGCTCCTGGCGAAACACGGCATTGAACTGAGTCAACAGACGGTGCTGGAACCATACAGGGGCAAACTCTCTTTTATGTGGAAGCGCCTGGAAGCGACCGCTCAAATCCCGCCGATACAACCCCGCCCGCTATTCGCAACGAACAGGACACAACTTGCCGAAGGTCGGGCCCCTTCCATCGCGTACAACAACGCAGAAGAGATGCTGCACGACCTGGCACTGATACGCACCAGCCTGCAAGCGGACGGCGAGTACGATCTCGCGCACAGCCACCTCGCGCGCCTGATCCGCCAGGTAGAGGTGTTTGGTTTCTACTTTGTGTCGCTCGATGTGCGCCAGCACAGTGAACGACACGCGGCAGCACTCGCCGAACTGCTGTGTGTGACCGGCCTATACCAGGAAGACTATACGAAGCTCGACGAGACGGCGCGTCTCTATATCCTGGACAATCTGCTCGGTGATCCCCGCTTGTTGACGCGACCAGACCTACAACTAAGCGAGGATACATGGCTTGTCTTGCATACATTTCATGCTATCAGACAGGCGCGGGCAGAATATGGCGATAAGGCGATAGCTTGCTACATTATCAGCATGACCAACAGTCTGAGCGACCTGCTTGAGGTCCAGTTCTTCTGCAAGGAGGCGAGCCTCGATAATCTGCCAATCGTGCCGCTGTTCGAGACGATTCATGATCTGCACGAATGTACGGAGGTCCTGGGGCAGGCTTTTACACATCCCCACTACCGCGCCTATATTACCAGGTGCAAGTACGAGCAACAGATTATGCTCGGCTACTCGGATAGCAGCAAAGACGGCGGTATCTTGACCTCAAGTTGGGAACTCTACCAGGCCCAGAGACGGTTGACAGAGCTTGGACGTCGCCACGGCATCGGCATCACAATATTCCACGGGCGCGGTGGTGCAATTGGGCGCGGCGGCGGTCCCATCTACGAAGCGATTCTCGGGCAACCGCCGGGTACGGTCAACGGGCGGCTGCGTATCACCGAACAGGGCGAGATGCTTTCATTCAAGTACGGGCAGCATGAGATTGCGATCAGAAACATGGAGCTGGTCGTCGCCGGCGTGGTGCAATCGAGCATCCCGAACGCAGATATCATAGAATCGCAGGTTCATCCAACTCCAACGAAGGAGTGGGTCGCGCTGATGAATCGCCTTTCGGCCAGCGCGCACGAACGCTATCGCAGGCTGATCTATGACGATCCGACCTTTCTGACCTTCTTTGAGCAGGCCACGCCGATCCTGGAACTGGGCTGGCTCAACATCGGTTCACGCCCGGCACGTAGGGCAAAGGGACACGGCATCGAGGAGCTGAGGGCGATCCCCTGGGTCTTCTCCTGGATGCAGAGCCGCTACGTGCTGCCGAGCTGGTACGGCGTAGGAGGCGCGCTCGAAGAGTATCTGGCGGAGGACCCGGCGCGGCTCGACCAGTTGCAGCATCTGTACACTCACTGGCCGTTCTGGCGCGCCTTCCTGGACAATCTGCAGATGACTCTTTCCAAGGCCGATATGCATATTGCACAACATTATGCACAGCTCGTTGAAGACTGCACCCTACGCGGGCGCATCTCGTGGGAGATTCAGGAAGAGTACGAGCGCACGCGCAACATTGTGGTACGCATCGTTGGGGGTAAAGCGCTGCTCGACAATTCGCCCGTCCTACAACAATCGATTCAGCGGCGCAATCCCTACGTCGATCCGTTGAGCTACTTCCAGGTCGTGCTCTTGCGCCGCTTGCGCGCCCTCGGCGGTCCCCTGATGCTGGATGAAGAGAAGCGGCAGGACGCCAGCAACGAGGAGCGCGAGCGCGACAAATTGACCTACGCCGTCCTCTTGACAATCAATGGGATCGCGGCAGGCATAAGAAATACGGGTTAGTCGCCGAAGCATGGGAGCTGGTGCCAGGAGAGGACAATGATGTTCAATATCTGCCCGAATCCCACGATACGACCGCATGCAAGCAAGCTATGGTGTTGATCTATTCAGGCATAGAGTATGCTACAAAGAGAAGAGTGAGCAACTAAGAAGCTATGAAGAATAAATTAGTGTGAAAGAGCAGCGACATCATGCAACGACGACGTGCCAGCAGATATAGCAAAAAGACACGGGACAATGACAGACACGCTCCCCGCGAGGAGCATGCCGTACGCTTTTACTGGTCAGGACGATATTGTACTGGCAAAAATGCGGTGCGTTGTCTCTCTATCAGTTGCACGACGCAGCGGGCGACCCCCACAACGGTACAGGCTGAATGGACGCTGGCCATACTTATCTCGTCCTGGATGCACTGGCTCTATATTCATCACGACGATGACCTGTGCTAGCAGTGTTACTCGCACTCCCCACCAGACGTTTAGTCCGTATGAATGAACGCTATAAAGCAAGCCCAGGACGTTTTGTTTTATAGGGCGGATCTTTCCTATGCAAGATATGATAAATTTGAGGAGTTTTTCTAATGGCTGGCTCGGATTATACAGAGTATACGACCGATAATACGTACGAAGCCAGAGCGCTCGACTGGGGCCGCACGTACCTGATGTGCCCACCGGACTACTTTGGCGTCTTCTATGAGATAAATCCCTGGATGCACACGCAGGTTGCTCCCGACCACGACCTGGCTTATGAGCAATGGCGCGCCCTTGTCGCTAATATCAAGCACGCGGGCGGAACGGTGCAGACGATGGAGCCGGTGGAGGGACTGCCGGACCTCGTCTTTACGGCGAACGCGGGCCTGGTCAATGGCCGCACGTTCATCCCCAGCAAATTCAAGTACCCCGAGCGACAGCCAGAGGTCATCTACGACAACGAATGGTTTCGCGCCCACGACTTCGAGATGGCGGAGTTTTCAAACGATCCGACGCTCTACTTCGAGGGCTGCGGCGACGCGTTTATGGTAAATGGTCAGTTCGTCGCCGGGTATGGCTTCCGCACTGAGCTGGCGGCACACGCGGCTCTGGCGCGGCGGCTCGGCGTTGCCTATCATTCAATCAAGCTCGTCGATGACCGCCTCTATCACCTGGACATCAGCTTCTGTCCGCTCGACGAGTGGCACGCGATCATCGCGCCCGCCGTCTGGGATAAGCGCAGCGCCGAAGATATACTCAAAATTATCCCCGAGCCGCTGGTGCTCGAACTGGACGAGGCGCTTGCTTTCAGCGCCAACGCAATCGTCGTCGGCAAGACGGTGATTATGCCTTCCTGCTCGCCGCGCGTGGGCCGCATCCTAAGCAAGTGGGGCTACGATGTGTGCGTCTCGCCGGTGACTGAGTTTCTCAAGGCTGGCGGCGGCGTACGCTGTCTTACGCTGGCTCTCGACGTGAAGTATCCAAAAGGTCGCACGGACGCTGATGAGTCCTGAAGAGTTACCAAACCTACTGCAATTTCGCTCGTACCTCCTCGATGCGCCGCTGCAAAAAAGCGCGCTCGACCGAGTTCTGTACGAGATCGAGTGCTCTCAGGTAGGCGTCGTGGGCGGCCTGCCAGTCTTCCGCGCGGCGCAACAGGTCGGCGCGGGCGGCGTGGAACAGGTAGTAGCGCTGCAGGCTTCCCGTAGCGTCTAGTTCGGCCAGGACGGAGAGGCCGCGTGCTGGCTCGCTCGCCATAGCAAGGGCAACCGCCCAGTTCAGCTTGATCACCAACGAGTTGTTTCTTTTGAGCAGTTCGCCGTAGAGCATGGCGATCTGCAGCCAGTCGGTCTCTTCGGGTCGGGGAGCCTGTGAATGCAGGGCGCTGATAGCGGCCTGAATCTGATAAGAACCGGGAGAGTGCATGAGAAGCGCCTGCTCCAGTAGTGCGGCTCCCTCCGCGATCTGTGCCCTATCCCACAACGTTCGGTCTTGCTCTTCCAACGTGATCATCTCGCCCTGAGCGCTCACCCTGGCGGTACGTCGCGCATCGTGCAGCAGCATGAGGGCGGTGAGGCCGAGCACTTCCGGCTCTTCGGGGAGAAGCATGGCAAGGGCACGGCTGAGGCGGATAGCCTCTGCGCACAGGTCGTAGCGAATCAGCTTATCGCCGAGGCTGGCAGTATAGCCAGCGTTGAAGATCAGATAGAGGACCGCGAGTACACCGTCGAGCCGCTCAGTGAGCTGGTCGGCGGGCGGGATGGCGTAGGGGATACCGGCGTCGCGGATCTTGCGTTTGGCACGTACCAGGCGCTGCGCCATCGTCGATTCCGGGACTAAGAAGGCGGCTGCAATCTCCGGAGTCGTCAATCCTCCCAGCGTGTGCAGAGTCAGAGCGACGCGCGCTTCCATGTTCAGCGCGGGATGGCAGCAGGCAAAGATCAATTTCAGCCGCTCATCTGGAAATGGATCTGTCAGAGTCGTTGTAGATTGCTCCAGTTCGGCGAGCAGCAGTTCCTGCTTACGAGCAAGCACGCTGGCACGACGCAGGCGGTCGATGGCTTTGCGTCGTGCGGTAGTTAGCAGCCATGCGGGCGGATTATGCGGTATTCCGTCAAGAGGCCAGCGTTCCATAGCGACAAGAAAGGCCTCTTGCAGCACGTCCTCGACGAGTTCGAAATCGTGCAGGCTGCTGAGCAGAGCGGCCCGCACACGCCCTGCCTCCCGGCGAAAGGTACTTTCTATCGTCTGATGAACGTGCTGGTTTTGCATATGCCTCCCGAGACGAGATTTCGCCGTCTCACACTACAGGTAATGAGACGACAGAACCTGGGCAGTCAGATTATTCAAACTCCATAACGGGACGAATCTCGATAGAGCCATGGCGCGCTCCAGGAATTTTAGCGGCGAACTCAATAGCTTCGTCGATGTCCTTACATTTTAGCAGGTAAAAGCCGCCCAGTTGCTCCTTCGTTTCAGCGAAGGGACCATCGGTCGTCAGCACCTTCCCATCGCGCACGCGCACGGTCGTAGCGGTACTGATAGGATGGAGCGCCTCTCCGCCCAGCATAGCACCGCGTTCAGTGACTTCGCGACCGAACTCATTGTATGCGTTCATCTCGGCCTCCTGTTCGGCCTGGCTCGGCGCGGATGTAGGCTCAACCCCGTAGATCAACATCATGTAGCGCATATCAAAAATCCTCCTGTGTTCTGTATGAGAAGAACGGACTGTTCCGTTTCTTCATATCTATGACGAATGGGAGACAGACGAATCGACAAAATAGGAGAGCCAAAAGAAAGGATTTTCTAAAATCACTTAGTGGAGTGAGCCTGATCCTCTCTCTTGCACTGTGGCTTTTCCTCTGGCACTTTTCGAGTGAAAGCTCGTCAACTCGCCGAAGCAATAGAGCGAGATACAGCACGCATGGTCATAGTGTCCATCACGAAATAGATAGTTAGAGAATTGACATTCCCGCCCACGGCTGTTATCCTTTACTCTATACAGAACTTAGAGATCAGAAGACTGACCCGCGTTGAGCGAAAGAGTACGAGAGCAGCAACCGACAGCGATCCGAAGCAGAGTGAAAGTTCGGAATGGCGATGCACCCTCGGAACGCGTTCGCGAGTGGCCGACCGAAGAAAGCTTTCGCGTGGATAGCGAAGGCAAGTAGGACGGGTGGATGGTTCCCACGCAGCATATAACCGTTGAAAAGAGGTCTTTCCACCTGCATACAGTGTTGTACGGCGGGTCTCCAAGAAAGACAAGTAGGGTGGCACCACGGGTGTGATAGGGCAGATTAAGCAGCTCCTACGCTCTCGTCCCTTCAATGTTCGCGGAAGGGATGGGAGTTTTTTCATGCCCATCTCCTTCCATAACCCCTTTCGTTGAAGGAGATGTAAGAAGCTATGACCAAACTATGGCAGAAGGGCTATAGCGTGAATGCCCAGGTCGAGCGCTACGAGGCCGCGCAGAACAGCGCCCTCGATACGCGCCTGATCCGGCACGACGTGTGGGGCTCGCTCGCCCACGTCGCTATGCTCAGACGCATCGGCGTGCTGAACGAGGACGAGCATGAGACGCTCCACCACGCCCTTTGCAACATTCTAGCGCTGGAGGCCACGCACGCATTTACGGTGCAGCCCTCCGATGAAGATGTCCATACCAGCATCGAGAACTACCTGGCTACTACAACAGGTGCGGCAGGCAAGAAGATTCACACCGCCCGTTCGCGCAACGACCAGGTGCTGCTCGACCTGCGCCTGTACGGCAAAGAGCAGCTCTTCGCCGTCAGCAGCAGGCTCTCGGCGCTGTGCTGCGCGTTGCTGACGTTCTCAGAGGAGCACAAAGATACGCCCATGCCTGGCTACACGCATATGCAGCGGGCGATGCTCTCGTCGTTCGGTCTGTGGAGCGCCGGCCTCGCGGAGGCGCTGCTCGACGACGAACAACTGCTCTCAGCCGCCTACGTGCTCAACGACCAGTCACCGCTCGGCTCGGCAGCGGGCTACGGCGTTCCCTTGCCGATCGATCGTCAGTTCGTCGCCGATACGCTAGGCTTCGCGCGCGTGCAGAACAACGTCATCTACGTACAGAACAGTCGTGGCAAGGTGGAGGCGGCAATCGTGCAGGCGCTGGCACAGATCATGCTCGACCTGAGCAAGATGGCGCAGGATATCCTGCTCTTCTCGACCGCCGAGTATGGCTTCTTCCGCATTCCGCAGGAGCTGTGCACGGGGAGCAGCATCATGCCACAGAAGCGCAACCTGGACATCATGGAGCTGGTACGCGCCCGCACACAGACGCTGCTGGCGCTGCAACAACAGATTCTGGGCATCGTCAGTGGCCTCCCCTCGGGCTACAACATGGACTACCAGGAGACCAAGCGCCCCTTTATGGAGGCACTGGACATCGTAAGGGATAGCCTGGAGATCTGCACACTCGTCATCGAGAACATCCAGGTCAACGACGAGCGCGCCCTCGCCGCCTGCAGCTTCGAACTGTTCGCCACCGATCGCGCTTACGAACTGGCGCAGACCGCTGGCCTGCCGTTCCGCGACGCGTACCGCATCGTCGGCGCTGAAGTCACGGCCCTGCTGGATCGCCAGCAGCCACTGCCCATCGAGAGTAAAGAACAGCTTGTCGAACGCCTGCACGCGCGCAACCATCTGGGCGGCGCGGGCAATCTCGGACTCGCGCAGGCCCGGCAGCGGCTGGAGACGGCACAGAGCATATGGAAACGGCGCAGCAGTAGCTTTAAAACGGCGATTAACGCCCTGGTCGGTCCCAATTCCGTCACGCTGGCGGAGGAAGAAGAGGAATAATATGTCAACAGTTGTACTCGCATATTCGGGTGGCCTCGATACCTCGGTTGCTATCCGCTGGATCAAAGAGAAATACGACCTGGATGTGATCGCGCTAACCATCGACGTGGGCAATGAGCGCGACCTGCAGGCGATCTCGGCCAGGGCCACGCAGATCGGGGCGGTCAAGTCGCTCGTCGTGGATGCGCGCGCCGATTTCGCGCGCTACTTTGTGTGGCCCGCGCTGCAGGCGGGCGCGATCTACGAGGGACAGTATCCCCTGGCGACGGCGCTGGCACGCCCTTTGATCGCCAGGCTGCTCGTCGAGGTGGCGCGCGCCGAGGGAGCGGTTGCGGTGGCGCACGGCTGCACCGGCAAGGGCAACGACCAGGTGCGCTTCGACGTCTCCGTGCAGACCCTGGCGCCCGACCTCAAGATCATCGCGCCGGTCAGAGAGTGGAGCATGACACGCGACAACGAGATCGCCTACGCCGCCGAGCACGGCATTCCTATCCAGGCGACCAATGCCAGCCCCTACTCGACCGACCAGAATATGTGGGGACGCAGCATCGAATGCGGCATCCTGGAAGATCCCTGGGCCGAGCCGCCTGAAGAGGTCTACGCGTGGACCAGCAATCCCGATAGCAGCGACATCAAGGAGCCGACCTACCTGGAGATCGCCTTCGAGAAAGGTATCCCGGTCGGCTTGAACGGCATGGAGATAGAGGGCGTGGAGCTGATCGAGACGCTCAACAAACAGGCGGGCGCGTATGGCATCGGGCGCATCGACCATATCGAGGACCGGCTCGTCGGCATCAAGTCGCGCGAGATCTACGAGACTCCCGCTGCCGTGGTCCTGCACACCGCGCACAAAGCCCTGGAGAGCCTGACGCTGAGCCGCGAGCAGCTCCGCTTCAAAGATATTGTCGCGGGCGAGTACGCGCGCCTGATCTACAACGGCCAATGGTACAGCGCGCTGCACCAGGATCTCGCGGCTTATATCCAGAGCACACAACGCTTCGTCAGCGGAGAGGTGCGCGTCAAGCTCTCGCGCGGTGCCTGCTCAGTCGTCGGGCGCAAGTCCGAGCACTCGCTCTACAGCATCGGCCTCGCCACCTACGATAGCGGCGACCAGTTCGACCATAACGCGGCGCTTGGCTTTATCAAGTTGTGGGCTCTGCCCCTGAGTACCCAGGCCCAGGCACAGCTCCTGCCCTCAATCGGCTTTGAAGGCAATCTGTTGAAGCAAGCGGAGACCACGAAATAGGGTTCGCCGGTAAACAAAAAGGAGAGGATAGAAGCCATTATGCTTTATTCTCTCCTTTTGCTTAACAGATTCAGGCATCAACCAGTGTCCACTCCACTCGCTTTCCGATGCTTGCCGCATAGCGCTGTATGGTCGATAGACGAGGGTCAATAACGCCAGCCTCCAGTCGTGCAATAGCCGGTTGTGAAGTTCTTACCCGCCTTGCCACCGTCTGCTGTGAAATGCGAGCATGAACGCGCAAAGCAGCCAGGCTTTTCAACAATATTCGTCGCTGACGTGCTTCTTCCATAAGAGAGGGGAACTCGGGGTTCCTTTTTGTCGACTCTTCGATCATTTCGTCAAGAAAATCCTGTTCCATTAGCTCTCTCCTTTTGTTCCTTTAACTTGCTTATGTCCCTCTCCCCTCAGTTTCCAGTCAGCTAGTCTTTGCTCTGCACCCAATTTATACCATATTCGATATAAATTTGCAAGGGAGCAATTTCGCACCTATCCTTCCGGCGTATCTTCTTCCGCAGGTGGCATTTGTGGTGGCTCAAAATAATACGTCTGGCGCTCGCTCGTCTCTTTGTTGCCCTGGTAGCCGTAGTGATAGGAGTGATACATATCGGCCTGCGTGAAGCTGCGCAGGGCGTCGTTAAAGGCGCGTGGCTGATCTATATTGCACATATGGCCTGCATGCGCGAGAGTCTCGACACGAATATTCTCGTGGGAGGCTGCCGAGAGCAGCACGTCTTCGCTCTTGCGGCTATTCCCGTCGTTCTCTCCGTTGAGGATGAGGACGGGACCGTGGTAGGTATGCAGTATGGCGCGGAAATCTTTGCCCGCGCACTCCTGCCAGGCCTCGCCAGCTCCCCGCCAGTACGCGCCGGCGTTGAGCAGCGGATTCTCGGCCTGCGCGGGATAGAGCCTGCGCAGCGCCCTTTCGGTGACGCCAGACACCAGGCGCTCGATGGGCGCAGCGCCCTTTGAAAGCAGCGTCCCCTTTACCTTGAGCAGCGCCTCGTTCATACCCTGCGTATCCAGACTGCAGCCCGCAAGGACCAGCCCGGCCAGCAGTTCTGGATACTCGTGGGCCAGCGCGATCGCCACAAAGCCACCTAGCGAGAAGCCAATCAGCAGCGCCTGTCCCTTCACCTCTTCAGTGATGATATGCGCGACCTCCTGTACCGCCATCGAGAGCCGGAACGTATACCTCGTCAGCACGCCGTGACCTGGCAGGTCCAGCACGACGACGCGAAACGCGTTCGCCAGTGCATCGATCTGCGGCTGCCACATCTTGCGCGTCAGGGCGTCGGCGTGCAAGAAAACAAGCGGAAAACCATAGGAAGGCCCATAGACATCATACGCGCCAGCAAACGAAGAAAGAGAATATTGGTCAGACACGGTCAGGCTCCTCGATCGATATTACCTTTGTCATGCTATTCAAATGCAGTTGTGAACACCGCTCCGTCGCTGCTAGTGAAAGCGCCGCGTCACTGCTGTGGACCCCGCTTCATGACTGGGAAGCGATGAGCATCCCAGGCGCTTTCACTCACACAACCGAATGGTATACCACTTCTACGTAATTTTGCTGGCGCAGTTTCAAATTATCGCTTGTGTTAACTATAGGGGTTGCTATAGCCTTCCCTTTATCTACCCCGACATTGAAGCCGAATATACCGAACACAAATGAACACAGCACTAAAAGGACAAGAGGGAGTACAAAAGAAAGATTTCTGTACTTACTGCTGCTGAGGTCAGCAAGCACTCTACGCTCAACACGAATCTTATTGCGCACGTCTGCTATAATCAAGAAAACAATAGAAGTGGAAAGAGACAAGCAAAAGTTACATGACCATATTCGAGACTATCAAACAGAGACGCAGCATTGGCAAAATGACCGGGGAGCAGCCAACCAGGGAGCAAATCGAACACATCCTTGAGGCCGCGACGCACGCGCCCAATCATCATAAAACGGAGCCGTGGCGCTTCTTCGTGCTTGGCGGCAAGGCTCGTGTGGAACTGGGCGAGATCATGCGCGCATCGCTGGCGGCGCGCATGGAAGAGACGACAAGCGACAGAACGCAGACGATACTTGACAAGGAGAGAAACAAGCCACTGCGCTCGCCCATCGTGATCGTGGTAACGTCGGACCATCCCACACAGCCGGGCGTACTGGACATCGAGAACGTCGAGGCCGTCGCCGCGGCGGTCCAAAATATGCTGCTCACCATCGAGGAGATGGGGCTGGCCGCGCAGTGGCGCACGGGCGACGCGGCGTATGATCCTCGCGTCAAACAATGGCTGGGCCTTGAGCCGGAGGACCACATCGTCGCCCTCCTGTATCTCGGCTATCCCGCGATACCGCGCGCCGAGCGCCGTCCCACGCCCGTCGCGGAAAAGACGACATGGATGTTGTAGGAAGTGACGCAGGTTCACCAGTAGGGATGGGGCTTGCCCCCATCCGCTTCCCCGAGAACTCCGTCTCAGGCGTGATCGCGCTTGCCGGGCCGGATGGGGGCAAGCCCCATCCCTACTCAAGCGGCGAGTTCAGTCGACCGCATCTGCTGTTAATACTTGATCAGCGCGAAGACATCGTTGCCCTCCAATTGCTCGCGCCCCTTCAAGAACGTCAGCTCGACCAGGAAGGCGATGCCCGCGATATGGCCGCCAAGCTTCTCCACCAGTTCTATCGCCGCTGACACCGTGCCGCCGGTCGCCAACAGATCGTCGACGATCAGAACACGCTCGCCGGGCTTGATGGCGTCGCGGTGGACCTCGACCACATTCGTACCGTACTCCAGCGCGTACTCGACGCTCACGGTCTGCGAGGGTAACTTCCCGAACTTACGCACGGGCACGAAGCCGCAGTTGAGCAGGTACGCCAGCGGCGCGCCAAAAATAAAGCCGCGCGACTCAATGCCCACAACCGTTTGAATGCCCGCCCCGGTATAGTGAGCGGCCAGGCGCTCCATAGCAGCGCGGAACGTAGCAGGGTCCTGTAGTAGGGGAGTAATATCCTTAAACAGGACGCCTTTCTGCGGAAAATCTGGAATATCGCGTATCCAATCTTCCAGGTGTAGAGGCTCAGATGTCGACGACATGGATGGTCTTCTCCTCCGTATAAATCGGACCCGTCAATACACACGGGTTGCCTGACGTGTCTCCTGGTCAGTACTCGAATTGTACTTTCTGTGTGCAGTATACCCCCAGCCCTCACACGCATGCAAGCAATACAAGTACAAAGGTAGGGACGCTCAATTTGCGAATAGTGTCTCTACCTGCAATGTCATCGCATCTGCGGGGCTTGCATATTGGCTGGCGGCAATGGCGAGGTACAATAGGCACAGCGCGTTGCCATCAGAGGTACGGTGCTCAGACAATAAGGGCAATCGCGCGTCGTGGGTGCCTCTTCCTTCTTCGGGTGAAGACGGTTATAGCCGTCCTGGAGGGCGTTGACGGGCTTCACCACGAAGAAGTAGACCACGGCGGCGATAATTAAAAAGCTGAGAATAGTATTGATGAGGTCGCCCACCGCCAGCCCTGGTCCATAAGGCAGAGGTATCACGCTACTGAACAGTCCATTCTTGCCACCAGGAATAAGAGGACTGATGATATCTTTGACGAAAGCCTGTACGACAGTATTGAAGGCAGCCCCGATTACAACGCCAACGGCCAGGTCGACGACGTTGCCGCGCAAGATAAACTTCTGAAAATCGCCCATTGTGCTCAGTCCAGCGCGGAAGCCGCGCCCGCCAAAATCCCTTGCTCTATCAAATGCATTATCGCTCAATGTTCCTATCCTCCATTTGTGTTGTAGATGTGCCCAATCCAATAAGACAACATAATCCTTACATTTTATATCACGGATCTGCCATAAGTTCCGCTCCAAACAAACAGAACTCTTTTGCACGACTAGATTAGCATATGTGGGAGTAATGTGACCAGCTTCGTGTTACTATTGTTCGATGGAGGGGCTTGAGGGAAGGCGATGTGCAGGCTAAAGTTGCAACCGCCATCCGGGTCGATAAAAAGTGATATCAAGCAAACTGGCTCACTCCTAAAAGAAGTGAGCCAGCAATTCACATCAGGGCAAACGATGTTTACAGTAACAGGAATTACGCGCTCAATTTGACGATGGTCACGCCGTCGCCGCCCTCCTGGGGAGGCGCTGACGTGTACGACTTGACGAGCGAGTGGTGCGCGAGATGATCACGCACGGCGGCGCGGAGCGCGCCCGTGCCCTTGCCATGCACGATACGCACGGAGGACATACCGGACAGCGCGGCATCATTCAGGTAGGTCTCCAGTTCTTCCAGCGCCTGATCGACGCGCCAGCCACGCATATCGAGCTGCGTCGCGACCTCTGGCCGATCCTCGTAGTGCGGGAGCACGACGTTGGGTCGCTCCTGCGTCGCGGCGGCTTTGCGCTTGCTCAAGCGTTCGATGTTATCGACGTTGACGCGGAAGCGGAGCGCGCCCATCTGCACCTCGGCCTCGCTGCGATCGGCTGAGAGGCCAACCAGCTCAGCGTTCTGTCCGAAGCTGAGCACACGCACCGTATCGCCGATCTGCAACGGTCCCTCGGCACGCTCAGACTCGGCCTCTTGCCTCCTTGGGCGCGACGGCCCTGGAACAGGCGCGACCCGCTCTTCCAGGTTGTGCGCGATATGCCGCGCCTCACCCAGACGCTCGCGGGTCATATTGATGCGGCTCACATCGACCCTGACTTTCGCCAGTTGCGCCTGCACATCCTCTAGTTCGCGCCGGGCCTGCGCACGCGCCTCGTTGAGAATGCGCACGCGCTGCTCTTCCAGTTCGTGCCGCTCCTCTTCAAGCTGGCGGCGCTGGTATTCGGCCTCCACGCGCTCCATGCTCAGATGGAAGCGCTCGTCCTCGGCGGCCTTCTGCTCGGATTGTAGTCCTTCGAGCAGATTCTCCATGCGCACGCCGGCGCTGCCCAGAAACTCGCGCGCTCGCTCGATAATGTCCTGCTCAAGGCCCAGGCGATTGGCGATGGCCAGCGCGTTGCTGCGGCCCGGCAGGCCGATGCTGAGCCTGTAGGTTGGCGAGAGCGTCTCGATATCGAACTCGACCGAGGCGTTGGCGACGCCCGGCTGCTCATGCGCGAACGCTTTGAGCTCGGAGTAGTGCGTCGTGGCGACGGTGGTCACATGGCGTTCCAGCAGGAACGTCAGGATGGCACGCGCCAGGGCCGAACCCTCGCTCGGGTCCGTCCCCGCGCCCAATTCGTCGAAGAGAACCAGCGCGCGCGAACCCTCGGCCTGCTTGTTTACCAGCGTCTCCGCCATCCTGCCGTGAATATCGGGTGTGCTACGCTTCTGCTCCTCCTCGATGCGACGCAGGACCTCAATGATGCGCGTCAGGTGCGAGGAGAATGTGCTCAGGCTCTGCTCGATGCTCTGTTCGTCGCCGATATCGGCAAGGACATCTTCGAAGACGGCGACCTCCGATCCGGCGTCCACAGGAATGTGCAGACCCGCCTGGGCCATCAACGTGAGCAGGCCCACGGTCTTCAAAGCAACCGTCTTGCCGCCGGTGTTCGGACCCGTGATCACGACCATGAAGAAGTCGCGCCCCAGGTGGAAGTTGATGGGTACCACATTTCCGGTGAGCAGCGGATGGCGGGCGTTACGCAGATCGACGAGACCCTGATCGTTCAGGCGCGGCTCGTTCGCACGCGTCATGCGACCATAACGCGCCTTCGCCAGGTGCATATCAAATTCGGCCAGTAGCTCTACCGCGACTTTGAGCGACTCGGCCTCGCGCCCGATCTCGGATGAGAGCACGCGCAGAATGCGCTCGACCTCCTGGCGCTCCTCGATCTGCAGTTCGCGTAGGCGGTTGTTCAGTTCGACGACCACCATCGGCTCTATAAAGACCGTGGCGCCGCTGGAAGACTGGTCGTGGACGATACCGCGCACATGACTGCGACTCTCCGACTTGACCGGAATGACGTAGCGATCGTTACGAATCGTGATGATCGGCTCTTGCAAAGAGGTGCCGAACTCGCCGACCAGCGTGCGCAAGCGATCCTGCAGACGCTGGTTGGCACCGCGAATATCGAAGCGGATCTTGCGCAGAGCGAGACTGGCCGTATCGAGCACCTCACCCTCTTCGCTAATGGTCTCCTCGATGCGACGCGCGATATGTGGACGCTGCGGAATATCCCTTCCCAGCGCGTAGAACAGCGGGAAGGTCTCGGGGTCGAGTTTATCCAGCAGGCGTGCCACATGGAGCGTGCTGCGCGTCGTCTCCAGCACCTCCACGAGGTCCATCGGCGTCAGGACTCCATCACGAGCAGCACGAGCCAACAGAGGACGGACGTCATGAGCGCCACGCACACTCGCATCGGAGTGTAGATCGATGAGGTGCGAAGCCTCAGTAGTGTAAGCAAGGCGACGGTGCGCCTCCTCCAGATCGGGCGTAGGTTCGAGTCCCATCACCAGATCTTTACTGGCCGAGAAGGCCGCTTCCTGCGCCACCTTCGCCAGTATTTTCGGAAATTCTAGCGTTTGAATACTTTTCTCGTGCATAATCGTATGATTGACATCCTCTCCCTGGGTTCTCGCCAGGGGCCTCCCACCCTCACGAGTGGGCGTTCCTGCTTCACTGAAGCCTGGCCTGCACCGTTTCCATTGGTGGTTGCTCTTACATCCTTCTCATCAGGCGTGAGTTTCCCTGAGCCCCAGGGTACATGCGAAACCGTCGTCCCGACTTACTAAGTGTCTATTCTACCATAGGAGGGCAACAGTGGAAATGGGTTCTCTGCCTGCGGGCAGCCATGTTTCATTCCCATAGCTGAAGCCAGGGGTCTTTAAAATGGAGGTCTTGATAATACTGTACGCGCCCCTCGACGTGGAACGCATGGTCACAGATGATTTCACTTCAATAAATACCAGCAGTAAGATACCATATCTCTGTCGGTACGACAATGAGAAGGGAGTTAGTTACAATCTCTTATGTCTTCCCTTGTTATAACAAATCTTCCTCCTGAAAATCATCCCATTATGTCCCCGAGGGTGGTATCCACTCGTGCGTCTCCACCAGCTTGTGGCCCTTGCGCCAGCGCAATATAATGGGCGGCGCGGTAATCAGTTGGCGGTCCGAGGACCAGGGCGCGGGCGGTGCTATGACCAGCTCGGCCAGCGCGAGCAGGACGGTATCGTAATTGACGCGCCAGCCCGCGAAGTCGCGCCACGCCTGGTCGCGATCGGGCTTGAGCGGCACCCCCGCCTCGGCGAGTTTATCCAGGGCTGCATCGAACTCCGCACGGGTGATGCTGATTGGATCGGTCGAGGCGGGATGGGGATTGTAGGGAATGCGAAAGAAGCTGGCGATGTAGCGCAGGGACAGGTAGCCAGCGCGAATACAGAGATCGGCCCGCGTATCGCGGGGAATATCGACGGAAGAGCTTACCAGCGACGCCGCGTCCAGCACAGCTCCCGCCGCCGTCACCCAGGAGCGGTGCGGCTGAGGTGAGCGGAAAAAGGAGAGTACTGCCAGCGAGGTGTGGCTCTCTTCGTTATCCACGAACCAGACCTCCCACGGCACCCAGATCTCGGTACCAAGCATCTCCAGCCGTTGCAAGCGGTGATAGCGACTGATCATCTCCACAGCGGAAGGCGGTGAGCCGGCGCGTATCTCAAGCAGCGTCACAGCCTCCTCGCGGCGCGAAAAAGCTGTATAGATCGTCGGCAGGTAGGCGATCAGGAGCGCGATCAGAATCAGGCCAAGCGTCGCCTCGGAGAAGACCAGCAGCGTCGTCGGGAAGTTATCGACCAGGGTAAAACCGAGCGTCAGCAACGACGAGCCGCTGATCTTGAAGATGTCGTACCAGAATTGCGCATCTACCGCCCAGTACATTCCCATGTAGCCGATCTGGATACAGAGAAGCCAGGCGACCAGCAGGGCAACCAGGGTCGTAGGGGCATAGAGCTCCATAACCCGATCGCGCTCATTAAAGGTTTGCACGCGATCGGCACGCAGCCCGAAGAGACGGCGTACCCAGATAAAGACCGTACGATTGATGATATCAGGCGCGCCGCGCGGCAAGACAAAGGTACGCAAGGCAGAGATAAAGGTGCCAGCGACGATGATCAGGCCCACGATAAAGGCCAGGACACGCGATAGGATGAAAAGCACGATCATATAATATTCTGCTCCGAACTGATCAGACATACTGGACAACTTCAAACTCACCTGCGGGAAGAATACACCCAATGAAACCAACGCGCAATATGGCGGTGCCAACAGGTTCACAACGATAGATGGAACTTCTCTTTTAACGGCGCGTATACTACAGTGTATTAGTTTAGAGAAAGGATCGAGAGGCATTATGATTCTCCACGTTGGAGAGCGCGTCTACTGGGGTGCCCCAGAGGTCATCTACCTGGAAGGGGCTATTATCTCGCTGGATGAGAAGGCGCAGACGATCGTCGTCCACGTTGACCGCGCCACCACGCACTCCGCCCATTTGATCGGCACGGATGTCCCTTTTGCCGCCGATGGGATCAAACCGCTGCTCGGAGATAGCCCTCCCGGAACGACCAGCGAGCGCAGCATCGAACGACAGCCTGCCCGCGTCATGAGTGACAGCGAGAAGATCCACAGCGCCGCCGCCGTAGCCGTCCACCAGCAGTACGGCTACAACCTGGCAGCGGAACAGGAATACGCACTGATCGAGCAGGTGGAGCAGCTAATCAATAGGAATGCAGCAATGCGCCAGCAAATTATCACATCTATGGACGAGATTTTGCGCCGGGAATTCTAGTGATCGCGCGCTAGACTTTCCCTGGTGGGTAGCATATACTAATTGAGGACTACAAAAGGAGCGTCTCCATAACTATCGGAATGGGGAGAATGGGAGGTCGTCAATGAACTGTAAGCAGTGCAACGCGGTATTGCAACCAAACGCGCGTTTCTGTCCAAACTGCGGCTCACCCGTCGATATTCCTCCCTATGAGGGCCTACCAACATCGGCTGCATACAATCCCGCACGCCCATTTCCGCAGAACGCTCCACCAGAACAAAACTACCAGCAGGCCAACCCTCCATTGGCACCAACACAGCCTATTACGCCGATACTATCATCTCCCTGGGCGCCCATGCAGAACGCTCCAAACTACTCCGACCAGAGTGGTCAACCAGCGCCCCAGGGAATGCCACAATACTATCAGGCAAATACTTCAAATGATAATAGAGGAACTTCCATGCCCCCAGATGCTGTTACCAGTCGTCCTGACACGACGCCCCGGCGCCGGCGCACAGGATGCATTGTAGGTTGTTTATCGATACTCGTCCTCCTGCTCCTCGTAGTGGGTGCAGGCTGGATCTTTCTACTACGCCCCTACTTACACACTCTGGCGCAGGATCAGCTCGACCGGGCCATGACCAGCGGCGTGAACCAGATTCCAGTGACGGCGGCGCTGCTGCCACCGGGACCGTTGACTATAGGGGAGAACTCCATCAATAACCTGATCGTCCTGAACCTTGCGCCGAGCGACCCGATAAAAAAGCCCAGCACCCAGATCACGTCCGACGGCATCCTCATCAGTTTCCAGACGTACGGCTTCAGTAGCTCGATCTCGGCGAAGCCAGCCCTGCAAAAGGGTCGTCTGGTGGCGACCAATGTAAAGGTGGATGGTCCCATCTCGCTGATTATGACCCCTGCCGAGCTGACGCCACTGCTGAACCAGCACCTCTCAGACGCACAGAACCGGCTCAAACATCCACTAGAGAGCGTGCAACTCAAGAATCACGAGATGGATCTGACGCTGGGGTCGCCGCTGCCGATTTAGATGCACAGGCAGACGGGCCTTCCTCCTGCCCTCAACGACCAGTTTTTCTACGGCGTCGCACACGCAGGCCCACAATCAGCATGGGTAATACCCCAAACACAGCGGTATCGGCATAAAGGATGCCATGAGGCGAGCTTTGCTGCTGCGCCGCCGCTCCGCCGTTCGGCTGGTGGACGTTCGCAAAGACCTGCGAGACGTTGGGAATGAGGCCATCGTTATCCTGTGCCAGCGGCCAGTAGACGAGGGCGGCGCGCCCAATGATATTCTTGCGCGGCAAGAGGCCCCAATCGCGCGAGTCCGAACTATTGGCGCGATTATCGCCAAGGACAAAATAGTTGCCGGGGGGTATGACCATATTCTCAATCCGCTTTTCGGCAAAAGGATTGCCCTGGTTTGCTGGCTTTACATATGTCTCATTCAGCGTCACGCCATCTACAATCACCGTGGTATTGTGAATGGTGAGCGTATCGCCAGGGACGGCAACGATACGCTTGACGTAATCTAGAGTCGGTTGGGGGGGAGCAACGAAGACAACGACATCACCACGGGCCGGTGGGTGGAACATATAGGTCCACTTATCCACCATCAAGCGCTCCTGGTCATGTAAATTTGGTTCCATGCTATGGCCGTCGACATCGAAGTTCTGTACCGCTAGATTGATAACCAGGAACATGAGAAGCGTCAGGACGATAGTCTCTATGATCTCTCGTACAAGACGGTAACGCTTCTCAAAGTTCAGCTCTACATTCATGCAAATGTCTCCCGTGACGATCTATTCAGAATGGCTTTCTATTGATGGTCTTTTGACAACCTCTAGAATACCACTTTATCCTCTTTCATTCTATGCTAACTTTATAAACGCCAGCACGCAGGCGGTCGACGCGCTATACAGCCACGATCCTGGCATAGGAAATAATAGCTACGCGAAAATTGTTCTCTCTACCAGTGTAGTGATCCTTCCAAACATACATTGTGAGCACTGATAGATAACATTACCCGAGTAGAGAATGCCGGGTCTCTTTCTATTACCACTTGACGTGAGCGTAACAGTATAGTAGTGTTATATGGAACGTTTGTTTGTATCAAACTCAGCCAATTACGCAAGAAACAGGCGCTCACAAACTATTAGCTAAGAAACACCTTTACGGTCTACGTACGATTCTCAGTAACGGATGGTTAAATTATATGCCCTTAGACAAAATCGTCATTCGCGGTGCTCGTGAGCACAACCTGAAAAATATCGATGTGACCATCCCACGCGATCAACTGGTGGTCATTACTGGCCTCTCTGGCTCTGGCAAGAGTAGTCTGGCCTTCGACACCATCTTTGCTGAAGGGCAGCGTCGTTATGTCGAGTCGCTTTCGGCCTACGCGCGCCAGTTCCTTGACAAGATGGAGAAGCCAGACGTCGAGCATATTGATGGCCTCTCCCCTGCTATCTCTATCGACCAGAAAGGCGCAACCCATAATCCCCGCTCGACTGTAGGCACCGTTACTGAAATTTATGACTATCTGCGTCTGCTCTACGCCCGCGTGGGGCACCAGCACTGTCCAAACTGCGGACGCGAAGTCAGTCAGCAAACGCAGCAACAGATCGTCGATGCAGTATTGAGCCTCCCCGAAGGGTCGCGCATTCTCTTGCTCGCTCCCCTGGTACAGGGGCGCAAGGGCGAATACAAGAACGTCTTCGAGGATATGCGCCGTTCGGGCTATGTGCGTGTGCGTGTCGATGGTCAGATCCTCGATCTGGGCGAAGAGATTGAGCTGGATAAACAGAAAAAACATACGATCGAGGTGGTCATCGACCGCCTGATCATTCGCAAAGGCAAGAAGCAAAACGTCGATGGGCAGCAGATGAAGCTCGTAGCCGAGCGGCCCGCCCTGTATGAGGTCAACGCAGCGCAAGCATCCCACCGCGACGAGGACGGCATAGACGAACCCGCCGTGGAGGACATTTTGCACGAGGAGGTCGATCCTGCGTTTCGCCAGCGCCTGACGGACTCGCTGGAGACGACGCTGAAGCTGGGCAACGGCGTTGTGCTGGTCTCGATCGTGGATGGCGAAGAGATCCTCTTCTCCGAGAAGGCGGCGTGCGTGTATTGCGGCATCAGCCTGCCGGAGATCGCGCCGCGCACCTTCAGCTTCAACAGTCCGCACGGCGCCTGTCCGGCCTGTACAGGGCTGGGGACACAGCAGGAGATCGATCCCGAACTGATCATCACGCATCCCGAGATGAGCATTCTCGATGGTGCAATCGCGCCGTGGAGCAAGGTCGTCAACGGCAGTCAGTGGCACAGCGCGATCCTGGAGGCACTGGCACAGCGCTACAACTTCGATCTGCACACACCCTGGCGCGAACTGAGCAGGGATATCCAGCAGAAGGTTCTGTACGGAACACCCGAGCAATTGACGATCCGCTACACGCCGCAGCACGGTCACACACGCAGCTATAATGTCAACTTCGAGGGGGTTATCCCCAATCTCGACCGGCGCTACAAGCAAACCGAGAGCGAGGGGATACGCGAGGAGATCGAGGGCTACATGACGGCGCGTATCTGCCCGGTCTGTAAAGGCGCGCGTCTCAAGCCCGAGGTGCTGGCCGTCACGGTCGGCGGACGCAACATCGTGCAGGTGACGCGACTCTCGATCATGCTGTCGCAGCGCTTCTTCGAAGAATTGGAGTCTCAGGAGCCGGAGCAGAAGGCGCCACTGGCGAATGCGATCGTGAGCAAGCCGGGCAAGAAAAAGCAACCGATGAGCGAGGACGATGCACCCTCGCTGCTGGGCGATCCGCTGGCGAAGATCGATCCCGACGGACCCCTGGTCAAGAGCGGGCTTACCAGCCGCGAACGCTTCATCGCGCGCCAGATCCTCAAAGAGATCCGCGCCCGCCTGCAGTTCCTGATCGACGTCGGTCTCGACTATCTGACGCTGGACCGCGCAGCGGCAAGTCTGTCGGGCGGCGAGGCACAGCGCATCCGCCTGGCGACGCAGATCGGCTCAGGACTGATGGGCGTGCTCTATATCCTGGACGAGCCGAGTATCGGCCTGCACCAGCGCGACAACGAACGCCTGATCCGCACGTTGGTACGCCTGCGCAACCTCGGCAATACCTTGCTGGTCGTTGAACACGACGAAGAGACTATGCGCGCCGCCGACCATATCATCGATATCGGGCCGGGCGCCGGGGAACATGGCGGCAAGGTCGTCGCACAAGGGACCTTCGACGAGATCGCCGCGAACACAAACTCGCTGACAGGCGACTATCTCTCGCGGCGCAAACGCGTCCAGACGCCCCCGGAGCGGCGCGCAGGCAACGGCAATTCACTGACTATCAAGGGTGCGCGCGAGAACAATTTGAAGAATATCGATGTCGAGGTCCCGCTCGGCAAGTTCGTGGCGATCACGGGCGTATCGGGTTCGGGCAAGAGTACGTTGATCACGGATATTCTCTATCGCAAGCTGTCACACGTCTTCTTCCGCGCACACGATCGTCCCGGCGCGCACGATGCGATCGAGGGCCTGGAGGCGCTGGACAAGGTCATCGACATCGACCAGTCGCCGATCGGACGCACGCCGCGCTCTAATCCGGCCACGTATACCAACGCGTTTACCGGTATTCGCGACCTCTTCGCCCAGGTCCCCGAGTCGCGCCTGCGTGGCTACCAGCCTGGACGCTTCTCGTTTAACGTCAAGGGCGGGCGCTGTGAAGCATGTAAGGGCGAAGGGATCGTCAAGATCGAGATGAACTTCCTACCAGATGTCTACGTGCCGTGCGAGGTCTGTGGTGGCAAGCGCTACAACCGCGAGGCGCTAGAGATCCACTACAAGGGCAAGAGCATCGCCGACGTGCTGGACATGACGGTCGAGGAGGCGACGGATTTCTTCGCCAATGTGCCTTCGATCTATAACAAGATGAAGACGCTGAACGATGTGGGTCTGGGTTACATGCGCCTGGGCCAGCCTGCGACGACCCTGTCGGGCGGCGAGGCGCAGCGCGTCAAACTGGCGACCGAGCTTTCCCGCCGGGCAACCGGGCGCACGATGTATATCCTGGATGAGCCAACCACGGGCCTGCACTTCGCCGACGTGGAGCGGCTACTGGACGTCCTCCAAAGGCTGGTGGATGCCGGCAACTCGATCGTGGTGATCGAACACAACCTGGATGTAATCAAGAGTGCCGACTGGATCATCGATCTGGGACCGGACGGCGGCGACGGCGGCGGTTATGTCATCGCCCAGGGCACTCCCGAAGAAGTTGCGGAGACCGAGGCGTCCTACACGGGACACTTCCTCAAGCGCATGTTTCTAGAGGATGCCGAGTTCGCGACCCGCGAACAACGGCAAGAGAACCGGGTCTCTGTTGGATAAAAAGCGCGGCTCGCTTTTGTTTAGTGTGTGATGCCTGGGAGACGTCCTCGGGCCGCCTCCCAGGCATCACACACTAGGGGTCGGCCTCCCTACGCATTATGCTTCCCCTCTTCAACAGGAATGGCTGTCCTCTCAACAGATTCCTGCAGCTGGGACGGCTTTTCGGGGAGAGGAGTCTCCACAGGATCAGGTGGCTCGGGATCGGGACCACCGAGTCTGATACGGCCACCGCCCTGACGCTGACTATAGTCGATCCAGAAGATGAGCGCCGCCATCGCCAGCACGACTATGCCCAGGCCGACAAACTTGAGCGCATGCTTGAATACAACAGCCAGGACGCCAAACAGGATGGTCAGGCCATAGAGCACGTAACAGATCTGTCGCACGGTCCAGCCGGTCGACCTCAAGCGCTGGTGCAGGTGCGTGGTATCGTAGTGCCAGGGTCGTTGTCCGCGACGCACGCGGTTGATCATCACCAGGGCCACGTCGAGAATGGGGATGCCGAGCACCATCAGGGCCAGTGCGATCTTAGCACCTCCCATAATCGAGAGCACCGCCAGACCCAGCCCGATAAACTGGGAACCGCTATCCCCCATAAAGATCCGCGCGGGATTCCAGTTGTGCGGCAAGAAGCCAAAGACGGCCCCGGTAAAGATCGCGGAGAGGATAGCGATCGTATGCTGTCCCAGCGTCCAACTAATGATCGCAATAAAGAGGGCCGTAAAGCCCACCACCCCGGTCGCCAGACCATCCATGCCATCGATCCAGTTGATGGTATTCATCATCCCCACGATCCAGAACCAGGTAAGCAGAACGGCTGGGATAGCGAGCAGCGAGATAGCAGGCAATTGACCGTCGGGAGGACTGATAAAGAGCGTGATCTCGGGCCGCAAGAACCAGGGCTGGTATCCAGTGCTGATGATGCCGAAGGGATTGCTGAAGCCGAACAGGAGCACCCCGTGAAACTTCATATCGGCGAACCAGGGTCCCAGGATGATCAAGACAGCGACCGTCTGAGCGATCAATTTGGTCAGTGGTTTCAGGCCCTTGATATCGTCGTAGGCATTCACAATCACAGTCAGCGTCGCGCTGGCGAGCAGGAGCCAGTAGATCACAAACTCCTTGTGCTGCAGCTCTGGATCGTTCGCGTAGAAGACCAATGAAGCTACGACAAAGGCCACGTACATCGCGACCCCGCCCAGGCGTGGCACTGGTATCTTGTGCTCGCGTTTGCGTTCAGGTGTGGAGCGATCAAGCAAGTCGAAATGGCGCGCCACAGCGATCACACCGAACGTCAGCAGATATGATAATAGAAATGCACAGGCCCCGCCCAGCGCCAGTAACACCACATTATTGGATATAAAAAAAGAAGGAAGAGATACAAACAGTTGTGTATGAACGATATACGCCATCGTCATAATTAATGACCCCCTACTTTGGAAAGTAGTAGTGCGTTTTGCCAGGACAACAAACATTCCCTATCTATTTGGTTAGACCCCATAGTCTCTTTCTATAGAAACGGAGAGAGACCGATTCTTTATAGCATCAGTTACCAATGTACCAGTGCCTGAATAATTATCCAGAGAATGATTAGAGCGCGAGTTGCAGCAGGCGATCCCAGCCGGAGTAATCCTGTTGATATGTTATCGTTACCTGCGGCCAGAGTTCATGCAGCAGACGGGTCAGCGGCTCTCGCTGCTGATAGCCGATCTCCAATAACATCACCGCGCCGGGCTTCAGGATAGCCGACCGCTGGGCATCTCTGCAGAGACGCTGCAAGAGATCCAGGCCCTCGACACCGCTAAAAAGCGCCAGGGGCGGCTCATAGTCCTTCACATCGTGCTCCAGGATCGCCATCTCTTGTGTCCCTACATAAGGGAGATTGGCGGTCAGCAGGTCCACGGCTTCGGGCAATGGTTCCAGCAGGTCCCCTTGCAGCAGACGCACCCGTTCCTCCACATGATGATATACGCAATTGAGATACGCAACCGCCAACGCGTCGGACGATATGTCGCAGGCGTAGAGATATGGGAGATGCGGCTCCTCTGCAGCGATCGTGATGGGGATGGCACCGCTACCGGTCCCGATATCCGCCACGACCGGAACCTGTCCGGCGGAGAGCTTGCGGCGCACGACAGCCAGAGCTGCCTCCACCAGTATCTCCGTCTCCGGGCGTGGAATGAGCACGCGCCGATCTACCAGAAAGTTGCGGCCATAGAACTCTTTGTTGCCGAGCAGATAAGCCACGGGTGCGCCCTCCCCGCGCCGCGTGATCAGTTGAAAGAAGCGTTCGGCCTGCTCGGGCGTCACCTCGCGCTCAGGATAGGCATAGAGAGTTGTGCGCTCGACGCCCAGGACAGAACTAAGCAGCACCTGGGCATCGCGGCGCGCATTCGCAACGTGCGCCCGCGCCAGGATCTGTGCGCCCTGCTCTACCACATCTCTAATCGTCATACATGCACTCATCATAGCGGTTGGCGGCCCGCGAAACCGCCATCAAGATCATGCCAGAAACGAATACGATCCTCGCCCAGTCGCCAGCATAGATAGACCTCGCGACCACCGCGAAGACTCAGAAAATCTATCAGCCCTGTGTCAGGGTCCTTCAGTTCGCAACCGAACTCTAGCAGTTCATCGATCGCAGCACGAAGCACTTGAATAGAGGCTTCCATCTCACTTTGTAAACCCGTAATACGACCAAAAAGATGATGCCCATTGCCCATTGCCTGAACCTGTAGGGCCTCGAGTTCCTCTTCAATAGCGCGCATCTGTTCGCGCCCATCCTGTACCTTGCGCAACACAATAGTAATTTCAGGTAAGAGTGCCTCCGCCTCCTCACGCGTGAAGTAGCGCGTCATAATTACCTCCCGCAATAGACACTGCGTAATCCGCGTCTCTCTGACCCTATAATACCATACTCTATCATCCCCCTATGAACTTTTCGCACTATGATGGTGTCCAGCGCGACAGACAACCTGAGAGCGTAGGACGCGTCCCACGCTCCCAGGATTATTATGGAACGCACTACTTTTTAGGCACCGCTGTAGGGGTGACGGCGGGCGTTGCGACCGGAGTTGCACCAGGCGTAGGCGCACCTAGATTGATAGTTGTATCGTCGAAGGTCTTGAGCTGGATCACCGTCCCTCCTGGCAGGTAAGTGCCCATAATGGTATCGCCGGGTTGCACGAGCGGCAGCTTGGATGAGAGCGAGAGGTTCGCGGTAAAGATCACGCTCTGACCCTGGACCTGAATATAGTAGACGGTATTGGTGCCCTGCTGCACAGACGAGATGCGCAGCACCTTGCCCCTGACGGTCTGCGTCGTAATACCTCCTCCTGACGGTTGGGTCCCGTTCCCCTGTTGAACCAGCCACTGTTGATAATCCTGCAAGGCCTGCGGCAGAGACGCCTCGAACTGCACATTGCCGCCGTTGAGATTCCTCGCATCAACGACGCCAACAGCCTGGAAGATATCTCCACTGTTTGTGCTTTGTACGTAGATCGCGACCCAGGTGGGCACACCATAGATCTGGTACAACTGGACGCTCGCCACATTATAGTTACGAATATTGGCGCGTGTGGACGAGAAGGTGCTCTGCACATTATCACCGATACCCAGACCCGCCAGAGGATAGAAATCCCCGTGATTCGCATGGGTATCGAAGAGGAAGATGCCTGTACTCGAGTTATCATTCGCCGACGACGAGGTCATCGGAATGAGCCAGACAGGATTATCCACATTATTGTACAGCAATTCAGGACCGCTGGCCGGTTTCTGCTGTCCCTGGCCAGAAGGATTGAACCAGGGCGCGGAATGATAGAGGCCCCACCATTGCAGGTACTGCGAGACAGTATCGGCAGGCATCACACGATCGACCCATGAAGGCACATCCTGTGGCTTGTATTTGGTGATCTCGCCCGTGTGCGCATTAACGAGCAAAACATACGTCAGCGTATCGCCGACGTAGCCGCGAATGGGCTGCATAAGCGAGATCGTCCAGTAAGGATGGAAACTATCATCCAGCTCCAGCGTCGGATCAAGCAACTTACCATATGTGTAACCGCTCAGGTAGACGTGGCGCAGTAGATCCTGGTTGAGCAGCGCGCCGGGGAGGTAGCGCAGCGAGGTACCAGCCTGCGTCGCCTCAGTACGCAACTGGGGCACCGCCTGCGGATTCTCCGCATCGACAACTACAAAGCCAGGCGTCGTGGGACTGGATAGATTGTTGAAAATGTTGTTGTAGTTCAACGGAGCAACGTAGTACAGGTGATGGTTGATCGATTGCAAGGTATAGCTACCTGGATCGAGGCCATAGGCCGAGCCGAGGTTCTGCCCGGTCGAGCCGAGGACCTGCTGGCCTTTATAAGCCGCCACGCTCTGGCTCACCAGTACGATATTGTTGGCATCGGTGGGAGGCAGGACGGGCGAGGCGTGCATTTTGACATTGGGGATCGCCGCCAGCGCCTTCGCGTTATAATCGAACCAGGTTGTAAAGATAGTGATCAGAATTGCCGCTACGATGCCAATGACGCCAACGACGATCAGGCCGAAGACGCCCGCCGCGATGGAACCGCGCGAGTACTGTGAAGGCATGCGACTGGACACGCTACTATTCGAAGAGCGCGCCCGCCCGCCCTGACTGATCGCCGCCGCTTCCTCCAGCACGCCCACAGCGGGGGCGGCAAAGGCGAAGAGATTGCCGATGCTGCTAAAGGTCAGCGGCCAGAGAACCCATTGCCAGCCCCAGAAGGGACCCGTCAGCGCTGGTTCGGTGAAGTAGAGGATAGCCAGACAAACAAGATAGTTGAAGATGAAGTAGCTAATAAACCAGCGTAGAAACTTCCTTCTGTCAAATTGCTCGCGGCGGCCAAAGGCAAAGCGCCCGATGCAGAGGACGGCCATAACGATGAGCGTCCCGATGAGTGCTAACAGGAAGAGACCCATAAAAATCACTCCTAGTTTTTATATGTGGTATCACCGTTGAGAAGTGGTATCACTATGACAGATACAATAGTATCTACGCACGAGATACCTCAAAGGTACCTCAAGAAATGCGCAAAAATATGAGCTATGCACATTGTAGTTTTCTTGCGCAACTATACCTTCCAGGAAGCAAACTATATGTACCATCCGGACAGTTGCAAATAACAGCGCTCGTCAGGTGCCCACTCGGGTTTCCACCAGCGTGCCAGTGATACGCGCAATAGCGTATGAGCAGGAATACAGGGCAATGGCTCGGCAAAACCAACATAACGTATGTAGAGAACGCCTGCACACCAGTTGCGGCCTACGCTACGAGGAGCGTATTCAAGCTGATAGTAAGGTTTGTCGCGCTGATAGATAAGAGTCAGCGGCTCATCTGGCAGCCAGTAGCCGACGCTGCACCTGGGAAGGCGTCCCGCTCTGGCGATGTAACAGCTCTTTTCCTCCGTCCTCAGCATACCGTCGAATAAGCGCCACGGCATTCCTCGCCAGGGCTGCACCCGACGCAGCAGCGTCTCGCGTAGATCTGGCTGCATGCCGTAAAATTGCTCGCGCGTCACGACAACATTCTCAATGTGGGGACGATCAACGCCGGTCAGGCGAAACTCTATATCCCACAGCTGTCCAACATCGTACGGCGTCTCCTCTGGTTGTTTGGTGCGATCCGGCGTGAGCAGTCGAATATGCCGGTCGGTATTCATCAGTAATCCACCCACGCAGGCACCAATGTTCATGTGTGTCTTCGCGACAATTAATACCCTTTCCACATGTGACCTCCCTACAGTATAGTTCTATCTTACAATCCTTATCTTTGATGGAGCATTATCATGGTCGTATATGTTCAACTTCTAAGCTCAGATCGTCTGACAGGCGCTGCGCAACGAGAAAGCGGTGGCAGGCAGCGGGCTCGCGCTCGACGCAGAACAGACAGATAACTTTTGCGTCCGGTCCGACGCGGGCGAGAAATTCGGCTGGGTCAAACGAGGAGAGATTTTCCTGCTCGTAAGCATCGATATAGTGCTGCGCCAACTCCACGCGCATTCTCTTCGTCACACGTTGCAACTTATCCTCCGCGTACTGCTTTGCACGCAGTTCATCGGAGGGCGCAAGATCTTTTAGAGAGACATAGCGAATACCCAGTTCATCCAGCCGCCGCTGGAGGCGCTCACTATTGGCGTAGGCATACTGGGTGCCGCGCATGCCCCGTCGGCGGCGCAGGTCGCAAAAGACATCGACGTGCGCATCCACCAATGCTTGAAAAAAGCTATCGCGCTCCAGACCATGAGCGCCCAGCGTCACAATCTTCGGCTGCACCTAGCGCTCCCTCCCTTGCGTCCTCTTACGAGCACGGCCTATCTTCCCACTAACATCTACAGGCGAGAGGTCCGCAAACAGCAACTGCTGCCCGCCGGTCAGCAAGGCATTGATCTCCGCCTGTTCTTTACACAATCCATGCTCGTCAATATGGGCTACGGCGACGCCCTGCTCGACGAGGGTATTGCCAATCAGTTTGCTGCGATGACACTGCTGGGGCTTCGCTTCGGAGCACAGCACGGCGACACGAAGCTGCTTCTCCCAGGCGGTGCGTAAGCGCTCGATGCCTTGCAAGAAGAAATGTTTTGTCTTGATGATAGCATACTCCGGCTTCCCATTTACATAACATCCATCATCTTCCGGGCGTCCACCCAGAGTATCGCCCATAAAGACGTAGCGCATCTGCTGTTGTTGCAGAGAAATCTCCAAGACTTCGCGCGAGAAGTGGGGGGTATAGCGCGAATGGGGCTGGGAGCGCACATCGATGACGAACGCGATCTCGTAGCGCCGTAGCAAGGAGATAAATTCTTCCAGGGTACGATTGCCGTGCCCGATTGTGTAGATTGGGATCTGTGCCACACCATCCTCCAACATCGTTTGTCCCATAGAGTAAAAAATGATTTAGAACAAGTATACTAAAACATTTTTGCTTCGTCAATCCTCAAAAAACCGCACCATAAAATTTATTCACCTAACTTACGATTCGCATTACTATAACGAGGTTCAATTTTTGGGTAGGCGACCCAGGCATCTTGAAAATCTTGTGTCGCTCGCGTCAGGATGATATGGTCCTGAGTAATCTCGATCGCTACCTCATCGTTTTCATGCAATTGTAGCGCCTCCAATACCGACTCTGGAAGCGTGACGGTTACGGCGTCACCTACTTTGCGCAATTTCACTACTTGCATTGCTGCTTCTCCTGATTTATTACTCATAAAAACAGAGTGTCCCATCTCAAGAGACACCCTGTTTACATAAATTTGTTTCCTACTTTTCCAGTGTGCTCTTCGAGTTGCGCTCGCCATCGTAGGTCAGGAGGATGCGCTTTCCCTCGTAGATCGTTTCGAGATGGACGGGGCGACCCCACATCGTGTAGACGTACTGGAGCGTCTTCTCGGCGTAGTTCAGGTCCAGTTCCTGGCCTTCAGAGAGGTGCTTGATGTATAGTTCGCGATTGCCGCGATAGTCGCCGTTGTCGATGACCAGGTAGGGATAGCCAAAGTTCGTCATGCTATTGACGATGCCGTCGCGCACCTTCTGCCAGTTCTTCTCGACAATAACCCACTCATCGCCCTCCTTTTTGTAAAGGTACAGGTCGAGGTCTTTGATGAGATCCTCGGTCAAGTAGTTGCGCAGGAACGAGACATCATTATCCAGTTCGCGCACCTCGAAGATCTTCTGGCGGCCCATGCCGGTCTTGCGACCGAGGCGATCCTGCTCCTCCGTCGAGGGGCTATCCCAGCGCCGCTCGATATCCTCGAACATCTTGAAGCCGATGTAGTAGGGATTGAGCGAGGTGCGCGAGGGTGAGAGGACGCCGGAGTGCAACTGGGCGAATTCGATGATCTCCGAATCGGTTATAATACCCCTTTCGCCCAATTCGCGCATAATGCGCGAGTGCCATATACTGGCCCATCCTTCATTCATTACCTTTGTTTGCATCTGTGGCACGAAGTACAGCATCTCCAGGCGCACGATCTCCAGAATATCGCGCTGCCAGGGCAGCAGGTGTGGTGCGTGGCGCATCAGGAAGAGCAAGATGTCTTTTTCGGGCTTCTCCGGGAACTTCGGTGGCCTGACGTTGAAGCGCTCGCGCTCCTCCTCGGCCTTGCGCGCTTTTTTCTCCAGGCCCCACAGATCGTCGTACTCGGTGATGGACTCTTTGGACTTCTCATCCTTTTTACCTGGCTCGTCGCCGTGCAGCAGCAGATTGTAGTCGACGTGCTCCTGAATGGAGAGGGCGGCATCCAGGAAATGTTCGACCTCCTCCTTGCCGTGATCGAACTCGTACTTCGCGATACGCTCGGCGTGGATGCTCACCTTATCGATCATGCGACGTGAGGTATGCTGAAAGTACGCGTTGTTCTTGAAGAAATCGGTATGCCCGAAGACGTGCGCCGCCACAAAGGTATTTTGCAGCAGGTCGTTCATATCCATCAGGAAGGCATAACTGGGATTGGTATTGACCACCATCTCATAGATCTTGCTCAGCCCGAGATCGTACTGCATCTTCTGGCGATAGTACGATTTACCATGCGTCCAGTGGCTGAAGCGGCCCGGCAGGCTGTACGAAGCGAACTCATACATAATCGAAGCGGGCACCAACTCGAAATGCGTCGGGAACGGATCGAGTCCGAATTTGCGGGCCTCCTCCCAGGCAGAGTCGATTCCATCGCGCAAGCGTTCGAGATCACGATTTGAACTATTCGAATCCATTATCGTCATAGGACACTCCTGACACTACCTTGAAGGAACAGGATCGCGCTGCGCAAAGAACTTCCGCAGTGCGGGATAGACCTCTTTCTTATCTGAGATGGTCACGGCAGTAAACTTCTTGTCGGTAATCTTGTTATAGGCCGACATCAGCGTACTTGGCGAGCGATAGTGGCCCTCGCGAATCTCGCCGTAACCAAAGATGTTACAGAGCTCCATCAGCCTGTTGACGAGCTGCACGCAGCGATCGTTGTCCCACGGCAGGTTGTCGCCGTCCGAGAAGTGGAAGGGGTAGATGTTCCAGTCTTCGGGGTTGTAGCGCTCTTTGATGATCTGCAGAGCCAGTTCGTAAGCCGACGAGACCTGGGTACCGCCGCTCTCGCCCTTGTGGAAGAACTCCTCCTCCGTAACCTCTTTCGCCTCGGTGTGGTGGCTGATGAAGACGATCTGCACATTGTTGTACTTCGTACGCAAAAAGCGTACCATCCAGAAGTAGAAGCTGCGCGCGATGTACTTCTCAAATTCACCCATTGACCCCGAAACATCCATCATAGCTATAACGACGGCGTTTGATTGATATTTAATCGTTGGATCCCACACTTTAAATCGCAGATCCTCCGACTTGATATCGGCGAACTTTGCCTCGCCCTTCGCGGCGTTTCGCTTCATATTTTCCATAATTGTGCGCTTCTTATCCAGGTTGGCCATGGGGCCCTTCTTGCGCACATCGGTGAAGCGCACGGCATCGGTCTGCATCTCTTGCTGACGCTTCTGTTCGAGGTTGGGCAGACCGAGATCCTCGAAGATCATGGCTGCCAGCTCCTCCATCGTGATCTCGGCCTCGTAGTAGTCGTAGCCCGCGTCCTTGCCGGCGTCGCCTTTTTTGCCCTTGCCGGGGCGCGGCTCCTGGGCCACCACGTCGCCGACCTTGCTCTTGCCATTCCCCTGGCCCGCGTGCTGCTGGCGACCGGGATCGTAGCGGAACTTGTATTCATCGAGGGAGCGAATGGGGACGCGCACCATCTTCTTGCCGTCCGAGAGAATGATGCTCTCTTCGCTGACTATATCGCCCAAATTTTTCTTGATCGCCTCACGGATCTTCTCCTTGTGGCGCTCCTGGTCGATCTGCCCCTTGCGGTGCAATGACCAATCATGCTGGGAGACAGACATGGCACACTCTCCTTCTCTATTGGGAATACTGCCGGGAAGAGGGCGTAGCAGGATGGCGGGCCTCACGCGGATATCCGTTAGAAGTTCCCGGCAAGGGTACCCACGAGGGGTACGGGTACCCGCAAGGGGTACCCCTACTATCTTCCCAGGGCAGAGATTTAGCGATTCAAGAGGCTGCCCGTGTAGCGAAGGATCTCGTTTGCGCACACATGGCAGTAGCCGTGTTCCGTCATCAGGCGGTTCACTACCTCATTGATCTTGCGCAACTGGTCTTTATCGGGCGTGCGGGTCGAAGTCGTAATCTTCACCACATCGCGTAGATCGGCGAACAATTTCTTCTCGATCGCCTCTTTCAGGCGCTCGTGACTGGTATAGTCGAAGGTCAATCCCTTGCGAGCCAGCGACGAGATGCGAATCAGAATCTCCTCGCGGAAGGAGCGCTTGGCATTTTCGCTCACACTGATCTGTTCCTCGATCGAGCGCATCAGGTGCTCATCGGGTTCCATTTCTTCGTCGGTAATGGGATCGCGCAACTTGGTCTTGTTGCAGTACGCCTCGACGTTATCCAGGTAGTTATTGAGCAGGGTACGAGCATTCTCTTCATAGGAATAAACGAACGCGCGCTGCACCTCCTTGCGGCAGATCTCGTCGTACTCCTTACGGGCCTCGCTAATGAAGTTCAGGTAGCGATCGCGCTCATCACGTGTGATGCTTGTATGCTGATCCAGGCCATCGCGCAGGGCGCGCAGGGCATCGATCGGATTGATGCAGGTCACGTTCTGCTTCACAAGCGCCTTCGAGAGCTGGTTAATGACATAACGTGGAGAGATGCCGTCCATGCCCTCACGCTGCGCCTCATCTTGCAGTTCGCGCACGTCCTTCTGCTTGAAGTCCTCCATATCCTCGCCATCGTACAGCTTGAGCTTCTTCATCGGGCTCATACCGGCCTTCTTCGAAGCTTCGAGGCGTGTCAGAATGGCAAAGATGCTCGCGATACGCAGCGTATAAGGAGCGATATGCACGTTCTGCAGCGCGCTCTGCCTGAGCAGCTTCTCGTAGATCTTCACCTCATCGGAGACACGCAGGTTGTAGGGGACCTTCACCAGGATAATGCGGTCCTGCAGCGCCTCTGACTTCTTATTGCCCACGAATGCCTGGTACTCATGCTCGTTGGTATGGCTCACAACGACCTCGTCGGCATAGATCATGCTGAAGCGACCGGTCTTGATGTTCTGTTCCTGGCTGAGGGTGAGCAGCACGTACAGGAACTTCTCATCTGTTTTGAGCATCTCCACGAATTCCATGATGCCACGGTTCGCGATATTCAACTCGCCATCGAAGCGATAGGCGCGCGGATCGCTCTCCACGCCGACCTCGCCGATCGTCGAGAGGTCGATGCCACCGACTAGCTCGCTGATATCTTGTGATTTCGGATCAGACGGCGTGAACGTTCCGACGCCGATGCGATACTTCTCGCTGAAGGTGATGCGCTTGACGGGCACCTCTTCGATGCGGCCACGATACTGATTATCGACCATGTAGCGGCAGTGGGGACACAGATCGCCTTCGATATACAGGCCGAACTCCTTTTCGACATCGGGGCGGAGTTCGTTGGGGATCAAATGGAGGGGCTCCTCGTGCATCGGACAATCTCTGATCGCGTAGATCGCCCCTTCTGGAGAGCGGCTATAGGCCTCCAGACCGCGTTTAAGCAGGTAGACGATAGTAGACTTACCACCACCGACAGGGCCCATCAGCAACAAGACGCGTTTACGTACCTCCAGGCGCTGCGCTGCGGAATGGAAGTAATCAACGATCTGCTGGAGCGGCTTCTCGATGCCGAAGATTTCCTGACTGAAGAAATTGTAATGAAGTTCACCCGAGCGGGATGTCTCTGTGCCCGCGTCCATAATCATATGATAAATGCGTTCGTGGGAAAGCCGGCCAACCTCTCGCTTCTTACTCGCAATCTCGAAGTACTGTGCAAAGGTTCCTTCCCACATGAGTTCTCGCTCACGGTCTCGATATTCTTCCAACCGCTTCACCAGATCCATGGTTCACCCTCTCTCTGTTGAAAAGTAGTGTGTGGACTATCTCGATTACTCACCCTCTCCAGGGTAGCACATCCAACACTACGGGACTGGGACTGTACTTACCTGCGTATGACAGTCAGGGAAACGCGCTACGGAATTGAGCCAGGATGAGATGATGCGAGGCCGTTGTAGGGTTGCTCCGCCACCATCTATCCAGCGCCATCCAATCAAGAAGATGCGATAAGACCAAAAGGGCCAGTTTCTTACTCGACATTCAACGCGAGAGAACCAGCCCTTTCCTACATTACGGAGGATATTTCGATTTCGATTGTCTGCGATCTGCGCCCAACTCTTAGATTGGAAACGATGCGCTGAACGATGCATCTGTATGATGCTCCTGCAGTGTTTCAATCTGTCCTTTCTCATTCTATCTTCATAATAGAGCAGGAGACGAACGACACAAGCGTTGCAAAAGAGTCGCTCCGACAACTTAAAACACTGCTGGTAATCGAACACTTTTTCAGGTCTACCATTGGGTATACCCTCATTATAGCACATTTCCTATTCTATGAAAAGAGTGCAGATAGATTTCCTTATATCATAACGTGGAAGGGCCTATCAACATGTTTCATGCTGGTTCTTTGCTTATTTACGGTTGGGCTGTACTCCTCTGTTTCATTGTTTACTTAACTGTGAACGCTCACGACGTTTGAAATTCCTGTACGCTCATTCTTTGCGAAGGCGGCGTATCTGGAATGCTAAATATTGTAGCACATTAATTCTATTTTGCCAGTGGGATCAACGACCTATTCGCTCGCGATGATAAAAGTAATAGCGGCCCCATCTTCCACAGCAAGCGTCCTGGCAGCGTTGCCATTCTGTATTGCCACGGCGATGTAGCCCGAACTGTCGACATAGATAAACGGCTCACCTGTATTCGTCGCGGCGGAGAAGAAGCGCCTGCGCTCACTGACGCTAATGCCCTGGGCGGGAAAGTCCAGGCATACATGCGGACTGGCAAAGAGATCAGGCACGAGCGAGAAGGGGATAGTGCTGATCAGATTGCCGAAGTGATCGGCGTGGACGACACGGGCGTTGATCTGCTCGCCCTGGCGCTCAGGCGGTCCAGCGTCGATGCGCTGCAAAGTGGAAGGATCGACACGTGTCCCCAGGGCGCTGAGGCTAACTCCGCTGGCGATATGGGCGGCGACCGGCGAGAAGATATCGCGCCCCTGAAACGTCGTACTGACTTCTGACAGATGATAGGTAGGATTTGAGAGCACGACCGCCTCGTGTACAGGCTGTTCCGCCAATACATAGCTAAACAGGCCATTGTCGGGTCCCACAAAGAACCAGTCCCCGGCATGCAGCGCGATCGGCTGGCGCGCGCTCCCCACGCCCGGATCAACCACGCAGACATGGATCGTCTGCGGTGGGAAATAGCGGTAGCTTATAGATAGCTGCCACGCCGCCGACGCAACCTGTTGTGGCGCGACATCATGCGTAATATCCACCAGATGCACATCCCCAAAAATGCTCAGCACCACGCCCTTCATCACACCTACATAGCCCTCAGAGGTGCCAAAATCTGTCAAAAAAGTGATAACGGACCGTTTAGACGGAGATGCAGATAGTTGCATAGTCAAACATACTCCTGATCGTGTACGTAAATTCGCAATCGGACCTCTTACGGCGCAAATATAGCGCATCCCCATTATACGTGCCATAGGACGGGGGGATGCGTCAATAGTCATGGTAATGGCCCGATTGACGAGAATGTGTGCTATACTAGCCGCTATACTGACAGGTGATTTCTTGCCCTCTTGAGGGCATTAATAATAACAGAGTACGCCAGGAGATTTCGTAGCGGGGAAAGTCGGATCATGCGAATGTGACAACTCACCCCCTACTCATCCAGCTTCGAAGCGTGCATAACCGGAGTATTTGAGGGTATGAACATCAGCACTGGTGGTCCACATATTCTTCTTTTTGAGCGCGACCAACAATTGACGGCGCTCGTCACCAGCGAGTTCCAGCTCGCGGGCTACGAGTGCCACACAGCACGCACAGCAGTAGAGGTATTCGATGCGCTTGCACGCTACCCTGTACGGATCGTGCTCGTCGATCTGGCCCAGGCGGCTACGGCACGGCGCGAGTTCTGGGTAGCACTAGATACACAGCGGAGGGGGCGTGGGGTTCATGTCTTGACGTTCCACTGCTTCAATCTCGCGGGCTATGGTCCGCAAGACCCTGAGGATCGCTCACAGAACACGATGGCCGATATGGAGATCGATGGGATGCCTGGCCTGATGAGGCTGGTTGACGAGGTAAGGGCGCGCGTGCCAGGAGCAGGCTCAGTGACCAATACGCTTCCACGTATGCCCAGAGTCGCGCCACAACAGGCGCCCACGTCGACGACGCGCAGCGCTCCACCCATCGCCAGCGGGACAGCTTATCGCTCAGCGGTAGAGGGTCCAGCGAGTGGCAACAGCGCCCCAAGAAGTGGCTCCGCGCCCTACCCACAGCAAGCGGCGAGCGTGTCAGCGGCACCCACGGCACCAGTCAATGGGGCAAGCAGCGTTTCTACAGTGCCAACGACAAACAACACGGCAAGCACAAAGTCTGTATCGTATACAGACAAGATTCGCGCCGTTCTCTATCCCAACCAGCGCAGCTGGAGTCCACAGGGAGAGCCACCCGCTCCGGCGTTACCAGAGAGCCGGCCAGCTTACAATGTGCCAGACGTCCCAACAACGACAGGCGGCGCGGACGACTTCACCGTTCTGCAGCGTCTCGCCAATGGACAGGCAGGCACAGAGAGCAGCAACGAATCCGGCCTGGCCCAGTTGTCGCGCCTGGCGCAGGCCAGCTATCCAACGGCAACAACCAACAAATACGAGACCGGTCCCTCCTATCAGCGGCATGACGTGCCACCGGTAGCACCACCTACACGCGCCCAGGTGAGCACCGAGCAGACGATAGGGAGCGGTCCAGTGAACTATGTAGCGCCCCAGACCGCTGCTCAACCCGCCCAGGTGAGCGGGAAGATCAGCACGCAGCCGCTGCGCGCATCTCCCATTCAGGATCTACCGATCGAGCGGGTAGGAGGCTCACAGACGGCTTCGGAAGGGAGCAGGCGCCCCGATGTGCTATCGCGCACAAATTATGGGCAGGCGATGCCACCACTGGCCTCCATCTCCACACCAGCACAGACGCCCATGCCGGCTTCTCCTCCTCACGTCGAGCCTGTGGCCGCAACCTCACAAGAGACGTTTGACGCTTTGCAGATGGAGTCTATACTAGAGGAAGAGGGGTATCGCGAGGAGGAGCCACTCGATACAACGCTAGAAGAGCCATATGCTTTCGAGCCCGATATTTCTGATGCTATGGACCAGGAAAAACTCTCGCACACCCCTGAGCAGGAACAGCGTATCCCTGAAAGAGAGCGTATCCCTGAAAGAGAGCGTATCCCTGAGAAAGAACTGATCAACCCGGCACACAATAATGCAGCATTGTTTGATATTATGCAAAGTTTGCCGCCCATGCCGCCGGTAACACAGCCGCCCCAGCCTGTGCAGCCGCAGGTGCTTACAGGGCGCGCAACGCGTTCGTTGGGCAGCGTCCTCCTCGCCGGTCATCTCGTCCCACAGAATCGCCTGGAGGTTGCGCAGAACATCCAGCGTATGTTGCGCGGCGTGGATTTGAATTATCAGCTTGGTGAAATATTACTTATGTTTAAATTACTGACCCCTGACCAACTTTTAGCGGCAAGCCTGGTAAGCTACGGCCTGGTCACGACGCCGCAGATCAGCGCCCTCGGTCGCATTCGTCAGGAGCTACATTCTATAGGGCTGGAATACGATCTGGAAAGCCTCATCATCCTGTTCAGAATACTGACGCCTGAGCAGTTACGTGAGGCGAAGACGGGCCTGCAGGGATGAAGAGCTGATTCTTACCAGCGATACATAAAAAGAAGCCAGGAAATCTCATTGCTTCCCTGGCTTCTTTTTATGTATCGCTGGTATATTGCTACGATAGGATAATGGTAACGACTCAGCTTTACCCTCTTTTAGACTCCTCAGCGCCTCCGGCGCTTCGCAAGGGGTTTTGTATGTGTGCGGGAAAACGGCCTGGGGCCGTTTTCCCGCACACATACAAAACCTGGCGAGCCGCGTAGCGGCGAGGAGGCCTGAGGAGTTACTTGATTTTTCATTGCAGGGTTGATAAAGTGAAAACATCAACTAATAAAGGTGCAAAGATATATGCTCAGTCATGAACAGGCGACTTTACGGACCACAGCACTAGATGATATACAGGGACCAAAGGTTGCTAAATTGACCTCCTTCTTAAAGTGGGCAGGAGGCAAAGAACAAGAACTGAAATACATCCTCCCCTTAATCCCTCCTTTCGAGAACTACTACGAGCCCTTCGTTGGCGGTGGTGCAGTATTCTTTTCGATGCAGGCAGGCAGAAAGTTCATTAACGACAAATCGCCCGAACTCTTCAACCTGTACACAATGATCGCACAGCAGAACAGCGAGTTTTTTCAAGCCCTGGATATCTTGCTGGCCGGCTGGCAGCGTATAAGTGCAATTATGGATAGCACAGCCAGGGAGCTGATCGCGATATACAAAGCGTACTCCCTGGATGAAGACTCGCTACAGGAGATGATGGAGCGCCTTCTCGCCTTTGTTTACCAGCATGAAAAAGACTTCAGGGGTCCGTTCGAGGCTTTTTTCAATCGTCACGTCGAAAACTTTATGCGCGAGCTGCAGAGGAATCTGCTCGGCAAAACACAGCGTATGAAAAGGTTAGAACGCAAAAAGTGGCGCCTGCCCGACGCTGACATAAGCGCGAATATCGAAAGCGCCTTAAAAAGTGCGTTCTACATGCATCTCAGACACCTTCACAATAACATCGGTGCTTACGAGATAGCGCCTGCCCAGGCGGCGGCGATCTTCTTCTTTGTCAGAGAGAACGCGTACGCGTCCATGTTTCGCTACAACAGCCGGGGCGCGTTCAACGTGCCTTATGGAGGGATCTCCTACAATCGCAAAGACCTCGCGCGCAAGGTTGCGTATATGCATTCGCACGAACTGCAGTCACATCTCAGCAATACGGTTATCGAAAATATGGACTTCGCAGCGTTTCTGCGCAAGTACTCACCACAGGCCAACGATTTTATTTTTTTAGATCCGCCCTACGATAGCGAGTTCAGCACATACGCTCAGAACGAGTTTACGATGAGGGACCAGGAGCGCCTCGCACACTATCTCATCCACCATTGCCAGGCTCAATTTATGCTCGTCATCAAAAATACGCCCGCCATTCTCGCTCTGTACGATCGGTCGGGCCTGAACATCAGCATTTTTGAGAAGAAATATCTCGTGAGCTTTCAGGATAGGAATGACCGGAATGTGAAGCATCTTATTATTACGAATTTCTAAGTTTTTACTACTCATACCACTTACTGATGACCAGTTGGAGGAATCTTCTGGACAATTAGCTCCAGGCTTTGAGTATTTTCCGTATCCAGCAGTTCAGACATCACGATACGAATAAGCTCTGCCTTCTTCTTCTTATCCCCATCAGGATGCAAACTATTGACCATCTTCGTGGCTATCTCAAGTGCCGCGTCAGCTACTTCCAGGCGTTTCTTCTGTAGCTCCAAACTATACATATTATCTTTACTAGTATCGTTTTGCGCTTCGACTGAAAGGTCAAACGTCTGGTTTCTACTGGCTCCACTTCTTTTTTGCAGATACTCCTTCAGATCTCCCCTACGCACCTTCCACCGCTGACCAACTTTTATAGCCGGCAGTTCTCCACGACCATACGCGATTAAACGATTGACTGTCTTCGAACTTACGTGCAATATCTCCGCTACCTCTGGCGCGTCCAGTAGATCGTCTAATTCCCATCTTCCATCTGTCATTTTTTCTAACCCCCTCAAAACATTTGAATCTATTATATTCCTTTTAAGCTAGTTACCCCAATACACGAAGTAATCACAAACCAACAACTACACACTTATAAATATATTATACGCTATCCCTTACAAGAGATATATCTAATTATATCAATATTTCACCTAAATAGACGCATTTCTATAATGCATTTCATTTAAATATGTCGATTAAATATGTCGATATATCTTCTTATCGCATTTTAGTCTATTTTTCGGTTGCATTTGTCCGTTTTATCTTTTATACTTAAAGACATAAGGTTCCGGTACCATAGCCATTTTTTAGTAACAGAAAAAAGCGGCTAGCACTTAAAAATCAGTAGATCGCTTTCCTTGCTTGAATAGAGTAATCTACCGGTTATTATTGTACCGCCGCCTTATCGGACCACAAACGGATATCTCTGTTTGCCCAACTTCATAGTATCACACCTGTACAGTGTACTAAGTAGTACGTGTCTTATTGGGAAATGATGCCAGCAAAAGTTGTGCAGATACTCGAGAGGTATCACATCAGACAGAAAAGGAGGTGAACAATATGAAGGCATCACGTCCCAAAGTTACAGAGATGAGCATACTGAGCTGGTATCTTCAGCTAACAGTAGCTGTTCAGATAACGCTAATAGTATCTATTCTATTGCTACTATTAGTTATTCTGATACTCTGCATGCTAATCATATTAAATCCAACAGTGCTTGATCATATCGCAAAGTTATGGATTGTACACTCAACCCATTAAACGAATGATAGGGGAACCTCTCCCAGAATTACCTATATTCTAGGGGAGGTTCCTTATCACTCGCCCACAACTCGCTCCATCTGAGCGCCAAGGGCACGCAACTTCTCATCAAGATGCTCGTAGCCGCGCTCGATATGTTCGATACCGTAGATCTCGGAGGTTCCCTCGGCGCATAGGGCGGCGAGAATGTAGGAGCAGCCGGCGCGGATATCGGGGATGTCGAGGCGCGCGCCCTTGAGGGGCGTGGGACCGCGCACTACGCAACTATGCATGTACTGTTTCTCGCGGAAGCGGCACGGCACCTCGCCCAGGCACTTGGGGTAGAGGCCGACGTGTGCACCCATGCTCTCCAGCGCGCTCGTGTAGCCGAAGCGGTCCTCGTAGATCGTCTCGTGGACCACCGACATACCCTCGGCCTGGGTGAGCAGAACGACGAAGGGCTGCTGCCAGTCGGTCATGAAGCCGGGGTGCACATCGGTCTCCAGGGCGATGGCGGGCGGCGCGCTATTAGCGCCGATGAAGCGGATGCCGCCATCGTCGATCTCGAAGCCCAGGCCCATCTTGGAGAGTGTGTTCAGGAAGGTAAGCAGGGTATCCTGCTGGGCACCGTGCAGGTAGACATCGCCGCGTGTGAGGTACGTGGCAATGGCGAGCGAGACGGCCTCGTTACGATCGCTGAGCAGGGTGTGGCTGGCGCCGTGGAGCTTATCCACCCCGTCGATCACGATGCGGCGATCAACCTTGATCTCGATGATCGCGCCCATCTTCTGCAGGAGTTTGATCAGGTCAACGATCTCTGGCTCCATAGCGGCGTTCTCGATGATGGTGACGCCCTGCGCCAGTGAGGCAGTGAGCAGGAAGTTCTCGGTCGCCATGACGCTGGGGAAGGGCAGTTTGATTGTGACGCCTTGCAGCCGTTCTGTAATGGAGCAATGATAGTGTCCCTCGCGCTCGACAATGTTCGCGCCCATTTTGCACAGGCCCTCGATATGATAGTCAATGGGGCGCGGTCCGATGCGATCACCGCCCGGTTTGGGGATCATCGCCTCGCCGCAGCGGTGCAGCAATGGGCCAATCGTCAGGACGGCGATACGATTCAGGCCACCCACCCTGGTCGAGACAACTGTCTTTTCGATATAAGGAGTGTGAATCGCGAGCGTATGGTCCACCAGTTGTGTGCGGGAACCCATGTCCTGGCAGAGGCGCACGGTCAGGTCCAGATCGCCAAGCAAGGGAACGTTGCGCAGGACGCAGGGCTCCTTCGTGAGCAGAGACGCGATCAGCATCTTCGTCACCGCGTTCTTCGCCCCACTCACAGTGACCTCGCCATGCAGCGGCACGCCTCCCGTCACAAGATAATGAGGGGCCATATCTCTAGCATCCATTCATCGAGCTCCTTATCTCCGGTTAGAGTTGCCTGGAGCCTTCCACAGCCAGCGGAGCGCGTTCAGGCGGGACGGCGGCGCGATCACGTTGCGTCGCCCATGATGCTGCTGGTTGGTGCCTTCGAGCAGATCGAGGAAACAATTGACGCTCTGCGCAACGCCCTCGACCATCAAGTAGCCAGAGGGCTTAACCGCATCGCCCACAAGATACAGTCCGGGGAGCGAGGTCACAGGCTGCGCATCCTCGCCCTGAGCGCTACGGTTCACCGGCCACTCGCCGCGATACGTCCCCATCGTGAGCACGCGACAGTGCTTATCGAACGCCTCGCCGAAGAGCATACGCAGGTCGGCGAGGGCTAGCTTGCGTTCCGCCTCGACATCGTATTGCGCTTCCTGGTCGGCATCCTGCTTCTTGCTTTGCATCACCTGGTGGCTGATCAACAGGTGCTTGCCAGGAGGCGCGAGGCGAGGATCGCTATTGGTCGGCTGCACCATACCCGCGATGCGCTGCGTATCCAGGCAATACATAATCCCTTTATGGGGGATCAGCGAGACATCACTGAGGATGTGCACTTTGAGTCCGACCGCCTCCCGTAAAGTCTCTTCCTGCGCACCCTTGAGCGCCTCGGCCTGCGTCACACGGTGGCCTGCCAGCAGTGCATCCGTCGCGCGTGGACCGATATCGCTCACCACCAGGGGAGCGGTAAGCGTATACTCTTCCTTGCTCGCCTTGTCGCGCACGCAGACGCCCGTCACGTGGCCGTCCTCCTGCACGATCTGGAGCACATCGCAGGAGAGGCGCACCTCGCCGTGTTGATCGAGGACGTGCTGCTCCAGTTGGCGCGTCAGTTCGCCGCAGCCTCCGTGCACAATAGCGGGCGCGCCGAAGCGGAACATATTCTTCGTCGTGCGAATGACCTCTTCGGTGCTCACCTGGTCCAATTCAAGGCTCAGCGCGAAGCGCGAGATGCGTTCGAAGAAGGCGACCAGTTGGGAATTGCGCTCTACATCGATGTGACGCTGTAGCCAAGCTTTGAAGGAGATACGCCGCTCGTGCGCCGGCAGAGGGTGAAGGAACATAAGATAACCGAGGCGCGTAAACCAGAAGAACTGCCGGGGACCCAGAAACTTGAAGACGCCCAGCAGGCCGCGCGAGCGATACTGCCTGCCGTGCACGTGAAACGAGCCGAAGACATCGGCATCAAAGAAACGATGTGGCACAGCGAGGCGCGCCAGCATCTGCGACAGCACGCCGCTGCTGCCGAACGGAACCATGTGGACGGCCCCCGTACTGACCTGGACCCCTTGAAAGGTCTTCGCGGTGAAACGGCCTCCACTGTGCGCAAGCCGCTCTACCACCACTACCCGCTTCCCTCGTTGGAGTAGCTCTGCAGCGCTTAAGAGGCCGCCCAGGCCCGCACCGATAACGATCGCATCAAAAGTACTGTTTTTCTGTAAGAGAGCAGACGGTGAGGGAGCGTCAACGGCGACACTCCCTACAAGGATTTGTTTGTACATGTATTTGCCCGGTCGGTACCTATCTATTGTCTTCGAATATCATGCCGCGTAACAGGCTGTTGCACTCAGCCATGGTATTGAGCACACTCTGGTGGAGTTGGAACACCTTGTTCAGCTCACGGGCCTTGCGCGCCAGCTTGGTGACATACTCGATATCGCGCGGATTGTTCATCACGTCTTCCATCAGTTGCAGCAATTCGGACCAGGCCAGCGCCTCGCGGTTGCGCGCAATATCAGCGATGGTATTGTCCATGCGCTCAGAGACCTTCCGCACGCCGGAGCGGAGTTGATTGGCCGTCTGGGCCACCTCGGCATCGTGAACGCGCATCGCCTCTTGCGTCTCGTTGAGCTGCTCCTGTAACGACATGACCTGTCCATCCAGCGATGAGAGGGCCGCAATCAGAGCGGTGATATCTGGCAAGGCAGGCTGCGCCAGAGTGTTTAGGCGACTAAAGGTAACGCCTGCCTCATTCCCCGTGGAAGACTGTGAACTTGCCGTCATAGGAACATTCTCCGATACTGAAGAGTTAGGGGACACCGGAGCCGCCGAACGTGAAACGGTCGCCATGCTCGGGGTCGCAGATGCGTACGACACAGTCGAGGGTATAGGTATAGCCGGTACAGGTTGCACAGGCATCTCGGGTTCAACGGGTGCCTGCGGCACAACCGGCGAAGAGCCATTCGTCGCGGGACTGACCGGCTCGGGCGGTGCGGCGATCGTTGATGCATCCGACTGATCGGCGACTTCTGGTTCATGGGCGATCGAACTCGTGCCATAGTCATCGCTGGATGCAACCGTTCGCTGTGAATCATCCTGCGTGCGGTACGTTGGAGGCTCGTAGGGTACCGACACGGTTGGTAGATCCTCTACGCGCTCGGCAACGGAGCCAAAGGCATGGAAGATCAGTTCGTGTTCGCCGATGCCGATATGATCGCCATCTTTGAGGTCAACGGGTGCGAGTTCTTCAATCTGCTGCCCATTGACAAAAGTACCATTCGCACTGCGTTCATCGCGCAAGAGGTAGGCACCGTTCTCATAGCGTACTGTAGCGTGGCGGCGTGAAGTCAACTTATCCTTCGACAGCAGGATATCGCTGTTGGGCGCGCGCCCAATAGTGATCTCAGGCTTATCGAGCGGATATTCCTGTAAGACATCGCCATTGTCCGCACGTAAGATGAAGCGCGCAGGCTGTTCGATGCCACCCTTATTCTGAGGCGGCACGGTCGGAGCAACGTAGGATTGCTCTGAACCTGGATCCGCTATCGTCGCACCGGCGTCATTATCCCAACTCCCAATGTTGTGATCCGGTGCAGCATCCCGAGACTGACCCCAGTCTTCTGCGGCGGGCACTGTAGCATCGCCCGGCGGCTGTGATACATTGGAGGGAGTTGCCGAAGGCAGGCGATTGCCGCAATTCAAGCAGAAATTATCCCCTGGCCGTGTATCGGCTCCGCAATAGGGACACTTATCCTTGTCCATCATAAAAGTTCCTCCCATATAGCACGCATACATCGATACACATGCAAGCGCAAAACTTCTGTTATTATACCAGAAGTAAAACTTGACCGTCGAGGGTACTCCCAACCGATATCCCGAAAGGGGGAGTGCTCACCTCATCCCTAAAACTGGACGGTACATTTATTAAGAACCACCCGGTACGACCAGTTATCCCAATACTACGACGAATGGCGTACCGAATCTTCACGGCCTCATAAACATGAATACTATAACAATCAAGAAGAAACAACGCAAGTCCACAATAAACGCTATCAATCATCCTGATATATCACGCAGTGGGCACCCAGTCCACACCTGGCTGTAACGCATTAAAAAACTGTTGTAAAGCAGCGGTCTTGCCACTTGACGAGAAGACGATATTCGTCGATCCGCGCGCCCCCGAACAGAACTGCGTCGGCCCCTGAGAAGTGGTAGGCGTCGGCGTCGCCTTCGTTCCGCTTGTGCCAGGTACCAGGCTACACTGGAATGCAGTGCTCTGTGTACGCTGTGGCGCCTGTGAAAGGGTGATAGAACTATGATCGGGTAGGATATATCCAATGACAAAATTACTACCCAGAATAGGATCACGCACCGTGCCAGAGGCACTGACCAGGCAAGAGCCGGTCGGCAGCGTCGCGGGCAGATAGACGGTGAAACCAAGCCGCGGCTCCACCACGCTCCAGTCGGTAATGGTCGTAGGATTGCCGGCCTTGACGCCCGGCGTGCCAGAGGCCGCGAGATCACGGAACACCATGAGCGGCTTATCACACCAGTGGAGCCGGGCCAGCGCAGTAGTGGTGGGCGTCGGCGTCGCCGCCTTCCCGGTCGGGCTGGGACTCGGGCTGCCACCCAGGTTCAGACCCGAACAAGACGTCAGCACTGCGCTTGCCAGGAGAACGCAACCCGCCAGGATGGGCCATTGCGCCTGCAAACGAAAAGCACGACGAGACGGGAGAAAAAACTGTTGCCGCCGACCATCCAGGCAACGTCTTAGAGAAGAGAAGATTTTATATAGGACCATGGGACACTCCTTAGCACAAAAGTATACGCGCGAAAAGGCAATTTAGATGATAAGCAGACCGCTATCGTAGCTATTTACACATTTTAACGAATATCTTCTGGCTCAGTATACTCGAACCACGACCAAAAGCCTATGATATAGTTCTCAATTTTGGGACCGAAAGAGGGGCTTTACAGCGTTTTGATTTAATGCTACCATTACAGTCCGCCGACAAAAAGATACCCTACTTCTGTAAGTACTATTTTTTTATTTTTTAACGGGTACAATATCCCCAGAGGGGGTGAGCGCAATGAATGCAAAACAGATATGGCAGACAACAATAGAACGGTTGCAGGCAAAAGTCAAACCCGAAATCTTTACAACCTGGTTCCAGGGCACTTCGGCGCTCTCCTTTCAAGATGGCATTTTTATCGTACGCGTTCCTACGACATTTGCCAAAGCACACCTTGAGGCGCGCTTCATGGATACGATCCACACGGCCCTCACAGAGATCACCGGACACCCTGTCGAAGTACGCTTCGTGGTAGCAAAAGAGAGCATCGAGCAGGGAGTTGCTACCGGGGAGAACATGCCCACGCAAAAACGCTCCTATCGCCTGCCGCGCAAACGCGCAGCGCAGCGCGAGAAGCGCATCGCCGATGCCGCAGCGGCTGCTGCGATGACCTCAGCGGCGCCCACGCTGCCCTATACAAGCGTACACCGCATTCCAGAAAATGCTCTACATACCCCCGACCTCTACGGCGTCCAGGCCGCATCGAGCGAGCAGCCGGAGGTGGGGGACAAAAAAGAGCCCGACGTCGCAATGCTCTTCCCCAATCCAGGGCTGCTCAATGCGCGCTACACATTCAACGCCTTCATCGTCGGCAAATCGAACCAACTCGCGCACGCCGCCTCGCTCGCGGTCTCCGAAAATCCTGGGCATATCTACAATCCGCTCTTCCTCTACGGCGGTGTAGGACTGGGCAAGACCCACCTGCTGCATGCCGTCGGACACGTCGGGGAGGAGCGCGGCCTGAACGTCCTGTACGTCACTTCGGAGAAATTTACCAATGAGATCATCAATGCGATCCGTTTTCAGCAGACCGAGGAGTTCCGCGCCAAATATCGCCAGATTGATATTCTGCTCGTTGACGATATCCAGTTCATCGCCGGCAAAGAGTCGACCGAAGAGGAGTTCTTCCACACCTTCAATTCGCTGCACAGCGCGAACAAACAGATCGTCGTGACCAGCGACCGTCCGCCCAAGGCGATCCATAGCCTGCAGGACCGGCTCAGGTCGCGCTTCGAGTGGGGCCTGCTGGCAGACATTCAGCCGCCAGAGTACGAGCATCGACTGGCGATTCTGCGCTCGAAGGCCGACTCGCTACGCTTCTCCGTTCCGAGCTCGGTTATCGACTACATCGCCCGCCCCGAGTGCAGCAACGTGCGCGAGCTTGAGGGCGCGCTCAACCGCGTTATCGCCTCTGCCACACTGCACGACGCGCCGCTTACTATCAACCTGGCGGTCAAGGCGCTCGAAAATATCTATAGCGACAAGAAGCCCTCTTCCAACTTGTCGGTCTCACAGGTGCTGGAAGGCGTGTGCCAGTACTATCATGTCGATGCCGCTCTGGTTCGCGGCAAGCAGCGCGACCGCGAGATCGTGTGGCCGCGCCAGGTGGCAATGTATCTGATGCGCGAGGAGACCAGCGCCTCCCTGCTCCAGATCGGGTCAGAGCTGGGGGGACGCGATCACACCACGATCATGCACGGCTGGGAGAAGGTCAAAGGAGAGATGGCGAACAACGATCGCATACGCCAGGAGATCGCTTCTGTGCTAGAATCTATTCAGCAGAAGCCATTTTAACGAGACCTTACCACAAAGGAGAGCGGCATGAAGATAGCCATCGGGAGCGACGAACGCACACACCTTACTGATTTTGTCGTTGCAGAGCTAGAGAAGCGCGGCCACGAGATTCTACCTTTCGGTCCCCTGAGCACGAACGATCCTGAAACCGATTGGCCGCTCACTAGCAGCCGGGTTGCCGGGGCCGTGGCGCATGGACAGGCAGACGAGGGGATCGTCTTTTGCTGGACGGGGACCGGCGCCTCGATCGCCGCGAACAAAGTGCGCGGTATACGGGCTGCGCTCTGCCACGACGCTCAGACCGCGAGCGGCGCACGCACCTGGAACCACGCGAACGTGCTCGCGATGAGCCTCAGAACAACCTCGGAAGCGATCGCTAAGGAGATCCTGGAGGCATGGTTCGCTACTCCCTACGCGGACGATGAGTGGAATCGACGACAGATGGAGCGCATCAAGGAGCTAGAAGAGCGTGTATAATGTGGCAGAGTCTATAGTAGGTCATATGAGGAGCCATTTTTATGCAACAGCAACAACAACCGGGCAGCTACGATCTGCTGGCGGTTTTTCCTGATGAGCCGAAGGCGGAGGCGGCAGCGGCAAAACTGCGCAAAGAAGGCTTCAGCGACGAAGAGGTATTTCAACTGCCGTCGGATGTAGCCGAGAATGGACAATTTCGCGAACACGGGCCGAATATCGCGCGTCGAGATACCTTTTTGCAGGTGCAGCGCTCGGGTCCCAATCCCGTACTGGTAGCCGTACTCGCCATCGTCTTTGGCCTGGTCCTGGGCTTAGTGGCGTTTGCAGCGAGCTTTCCCTTCAAGCTTCCGGAGCCGACGACGCTCATCATCGGCACCGTCGTCGGCATCGTAATCGGTATCATTGTCGGACTGCTGAGGCGCGGTCGCGTGCGTGGAGCGATCGGACAGGACATGTCGCGGCTCAGCCCGCCGCCGACCAGGGCACCAAAGGGAGCACTCACTGTCGTCGCGCTGCGCCTGAGCGATGCCGAGAATATCAGCAGGATGTCACGCGCGCGCGCAATGCTCATCAATGGCGGCGGCAAGATCGATAGAAGCGTGAGGCCGCGTACATAGCGCGTCTACGCGAACTCTACCAGCCTTACATTCTCAGGGTCCACTGCGGCCAGCGCAGCAAGCTCAGCAGGCGTCGGAGCTGGCGTGAAGGGGACCCCTTCTGTCTCTACCGCGAATCCCGTCTGCCTTCTGACCTCCTCAGCCGAGCTATAGGGGTGGATACTTTCAAGATACAGGCGTCCATCCCTCTTGACGAAGACGCAGAGCGGCGTGACGACGCGATCCACGTTGCCGCCGGCGGTCACGAACGCCAGCTTCTCGACGAAGGTGCGTGGATCGTGTTTCGTACGCCAGAGGATAGTGCGTCCGGCGGTAGGCAGGATGGCGGCGCTGCCAGCGCCACCAGGGAGACGCACTTTAGGATGATCATAGGGGCCGATGACGCTCATGTTGATGCGCCCCTGCCCGTCGATCTGCACGCCACCCAGGAAGGCCGTATCCAGATCGCCGCGCGCCGACATATCGAAGATATCGGCCAGGCGCAGGATCACGTGCGAACCGTGCGCCAGGCGCGGATCGACCGTGGTGCCGGGCAACGACTCTGGCAGCGGGTTCACGCCGCCCGTGATATTGATGTACACCAGGTCAGGAGCTTGCAGGCGCTGCGCCAGGAGGATAGCGACCATGGGCAGAGGCGAGGCCACACCGTGAAAGACGCGCTCGCCGTTGCGTAAGAGCCGCGCCATAGCGATAACCATCATCGTATCCGGCGTCACAACGGTCATCTCAGTAACCATCAGGCCGCCACCCTTCCATATACGTTCTCGTCCAGCCAGGCCCGAAAACGCTCAGGGCTGCTGCACGCCTCAACGTAACGCGCCAGGTAGTCATAATCATAGCTATAGAGATCGCCACAGCTACAGGGATGCGCGCCATGTGGAGCAACGACGACATGGCTTACGAGCAGGCCGGGAATAGTCGTCAGTTCGGGAGTACGCGCCGTCTCCCCGGCGCTCACCAGCCGCTCGCAGGTCAGGATGACGCGGCGCGCAGCGCGGGCCATCAGATCATCCTCGAAGACCGTGCCAAAGATACGACCATTGCCTTGCTCGTCCGCCTCCTGCACATGTACAATAGCGACATCGGGACGTAGCGCCCGCACCGCCGCCAGCTCTCGTCCACTGTAGGGGTCCGTCACCGTCTTGAAGCCGCTCGCCTGCATCAGGTCCGAATTGAGCATACCCGCGATTGGCAGGAAAGGCACACCCTGCACGGCGGCGCGCAGCGCGGTGATCACGGTATAGCAGGCGTGCTCTTTGACCTGGATACGCCCCTGCTCAGCCGCCTGCCGGTATTGGGGGGCAAGGCCAAAAACGTTCTCGAAGCCGATGAAGCCTGCTGCCACTCGATCGACGACGCCCGCCCCAACGAGCACATCGACATCATAGGCGCCCGCCGTCTTCACCAGCTCTAATCCTCGCCTGCGCTGACGAATCAGCTCATGGGCAGCCGCACACGGTGCCCTATGCAGCGTGTTGCCGCCCAGGGCCACGATGGACCCATCAGCGACCGAGGCCACCGCCTCCGCCAGCGTCGTCTGCTTCTGTATCATATGCGCCCTCCGCTCTCGTATAGTAGATAGTGTATGTTTGTTCTTGAGAGTTATTTCATTATATCCCACTTTTTCGTCGATAGGACACTTTTCGTCAGCACTAGAAAAATGCACGACTCTTGGTTACAATAAATTAAGTACAACAAGGCGCTGTATTCTATTTGTCGGTATAACTTTTCTTGTGCGGGAACCATACTCCCGCGTCCAGTGCTTCGCACTCATCTCAATACCATGAAGTAGGGCTTCTCTACTATGGAGAAATTCGCCATGATTAATGAGTATTTATCGCCACCACGTCTACAGACGCGACCAGAGGAGATCACGCGCCAGAGGGCCCAGATCCTGCCGCCCTACAAGGTTATTCTTTTCGATGATGATTATAATGAAATGAATTACGTAATCTTCGCGCTCCTCCATGCGGTCAACCACCTCTCGTCTCAGGAGGCCGAGCACATCATGCTCACGGCCCACCTGACGGGGAGCGCAATCGTCATCGTCTGTCCCAGAGAGGAAGCGGAATACTACCAGGAACGCCTGCTCACCTATGGACTTACAGCAACCATTGAACCAGATTAGCACTTTGAGATAAAATATCAGGACGACTATGTAAGTCGTCCTTTTCGCAACCTTTCAGGTGAAGGTTGTCTCTGATCCTCAAGGATGGGGAAGGAGAAGAGAGCGATGCAAGAAGCAGTGTTCAGATATCACATTTTGTGGAAGTTCGCGCGTAACCAAGTAAAGTAGCATTACGTTTTAAAGGGACAATTCCATTATAGATATTTGGAACATTGACTACTGTAGTACTTAGTATTAGAATTCAGAGGAATCCGAATGTCGTGCATTGACTTACGTCATAGCCATGGCGGGAAGAGGTGCTCGACGATACCGTTTATCCGCTCCATTCAAGAGGGAAAAAATCATGGTTCACTTATGGGGCTCCAAGGCCCGAGAAGAGACAGAGATGAGCAGGTCGGCCCTTGGTGGGAACGTCATCGGGGATATCGCTGTAGTGATCGGCGGTGAGCAACTCGATTTTAACCTGGTCTATCTTGGGTGTCAGATGGCGAAAGGAGCCAGACGTAAGGTCCATCTCGTACACGTGATAGAGGTACCACGTGCGTTACCGCTAAAGGCCGTCCTGACACAGGAATCCGATCGGGCAGATAAATTGCTTAATTCAGCTATGCAGATAGCTGAACGCGTCGGTTGCGAAGCGATTGCAGAAGTCGTCCAGGCACGCGATGCAGGACCTGCCATCGTCGACGAAGCGAAAGACCATAATTGTGCGCTTATCTTAATTGGGTATGTCCGTCCTGAATACAGAGCTCCGAACGATCTGGGCAAGACAGTGCCATACGTGCTGGCCAATGCCCCGTGTCGCGTCTGGCTGGTACAGGACCCGCCTCGTCACCAGGCAGGGACCCACTAAGGTTCTGGTGAACGACCACTGGCGATAGCTGCCATTTAGCCCATCCCCGGATAGCAAGTGTCTAACGCTGTTCCAGGCAGATGGGCATGTAGTATTTTGTGTCCTATTCCCGAGGCATATGTATGGTACAATGGAGACATACGAGGACGTATTTGTGATTCTCAATAGCATGTACACAGCAGCATAATACCAGACTCCATTCAAAAACGCTGCCTTCGCAGCCAGTGCTTCGCACTCATTTGAATGCAAGGAGGTATAAATCGGGAGGTAAAGACGATGACAACACATTCTCACGAGACTGATCCTCCGTCTCGCACTCACAGTGACTACTATACAGCGCTCTATCAGGCCGCGCTGACGATCTCGTCGAGCCTCGTACTCGACCAGGTACTACAGAGCATTGTGACGAGTATTACCGAGGCGATGCAGGTGAAGGCGTGTGGACTACGCTTACTCGATCGCACCACGGGACATCTGCGCTCTAGCGCGGTCTACGGGTTGAGCGGGGATTACCTGGCAAAGGGTCCTGTCGATATGGTAAAAAGCCCTATCGATAGCCAGGTATTACAAGGAGCGACGGTCTACATCGCCGATGTCCGCAGCGATCCGCGCTTTCAGTACCCGGAGGCCGCCAGGCGCGAAGGACTGGTCTCCATCCTCTGCGTCCCATTAGAGGTGCGCGGCGAAGCGATCGGCGTGATGCGTGTGTATACAGACGAGCCGACAACGTTCAACAATGATGATGTCCAGTTCCTGTCGGTACTGGCAAGCCTATCCGCGCTGGCAATCGAAAACGCGCGCCTCTACGAAAGCATCAAGAACTCTTACAACGGCGTGGTGGACGCCTTCTGGGGCACGAACGTTAATCTCGATCTGTCAGAATAGACGCCCGGCCTCAAGACATTTTCACGAACAGTAGGGATGGGGCTTGTCCCCATCCGATCTCTACAGAGCCCTCCTCATAGGCATAATCTCACTTTCCAGGCCGGATGGGAGCAAGCCCCATCCCTACTACAACGGAGTTTTCACTATCGTGTTGGTGAGAAAGGGCGAGCTGAACGCGGTCCTTTCGCCAACGCCCCGGCCTGGAACCGGAAAAAGGCGGGCAGAGAGCGGTTTTTGTAAGCGCAGGGCGAGCGTTGCTACGTCGAGCAAGAGGTGTGCGATCGTCTCGGTGGGACAGTCACCCGGCAACGGTAGCGTATCCAGACCCGTGCCACAGACCGCCGAATAGAGCAATAGTTGCTGCGCATTGAGGTATCCCTCTTCCCAGCGGCTCCCCAGGCCGGCATCCTCCAGCACGGGCAACATAAGTCCACAATATCCGCAGGTTGGCAGTCCGGTACTTTTTAGCGCGCTCGTCAACGCAGCGGCGACGGAGAGCGTTCCATACGTACCGACTGGACCGTAGCCGCACAGCTCCATCGCCGCCGCGATACTGTCTGGTCCCATCGGCGCAGGTGAGAGGTCTATACCTCCAAAGAGCAGTTGATGTTCCTGAGCCAGCTCCTGTCCCAGCGCGACAACGGGGGTTGCGCTCTCAAGTAGGGCGGCGCGCACCCACTGTTCCACCAGGGCGAGATTGGTCGCCTGCACGGTATCCGCGACGCGCGCCTGCAGCGCATCGGTGATGATGCTCGCCCCCTGCAAGCCGATCGCCAGGCTGGCTGGTCCACTATGATACGCGGCAGGGAAAAAGGGCGTGCCGGGCGCGACACAGGACAACATCGCGAAACGAAAATTGCCCTGCCCCTCCGCAGTCTCCTGGGCCAGGCGCTGGATGATCAGCGCCGTCGGAAGGGCCGCCTCAGCGCGCAGACCATGCTCTACGGTCGCCAGTTGCACCGTTGCACACAAGGCGTGGGTAGGAATCAAGAGATCGGCGAGCAGGTTCAGGCGCTCCAGCGGAAAAGTGGGGCGCGCCACCTGCGCGGTTCCCAGTGAGCAGAAGCCGAGACCGGCGTCGTCAAGCATGCTCTGTAGCTCCCTGGCATATTTCACGAGAGCTCCCGACGACCAGTCGCCCAGGTCGTCGAATAGCGGACGTGTGGAGAGGCGCAGCGTCTGCACATCATACCCGCCGTCATTGAAGCGCCTACGGGCGCTCAGAAGGATCTTTCGAGCCTGCGCGATCGCCGCCGCCGAAAGAGGATGCGCATCGGCGATACCGAGCGTGATGGTACGCACCGGGAAGGGATGCATGAGCATGTCCTCATTTCTATGTATCTTTTTGAGCTACGCAAAGAATTCATCCTATTTTACCATGCTTTTCCCTTGACGAAGTTTTGTTCGTACATTACACTGCCTGTATCTATTCAGATACTCTCGCCGCCTGCGGCGGCTCGCCTGTGTTGATGTGGGTGGTGGGGTTTGCGGCCCGGGGCCGCAAACCCCACCACCCACATCAACACCCTTGTGAAGCGCCTTTGGCGCTGATGAGTCCGGAAAGAGGGACCTGAATAGATACCACTGCCTGCACGGGAGCAAAAACGAGCAACCATGCTACTGGCGATGCTACGCCCTGTAAAGACTACGCGACGGGAGAGTGTGCGATGGCTACACATGATATCGACAGGCAAGCAGAGCGCGAATGTTTTCTTTGTGCCCTCGACTCCAGGAGTTCCTGTACGCAGCTCGAGGGACGCGTGGTAACCGCCAATGAACGCCTGCTCGATGGCATTAAAACGCCGGTCGTCATTCTCGACACCGGGGCCGCACGCGTCGAGGTGCAGTTGCCCGATCAGTACTACCGGAGCCTGATCCGCGAACTCAAGAACCGGGGCGACGTTATAGGCAACTACCAGCTCACGATGCGCGTCTACCACCTGCCCAGCCCTCCCGCGCTTGTCGAATATAAAGGAAGAAGCAGGCGCTGTTATAAAGGAAACGCCTACACGCTTGCCGTCCTGGAACCCGATACGCTGCTCAACATCACCGATCTCAACATGGCCGAGTATTGTCCGCGCCAGCACATGCTCAACCGCTTCAGCCCCTCCCCGGCATCGGCGGCGACGATACGCGGCAACCTGGTGCACCATTGCTTTAAAGAGCTGCTAAAAGAGCACGATCGTGGCAAGTTTACCTCTCACACGGCGACCGATGAGCAAGCGGGAGAGGAGACAGCGCTGGACGCATTGCACCGACACCTGGAACAGGCGCTGCAGCTCAACAGCATCGAGATGGCGCTGGCGAACGTCTCCGTCGAGGGCATGCGCGCCGACGTGGTGCCCCATCTTGAGAGCCTCGCACACTGGTACGAGAGTGAGCGCAATACGCTGTGGGACATGCCAGCCACCTATGCCGACGAGCGGGAGCACCAATCAGGCAACCAGGTACGCGCCGAGACCTTTCTCCTGGCACCCGAGATCGGGCTGCGCGGACGGCTCGACCTCTTCTGGCAGCAGTCGGGTCGCCAGCGCCTGTTGGAACTGAAGACCGGCGGCGCGACAGGCGAGCTTCCCAAACGCGAGCATCGCTGGCAGGTGTACGGCTATCATGCCCTGCTCACCGTGCGACGCGACTCGAAGATGAAGAAGGCGCTGGCAACGCTGCTGTATTCAGGCACGCCTGGATACGCGCAGGCGTTCGGCATCCCCGCAAGCATACGCGAGATTCAGCGTGTCAACGAGACGCGCAATACCCTCATCCTCAGCCAGATCACCGGCATCCCGACCGCACCGCCGGGGCCTTCGCGCTGCACAAAATGCGCCATGCTCAATCAGTGCCAGAACGTCTCCTCGCTGCTGGACTGGCAGCCGCCGGAGATAGATAACCGTGCGACTTTTCAGCACGACACACCTGAGTCAGACTCCGATACAGCCGCGCCACATGCGGCAAGTCCACGGCTATCGCCTATTGACACGATCGAGAATCGTATTTTTTTTTCGAAGTACTTCTGGCTACTACAAATGGAGGGACGAGCAGGAGAGCAACAACAGGCGCTGCTATGGAAAACGCCCGTCTCCGAACGCATCGAGCGTGGCACGGCAATACTGGGCCTGGAACCGCTGACGGGACCGCTCGTGGACAGGGATGGCTGGGAGCAGACCTTTCGCTGTACAAATACTTCAGAATTGCGTGACGGTGACGAGATTCTGCTCAGCAACGGCGATCCTATCACCGGCGAGGTGGTTACGGGGACCGTTATCGCGATCAGCTCCGAGCAGGTGACGGTCTGGACGCGCGAGCTGATCGCCCATCCCACGCTGATCGACCGCTACGATAACGATCTGGTGCATGTGCGTACACAGCAAAACCTGCTGCGCTGGTTCCAGGCCGACTCCCACCTGCGCGACGTTGTGGCCGGCAAGGTACGCCCGCGCTTCATCCACCAGGCCACCAGCCCACGAGCCGATTTCAACCGCGAACAGAATCTCGCGCTGGAGCGCGCGCTGGAGATGCAGGATTTCCTGCTCATCCACGGTCCACCGGGCACTGGGAAGACCAGCGTGATCGCGGAGATCGTCAAACGGCTCAGCCAGCAGGGCCAGCGCGTCATGCTCGCAGCCTTTACCAATCAGGCGGTCGATAACATGTTGAAGCGGCTCGATAAAGAGGGCTTTCACGACTACCTGCGCCTGGGACACGAGCGCAGCGTGGATGAGAGCGTCAAGCCCCACCTGTTGAAAGAGCTCGTGGAGGCGCGCCTGCAGGCACTTCAGCCATCCTCAGCCGATGAGCAGACGCAACAGGAGGGCCTGCTCCAATATCCCGATGCCGTGCGCGATGCGCTCAGCCATATGCCTGTTGTCGCCACCACCACCGCAACATGGTCGGCGGATAAATACACTCCCACGGCGGGCGAGCTCGCTAGCTTCGATATGCGCTTCGACGTCGCAATCATCGATGAAGCGGGGCAACTGACCGTGCCGGCCATCCTGGGTGCGCTGCGCTTCGCCAAACGCTTCATCCTGGTGGGCGACGAGAAGCAGCTCCCCCCGCTGGTCCTGAGCAAAGAGGCTGCCGAACAAGGGCTGGCCGACTCACTCTTCCGCACCCTCAAGCAACTGGACGAAGACTATATGAATGGGCACCCACTGGCGATCAGCGCCTGCGTCCCCCTGCGCGTCCAGTACCGCATGAACAAATGGATCTCGAACTTCTCATCTACGATCTTCTACGACAAACAACTCCTACCGCACGCATCAGTCGCCAATCGCAGACTGCTCTTCCCCTACGCGGTGGCGCAGCAACACGAGAACGCGACCATTGCCAGGGCTATCGAGCCAGCCCTGCCGCTGGTCTTTCTACACGTGCACACTATCGAGGAAATCGAGCAGGCCAAGCTGAGCAACGTCGAAGCGCGCGCCATTCGCGAGGTAGTCGCGGGACTACTGGCGCGCGGCATTGCGGAGAGGGAGATCGGCATTATCGCACCCTACCGCGCCCAGGTCGCCAACATCCGCCGCCATCTGTTCAGTCCGGCCAGCAACTGGACGGCGCTTTCACCGGAATCGGAGCTGAGCGTGGACACGGTGGACCGTTTCCAGGGCGGCGAACGCCTGGTGATCATCATGTCGTTCGCCACCGTCAGCGAACCGGAGGGTCAGCGCCGCGAGTTCCTGACCAACCCCAACCGCCTGAACGTGGCGCTCACGCGGGCGCAACGCAAACTGATCCTGATCGGCTGCGTCCCCGCGCTCGAAAACCTGCCCTATTTTGCACGCCTGATCACGTACTGTCGGAGTATGGGGACGCTGCTCAATTATGACGAGTAGGGGGGCCATTGAGCTCAAATCAACTGACTTTGGGAAGATGGTGAGTCATCTCCTCTTACGTCTTGAGGCGTTTGTCTTCATGGGCAATCTTCTGAGAAAAGACCAGGTAATGCAAATATCCTAGCGCGACACTGGCATGATCGCCTCCCCAATGGGCGGCAAAATGAAATTGCCAGTCCCATACGATGTTTCCAAGATACTCATCTCCTGCGGAACTCCACCTCCTTAAGCCTGGCATAACGTCTCGGTAAATATCGGCGAGATCATCCGCAAGGTCTCCGTACAATGATTCTTGAGGCTGATGAGTCCATTGGGTTTCAAAATCTACAGTAGCATACCACTTCTTCTCCCCCAAAAACGCGCTCAGGCGATTGTAGAGCTCTTTCCATTGCTCCATAGACATCCTTCCCTCACTCTCATCCTCTCTGTCGGATACCTCCGCCATCGGCAGTTGTGAGAGTGCAAGACCAGCAGCATAGAGTGCAAGCGTACTCAGTAGCACATCTTTTATCCATGAGCAAGGCTCTCCCGATGGATTTCCGACAACAGAGCAAAAATTCTGCGCTGCCTGCATAAACGTACATGCATCGGGTTGCACACGCCAATCCATCTTAGTAAGGCTCCTTTCGAAGGAAACAAGCTCCGAGACACGAGATTGCAGCAGAACGAGGCCCACATCTCATTCAAGGATATCTTATCTTATGATACTCTACTCGCTTACTTTTGACCAATCCATGCAGTCGAGCGCATCGAAGCAAAGATCGTCGTGTGTGGGCATACCCATATGCAGTTCGAGCTACAGGCCGGACGCATGCGCATTCTTAACGCGGGAAGCGTTGGCATGCCCTACGCCGATCGTCCAGGCGCATACTGGCTGCTGCTCGGGCCGCAGGGATACGAGTTCCGCCGGACCATCTACGATCTGGAGGCAGCGGCAAAGGAGATACGAGCGAGCGGCTATCCACTGGCGCAAGACTTTGCGGAAGAGAACGTCCTCAAAGTGCCGACAGCCCAGGAAGCAATGGAGATCTTTGAGCGCATATAGTAGGGAGGAGCCTTGCACTCCTCCGCCTCCAGAGCGCGATCAGGCCTGAGGGTGAGGTTCTTTGGGAGCCGGAGGAGTGCAAGACTCCTCCCTACTTAAATCAATGAGCCCCTTTTTCACGGCGTAGACCACGACCTGAGCGCGATCATAGATGCCGATCTTGCGATAGATGCTGCCGATATGGTTGCGCACGGTCTTCTCGCTGATCGCCAGCGACCGCGCGATCTCCCTGGGAATCATGCCCCTGGCGATCAGGAGCAACACCTCCATCTCGCGTTCGCTGACATCTTGCACTGCCTTTACATCCTCCCTTGCAACATACATCTTATCCATATATTCAATTTATACGCACCTGCCTTTCAAAACGTCTTCCAACGTGTTGATTGCGGTGAAAACATCCGCACACCGCACGGAGATCCACTCCGTGTGTGGCCCCAGCCGGGCAAGGAACCTCAAAATTGTTCCTGATTTTTTACATTACACCTCTTTTATGAGGAAAGGCGGTTCTTTCAACCATCCCTTTTTCTGTAACAGAGCGGAGTATACTACATGTTCTCACGCGCTGTCAACTCCTCAGCAAAAGGATGTTTTTCCCTTCGTTTGATCACATTTCCCTCTATTTTCAATCACTGTTGTTATGCTCCCGTTAACTTCTGATTGAGGAATGGCTATACGCGCGGTTAAGATTTACGGATAGGGGCAAAGAGATCTTAACCCGCGCCGCTGCGAAGCAGGGTGACGCCGCTTGTCACCTTTGTGGTATGCTTCTTATCACTGGCAGAGGTTCGTTTATAGCAGACGCTAAACTGGATGGAGGTCTCATGGAGCAACGGAGAATTCTGGTCGTTGGCAGTCTCAATATGGACCAGATCGTGCACGTCCCGCGCATTCCGGCCCTGGGAGAGACGCTGCTGGGTGCAGGCTCGCTGCGTCTCGTTCCGGGCGGCAAAGGCGCGAACCAGGCAGTAGCAATAGCGCGCTCGGGCGGCAAAGTGATGATGGCCGGTCGCGTGGGCAGCGATCCCTTTGGCACACAGCTTGTCCAGGCGTTAGAAGCCGACGCCATCGACACCGGACTTATCGTCGTAGACCAGCAAGAGGCGAGCGGGGCGGCCTTTATCTTCCTGGTACCAGAAGGCGATAATGCGATCGTCGTTTCCCCCGGCGCGAATGCACGCGTGGGAGAGGACGAGGAGCAGATGGCGCGCATCTTTGCAGCTATGAAGCAGGCGAGCGCGCTGGTAATGCAACTGGAGATCCCGCTTGAAACCGTGCAGCGGGTGACTGCGTACGCGCATAAGCTGGGAGTGCCCGTGACGCTCAACCTCGCACCCGCGCAACAGTTGCCGCGCGAGACATTGCGGCAGCTCTCGGTACTGATCGTCAACGAGAACGAGGCGAGCCTGCTCAGCGGACAGGGAGTGGAGAGCGTGGAGGACGCCGAACGCGTGGCGACGCTCCTGCACGATTATGGCATACCAACGGTCGTCGTGACGCTCGGCGCACGCGGCGCGCTCCTGGTCACGACCGACCGCGCGGAGCAGAGGCACAATATCCATCAAGCGGCACCAGCCGTGCAGGTCGTCGATACGACCGCCGCTGGCGATTGTTTCGTCGGCGCTTTGACCGTCGCCCTGACTGAGGGGCAGGAGCCGGAGGAGGCGTTACGCTTCGCGGTCTATGCTAGCGCCCTGAAAGTGACCCGGTTTGGCGCTCAATCGGGTCTACCAACGCGGGAGGAAGTACTTGCAACGTATGATTCTTGACACCGATCCTGGCATCGACGACGCGCTGGCGCTGTTCCTGGCGCTGGCATCTCCCGAAATACGGCTCGAAGCGATCACTACGGTGAGCGGAAATGTGGATGTCGAACTGACGACGCTCAACGCGCTATCCCTGCTCACGCTTACCGGGCGCACGGAGATCCCGGTCGCTCGTGGGAGCGGCGTGCCACTGGTGCGCGAGCGCGTTCATGCCGCCCAGGTTCATGGTCGCAACGGGCTAGGAGATGTTTCGCTGCCCCTGCCCGAGATACAACCGGTCGCCCAGCACGCCGTGGACCTCATCATCGAGAAGATATTGCAGGCACCGGGCGCTATCACGCTGGTCGCCATCGGTCCCCTCACCAATCTCGCGCTGGCCGTACGCTGCGAACCACGCATCGCAGGGCTTGTACGCGAAGTAGTCGTCATGGGTGGCGCGCTGCTCGTACCGGGCAATGTTACGCCCGCCGCCGAATTCAACATCTACGCCGATCCGCACGCCGCCCACGTTGTCCTGCACGCGGGCTGGCCCCTGCGCCTGGTCAGCCTGGATACGACGCTGAAGGTCGAGATGAACCGCGAACAGATAGCCCGTCTAACTCAGCCAATGAGTCGCGTGCTGGCATTCTGTAAAGAGATACTCGCCTACTACCTGGACATCTTTGCAGCGCCACACGGCCAGAGCGTCTTTCACATGCACGATCCGCTCTCCCTGGCCGCCGCCTTCCAGCCCGACCTCATCACATGGCAGCCTATGTACGTGGATGTTGAGCTGACAGGCACGTTAACGCTGGGAGAGACAGTGGGATATGGCGGAAATGATGCTCCCCCTGCGCCCAACGTCCAGGCGTCGGTCGGCGTCGATAGCGACCGCTTTATGCGCATGTTTCTTGAGCGGATGAGCAACACATACTCGTGATATCCTTTGACAAGAACGATTTCATAGGCTATATTACAGGAGAATGTAATCCTACTAATTTACTAGGATTAACAGGTAAACAAAGGAGCTGCGCGAGATGGCAGAGATCAATCAAGCTGAAGTCATGGACGCACTGCACGAGTGCTACGATCCAGAGATTCCAGTCAATATCGTTGACCTTGGACTGGTATATAATGTCGATACTGATAATGAGACGGGGCATGTAGATGTCAAGATGACGCTGACGGCCCTGGGCTGCCCGATGGCAGGAGAGGTGATGGAGGAGGTCCAGATGCGGGTCGAGCAGGTCGAGAACGTCAAGAGCTGCAAGGTCGAGTTGACCTTTGATCCCCCGTGGTCCCCCGATCTTATGACGGAAGATGCCAAGTGGGAACTGGGCATGGTGTAATATCTTCAACAAAGAGGGGTCCCATTTTTACTATTCGACTTGGCAGGGACTCGTAAGAATGCTATGCTAGCATGGCCTCATCCAGGTTTTTGGATGAATGTGTTTGCTGGTAGTATTGCTCGGAGATAGTATGCGTAATTGTGGAGCGTGTGGGGCTCCTCTTCAGCCTATCATGACGTTCTGTCCCAATTGCGGCAGGCTCGCGTCCGCTTCGCACCCAAATCAAACAGCGACCGACGCCGATGATAGAACGGTAGCCGCCCCACCGGCTCCGCAAGCGACGCTCAATGCTCAGCGTTCCGTGGCCGTGTCGGGACCACCTCACACTGGTTATGACAATGTGCAGGCGTATCCGCAGCAAGCGCTACAGGCGCATAGTTCTCAGGTACCCTATACACCGCCATTTTCAACAAATAATCAGTCCGGCGACAAAAGGCTGCCAAAGGGAACTGTCGCCCTGCTTACCGCCATGGCGCTCCTGATGATGGTGGGTGGCGTCGCGCTGATCTACTACACAGCGGTCGCGCAGCCGTCGCAATTCCGCGCACAGGCCACCGCCACGGTCCAGACCATAGCAACCACCAACGCCCAGGCTACCGTGACCGCTCGTTCACAGGCTACCGCTACGGCACAGGCAGTGGCCCACGCCTCAGCCACCGCTCATGCTCAGGCGCAGGCCACCGCTACGGCGTACCAGAATATCTACAACACGGCAACCAGCGGGACGCCGAGGCTGACTTCTTCGCTGGCATTCCAGGATGGAGCGAACTGGGATGTCTATAATGCCGTGGGCGGCGGCGGATGCGGATTTACGGGCGGTGCGCTGCACGCCAGCATCTTTGTGCAACATACCTATGCTCCATGCTTTGCGCAGGCGTCAAACTTCAGCAACTTCGCCTTCCAGGTGCAGATGACCATTCTTAAAGGCGATGGCGGCGGCCTCGTCTTCCGCGCTGACGACGCGAACGCGAAATTCTACCTCTTCCGCATTACACACGATGGCCTTCTCACCCTCCTGGTGACAAGCGACTCCAAGACAAACACGCCTCTGGTCGATGACACCAGCCCGGCGATCAAAAAGGGCGCCCAGACCAATCTGGTGACGATTATCGCCAGGGGCAGCAACATCTATATGTATGTCAACAAGCAGTACGTTGGCAGCACGAGCGACAGCTCCTACAGCTCAGGGAAGATCGGCGTTTTCGCCGACGATACCGGTGCGGCGACGGATGTTGCATTCAGCAATGCTCAAGTATGGCAATTGTGATATGCTATACCTGTACCTTTCTTGACACCCTTGAGATTTAGCTCTAAACTGGCATATTATCATATATTAAGTATGGCGACCCGGTAGTACATTTGCCAGTCATGGAGAGATTGTCCACGGGCAGGCGGCAAAGAGAGGACAGATGGACCGCGCAGGGCAACAGTTTGGCAATTATCGTCTGGTAGGCTTGTTGGGGCGAGGAGGATACGCAGACACCTATCTCGCAGAACATGTGTACCTGCATACTCCTGGCGCAGTGAAGCTGCTCTCGACGCGTCTGTCGCAGCAGGACGAGGAGCGCTTCTATAAAGAGTCGCGCACGATTGCCAATCTGCACCATCCCAACATTATACGCGTGCTGGACTTCGGCTCGGCAGCCGATACGCCTTATCTTGTGATGGACTACGCACCCAACGGGACACTGCGCCAGCGCCATCACCGGGGAGCTGTGCTCTCGGTTCATATGGTCATTCCATATGTGCGACAGATCGCAGCGGCGTTGCAGTACGCACACGGTCAGCGCATCGTGCATCGCGATGTCAAGCCGGAGAACATGCTGCTGAGCGAGGATGACGAGGTGCTCCTGAGCGATTTCGGTAGCGCCATTATGCAGGATGCGCAAAATACACGCGACGTGGCCGGGACGATAACGTATATGGCGCCGGAACAGATCGCGGGGAAGCCGTGTCCAGCCAGCGATCAGTACGCGCTGGCTGCCGTGGTCTACGAGTGGTTGTGTGGCATGCCACCCTTTCTCGGCAGCCAGGTCGAGGTAGCCATGCAGCACGAGCGCTCCCACCCCCCAGGTCTGCGCGAGCGCGCCCCGGCGCTCCCCATCGCCGTCGAGGAGGTTGTATTCACCGCCCTCGCCAAGGAACCTGGACAGCGCTTCGACAATATCCAGGCATTTGCCACCGCGCTAGAACAGGCGGTTATGCATGCTCCCTCCTCTACAACGTCCTCTTTGCAGGCAGATAAGGAACGTTTTATAGCTACGGAAATCACGGCGCCGGACAAAGCCGCCGCTTCGCCCTCGTCACCAGAGAGACCGACCAGGCGGAAGAGCCAGAACCAGGCCACATTGAATAAGAGCACATCGATCGTACCAGACGGGCAGCCACAGCCATCCCGCCAGGTGCAACTCTCGCAGGGCGGTCAGACGGCGAGCAGCGGACAGCGAGGCAGCTCTTATCGGCGAGCGCCACAACTGGTACCAGTCGGCGCAACACCAGAAAAGTCGCCTATCGACCAGGCGCCCAACGCCATAAAACCGCGTCCCACGTCAACCGCGTTCACATGGGCGATTGTAACCCTCGTCGCGCTGCTGGCTATCGGCAGTGTATTCTCTCTCTTCTTTCTCGTCTACCTGCCCAACCAGCAGCGCATACAGGAGACCCCGTCGACCGGGGACTACACGACCGTCACAACACAGAGCCAGGCAACCAGCAGCGCCATGACCCAGGCGACCGCGCAGGCACAGAGCACTATCAGAGCGCAGCAGACGCTTTACCAGCAAGCAACAGGTGGCAAGCCCGCGCTCAACGACCCGTTGCGAACTTCAAATGATTCCGACTGGGATGAAGCGACATACACCGATGGGCATAATAAGACCATTGGTGCCTGCAACTACGCAAATGGCACCTACTATAGCATGGCGCAGATAAGCTACTTCATCCGTTGCGCCGCCGAAGCAAGCAACTACGGGAACCTCGCCTACCAGGTCCAGATCACTATTAAGGATGGTCAGACCGGCGGTCTGCTCATCCGCGCCGATGCCAATGGCTCTGGTTACTACTTTAGCGCCAGTACCGATGGCAGCTATTCGCTGCAAAAAGTCGCCGTGGATAACAGTGGCAACAGCGTTAATACGACGCTCGTCAGCGGCAAGAGCACGGCCATTAAGATCGGTCAGGCCAATCTGATGACCATCATCGCACGCGGCAGCAGCATGTACCTCTACATCAATAAGCAGTACGTCGATCAAGCAAGCGACAGGACGTACACATCGGGGCGAATCGGCATCTACGCGGACGGCGACACCGAGAATGCCAGGGTCATCGCCCGCGACGCGCAGGTCTGGACCGCGTAGAAGAGACGCCTTCGATCCCCTCTGCGCAGCCATTGACAGCACGCCACAATTCCGCTATAGTGTCACTGATAATACAGCGGGCAATGAACAGGACAAGTACCTTATGCCGGTGAGCAGAGAGCTGCGGGACGGTGCAACGCAGCGACCGGCGAGAGCGAAAATCCACCCTGGGAGCCCACGCGCTAAGCGTCAACGGGCCGCCTCCGTTAGCGGGCGATAACGAGTCTCGCTTGAGAGAAATCAAGGTGGCACCACGATAGAACGCATACAGCGTCGTCGTCCTTTGCATAGGACGCGGCGCTTTTTTTGTTAACTGATGAGGAGAAGGAAGTATGCTTGATCTTGCATTTATCCGTAGCAATCCAGAAGCCGTCAAAGAGGCGGCTCGCCTGAAGAACAACTCGATCGACATCGACGCGCTCCTGGCGCTGGACCAGCAGGCCCTGAGCGTGCAGCGCCAGGTCGAGGAGGCGCGCGCAAAGCAGAACCAGCTCTCGAAGAGCATTCAGCAGGCAGCGAAAGAGAAGAACGTAGAGCTACGCAACACCCTGATCGCCGAGGGGAAGCGACTCGCGGAACTGATTAAGGAGAAGGAGCCGCTGCTGAACGGCCTGCTGGAGGAGCGCTACCATATGCTCCTGCTCGTGCCTAATATTCCCGATGCCAGCGCGCCGATTGGCAGGGACGAGAACGACAACGTGCCCTTCCGCTATTGGGGCGAGCAGCCGAAGTTCGATTTCCAGCCGCGCGACCACTACGAGTTGATGCAGAGGCTGAACCTGGTCGATATCGAACGCGCGGTGAAGGTTGCGGGCGCGCGCAGCTACGCGCTCAAAGGCGACGCGGCGCGTATGGAACTGGCGCTGATGAACTTCGCCTTTGACCAGATCGCGCGTAAGGGCTTCACACCGCTGATCGTTCCGGCGATGGCACGCGAGTTCGCCTTCATCGGTAGCGGCCAGTTCCCCAAGGGGCGCGACCAGGTCTATGCGATCGAGGGAGAGGATACATTCCTGGTCGGCACCGCAGAGGTCGCGATCACAGGCATGTTCAAGGACGAGATCCTCAAGGACGAGGAGCTGCCCATGACCTTCGTCGGCTTCTGTCCCTGTTTCCGGCAGGAGGCAGGCACGTACGGCAAGGATACGAAGGGCGTCTTCCGCATTCACCAGTTCAACAAGGTGGAGCAATACGTCATCTGCAAAGCCGATCATGAAGAGTCGGTCCGCTGGCACGAGCAGTTGCTCAAGAACTCGGAGGAACTGGTGCAGGCGCTCGAACTGCCCTACCGCGTCGTCAACGTCTGTACGGGCGACATGGGCGACGGCAAGGTCGGCATGTACGATCTCGAGTGTTGGGTACCGAGCGAGGGCAGGTACCGTGAGACCCATTCGTGCTCGTACTTCCACGACTGGCAGGCACGGCGCGTCAACATGCGCTACCGCGATGAAGATGGGCAGGTCAAATTCGTGCACACGCTCAACAATACAGCGATCGCCTCGCCGCGCATCCTGATCCCGCTCTTCGAGACGCACCAGCAGGCCGATGGCAGCATCCGCAT
>DAOTTD010000229.1:0-5781 GCA_034438015.1 Ktedonobacteraceae bacterium | reverse complement strand
GGGTGATGCCAGGTGTGGTCAACAGCATCAGCAGGCTGCGTAAAAGGCCCAGCGTTGCGCCGACCTCGCGCCCATCCGGTGCCTTGCGCGGCGGCGCGCCGAAGTGGCTGCGAAACAGCTCGTAGGTCCCATCCACCAGGTAGATCTTCATAGAATAACCGGTGCTCCTCTCATCATTTCAGAATTGTCCAGTCTCTGCTACAAGAGACATCACCAGAGGGCGAGTGAAGGAATATCCTCCAACTCATGCGGCTTCGCAGAGTGAAGCGGAGAGAGGTTATCGAACCCCGCGTGCTGGTCGCTCTTGATTAGAAAAGTTGATCCATGTCTCAGCCGCTCGCAAAAACTCCCCCAGCGTATAACTCTTCCGTTTTGTGTCCATGCCATCCAATACCTCTCCTTGTTGTTCTGTTTAGTATAGCAGGTACTGGACACAGTTGGACAACTTATGGTAAACAGGTGTCAATTGGGTTCATGCAGGCGAAGAGCACGTTTGTATTGCAGAGTTAGAGAGGTTGGTCAGAGTCCACTTGATGGCTCATATGAGAACGACCTCGATGTGATCACGGTTTTTCATGCCTTTTTCTCATAACATCGATCTTACACGCTTTTGGTGATTCTACTATTGCAGAGCTCCGAAGAGGTAGCAGAAAATCGCTTCTGGAGCGGATGAAGATTTTCAAGACCAGCTGCTGATAAGCTTGGATCACCAAAAGTGACACTGTTGGGAAACTTTTTTAAGCTGCGTTACAAAGTCTTTGGAAGGCAGAAATCCGTGTCGGAGCCAGTTCATCGCCATCGAGCCATGCCACAATACGGACCACATTGAAAGCAGCAGCTGTGCCAAGGTGCTGAAGACTGGTTTTCTCAAGGCCAATATAGCGAGAACGACGCATCCCCAAAGCCCGCACTCCTTGCGAGATGGTGGCTTCGATACCGGATCGTGCTGCATACTGCTTGCTGAAAGTTTCGGTGGTCTGTCGTTGGCGTGCCGCTTGCAAGGCTTCGTACTGCTCTTGCGGTCGTACCGTCAGTAATCGGCGGGGAGCTCGCGAGTCAGAATGGGTACACTGCATTTGACTGGGACAGTTCTGGCAATCCCTGGTGGAGAATCTGATCTTGATCACCTCGTTTTTGCGGTTATCAAGAGCCGGAGTCCAACTGATGCTGGTCTGTCCTTCCGGGCAGGTGGCCTGTTTAGCCTCCCAATCGATGACAAAGTGACTGGCATCAAAGCCCTTGAAAACGCTGGCTTGCCACTTGTAGTCAGCTCGCGTGGGCCCAACCACCTCGATGTCATAGTCCTTTTGACTGCGAGCCAACGTTTGAGAGGTGATGTAACCCGAATCGAGCAAATGCTGAGCAGGCAACAACTGCTCTTGCTTAAGAGCCTCATGAATCACTTCAACCATCGCTTCATCAGCCACAGATGCCGGTGTCGTCGTGACCTGCGTAATGAGATGCGGACGATCTTCATCACAGACTTCAGTCAGATGGATTTTGTATCCGACCCAGGTCGTACTGCGCTTTTTGCTGTAGCGAGCTTCTGGATCGTAGGGAGAACTGATAAAGCGTGCTGGCGGGGGAATCTCCTCATTGCTTCTCCAGCGGAGTTGCCCATCTTCCCATCGATAATTCTGGACCCAGATCTGGCGTAAAATTTCGACGGCAGGAATCTGGCGCAGCAAGGGGGGCGCTGTTGGAGCAAAGATCGCTTCAAGCAAGTCTGCTCCATCTCTTCCAATCACCTCCGCCAGGCTCTGACGTTCTGCCCGGCTGCTTGGTAAGCGAGCTTCTTCGATCCGATGTCCATAGCGGTGGACCCATCCTTCCTCGCACTGACCAAGAAGCCACTCTCCAGCAACAATGGCCAGACTATTGAGCGCAAAACGCATCGCCTCCCCAACACACAGCAGCCGGTTAATGGCTCGAATTTTCGCCAGGATATGCGTGGAGTCGGTCCGCTGCTTGCCGCGTTCCTTGAGCCAGCCACGCTCTTTGAAGAGCGTCAGCATGGCATCCAACAACACCTGTTCGGCTCCCCCTTGAACCAGGCGTTTGCGAAAGTCAGAGAGCAAGGTAAAGTCAAACCCTGGATCGGTCAATTCCAGCCCCAGTGCATACTTCCAATCGATGCGCCCTCGCACCGCATCAGCCGCTTGTCGATCAGGCAGTTCTTCCATGAATTGCATGACAGTGATCAAAGCCAAACGCCAGGGAGACTCAACGGGGCGTCCATTGGATGGAAACAAATGGGCGAAGCTCTGGTCCTGGTAGACCGTTCCCAGCGCATCGCGCATCTTCATGTACGTATTTCCTTTAGGATAGACTGCACGAGCGATACGCACCGTCTCTTCGGGGATCGCAAACTCATTTTGAGGTTGTAATGTCATCTTCCTTCTCCTGCCTTCAATGCTCTATTTGGACTTCTTCTTTGGCTTCTTATCCTAACACACAAAGCTAAGCAGGGACAGGAGAGGTTTCCCAACAGTGTCAACAGTGTGTAAGAGCCATAACATGTCCAGTTTGACGCATTTCTGATCCTCTCAGTCCGAAAAACAAGAGGAGATCGTGTTCTTCAAACAGGCTTTTCGCTTGATTGAACCAAAGGACACGTTATCGTTCCTAAACTGGACCAAAGACGCGCATATGCGTCAAAACGCTGGATTCTCTTCTGCTGCTCGGTTGCTACGAAGTAAGGAAAGAAGCCAGTCGGTGGACAGGTTATGGGTCAGGCAAGAGGACGAGAATTGAGACAAATCACAACCTGGCAGTGGGATGGGATCCGGTGCGCGGGTCGTTCTTTGGCCAGCTCTGGGCTCATCCAGAACAGGAAGATGACACACCGCTCTTTGTGGTTGGCGATGAGGAGATCATTACCGATCTCACCCTTTTGGATGCCCAGCTCGCTCCTTACGGGACTATTCCCTCATCCATACAACCAGCCCTGCTGCAGGACTGGAAACAGTATCGCCATCGACCGAGGGCTCCGGAACTGGAGCAGTTTCAAAGGCAGCTCCTCTCACTCTCAGAGACGTCATCATCACGCTACTACATTCTGATCGATTCAGACCATGGATGGCAAACACGCAACATCTCGCGATTGCCGACAGACGAACAGGAGCGCAGAGCCGTCTATCGATCCATCCTGGCGGGCGATTCTCCACAAGAAACCGTCGCGATCCAGACGATTACCGACGCCCTCCCGGGCGCATTTGCTTCGGTGCAGATCCTCGTTGATCAACTCGGGGCCGTCAAACGGCTTCCTCCTACCGTTTTCACCGAACCTGACTATCTGCTGGTTGGTACCCTCCTGGTCATGAGCCCGGAAGGCTTGAGCGTACTCCAGGTGCAGCAGCTCCAGGAAGTGATGCTCATGGTGGATGAGTCCGTACGTGATGAGGTAGCCAGCCACTTTTACGGCCATCTTCAGCCTGATCCCCAGTCGAGGTCACGCCGCTCGTCAGGGTCTTCCATGGACATCATCACCGCCGATGGGACGTAATACAAGCGGGCGAGGGATACACCGACAGAGGGACCGCCACCAAACCTCGCCATAGAGGGTGGCTCTTGCGCTCTTTTGATGAAACAGAGAAAACACTGCTTGCTTGTTGACAAACAGAAGGCCATTGAGTATGCTTGAGAAGCGGCTTCAGCACAAACAGAGAAGTGTGCAAAAACTGCCAAAAATCCTCTCATAGCTTCTCATCCTCGATTCATCAAAAGAGCGGAAGACCCTAGAGGGTTTACATATCCTGGCAATGACGTTGACCGATGCGGTTTCTCCCATTGGCACGCGCGTCAATTCGCTGCCCCACTGCTCTTTTCTGGCGAAGCCTAGCTCGAACGCTATCGAGCCAACTCCACGATTGCTACAACTGGGAAGAGGAGGGAGACTCATCTTCCAGCACGACCTCCTTCTCGAAGAGATGGCTGAGGCGTTCCGCTTCGGCTGCAATCCCTTTGCGGATCGCGGTTGTGGATGAGCAGAAGAGGTTCACCTTGACGACGATGTGCGAGCGTCGGATTGTATAGTCCCAGACTCCTTGGATGGAACCGTTGACCAGAATGACCGCAAAGGTCCACCCTTGCTGGTTGAAGACCTGGCTCTTGTAGGCGGCAGCGAGCAGGGGTTCGCAACCGCGTGGCGGTGCCCCGATCGTAAAGGCATCGAATAAGGGGAGCAGGTGGATCTGCTCCACTGGTTCAACGCTTTGCATGAACGGAAGGGTTGCACACAGGGCAAAGGCTCGCCACCCTTCGACCTCGACTTCTACCAGCTCCTCTGCTATCGATTGGAAGAGTGTTTTTGCGAGGGTTTTGCCGCATCCCCACCAAAACCTAAAATCGTCTGAAGTCGCCGGGCCATACGCCCGCAGATACCGACGGGCCAGTTCCTGAAGCGCCAGCTGTGGCTCGATGGGCTGCCACTCCCCAATCCATCCTCTGGGGTTCATGAAGGTGGCCGTCTTCCCCTGGCCTGGCCCGAAACAGAGCTCACCGCGATAGGCCGCTGGTTTCAAGGGAGACCCCCAGCTCTCGGAGAGAATGAAGTCGCGTACTTGAGCAATCCCCGTGTGCTTCGCGGCCGCGTCAGCCAGTTGTTGGCGGGTCAGGGGTCCCTGCTCCAACACGTGCGGAATAGCAGAGAGGAAGGCTTCCTGTTGCGCCGAAGTGGTCAGGCCGAACTCAGCGAAATAGTTGGACCAGCTCGCATTCAGCTGCCAGTCACGCGCAGCCACATACAGAGGAAGTTCGCTTGCAGAGAGTAAGTGTAAGGTGCCACGCATCGCCCAGGTCTTCACCAGGGTGCGGTCCTGGAAGATCGCAGATTGGACATCGCGGAGAGAGAGTCCTTCCACCCGCGTACACACCGCCAGCTCGGCAGCAGACATCACCTGGGCTTGAATCCCAGCCGTGCGCGTCACCGCAAGAGCGACATCCGGCGAGGAGAAACGCGGGGAGAGGCCATGTTGGCTCATTCGCCAGGCATGCACCTGGGACCATTGCAATGCGGTCATGTGCGCGAGTTCCTTTCCATCCAGGCAACGCTTTTCCACGATCTTCACTCACAGTTTCCTGGGTTATACGATCAGCATGCGTCCTCATGACGGCGGCACACGCCTCACGATGCAAGCATGCGTACCCTGTCCCTCCATTTGCTGCACACACCTGCGCAGAGACACTGGTCAAGCCTGTCATGGAAACATCGCATGGACCTGTCGAGAGCGGAAGAGACCAGATGGAGCGCAGGGTGCGCGAGTCGGCATTACGCCGATGCCCGACCTGCCGCGCCGCTCTCCGCTGTTTCCCCCCACCAGCGGTTGCAGTCGGACCAAATTTCCTACCCGCGCGCCTCAGAGGCCCGCTTCATCCTTCGCTTGCCCCACCCAGTCGAGAGCCTCGCCCGGGATGCCGTGCTGTCCCAGAAAGAGGCTCAGTTGGGCCGCATGTTCCTGGACGTGGCGCAGGGTGTACACCTGGAGCTCGAAAAAGCTCATCGGCTTCCACCACCTCCAGGGGAAAGCAACCTGGCGGTGCGCTTGCTCGTCTGACAACGAGAGCAGCGTGGTCTGGCACTTCTGGCGCAGCTGCACCAGATAGGCATGGAGTTCCTCCTTGGGGTAGGGCTGTTCGGGAAGGACCCGTGCTGGTCCAAACTCATCCAGGGTGAAGGGTGTGGGGGGAGCGAATTCTTCCAGGGAGCCGGTGAAATACAAGTCGAGCCAGAAGAGGGTGTGATGGGTGAGCGACCAGAATGTTGGGTATGCTGGGGCTTCC
>DAOTTD010000228.1:0-41038 GCA_034438015.1 Ktedonobacteraceae bacterium | reverse complement strand
CATCGTCTACCAGAAAAGACGCCAGGCCGTTGCGGGCAACATTGCGAAACTTCTGCGTATTCGCCATATCACGCCCACCGATATCGATGGTATCAAGCTCGGGATTGTAGCGGAAGCCGACCGCCGCGACCTGTGGCTCACCACGCTCGTTGACGGTTGCCAGGCGCCCCAGCCGCTGGGACTGTAGATATTTCAACTCTGCTTCTGTAAACTTGCTCAAATGATACCTCATAGCTCTCAACAGGAGAAGCGCTCCTTATTGAAGGACCTGTTCCTTCCTGATGAAGGATAGCACCTTGCACTCGGAAATAAACTGGCCCTGCTGCCAGGAAGATCCTGTCCTTTTGAACAGGGTTTCAGCTGAAACCCTTATTACAGTAATTACATAGCCTTTTTTTCCTATCCATATTCAACGGGGTCCTCTGCTTCAAGGCATAAAAAAATTTATCGCGCCCGCAGAAAAGTTGCGGGCGCGATAAATAAACGTCTGTGCAAACAGTCTAGCCGCCAGCAGGACCGCCCTCAAGTCCTGGCTTTGTCATGCTCGCGGGATCAAGGATGCGGTCAAGATCTTCATCCGTCAGTTGCGTCTGCTCACGGGCAACCTCGCGCACCGTCTTCCCGGTCTTGTAAGCCAGCTTGGAAATAGCGGCGGCGGCATCGTAGCCAATGACCGGAGCCAGAGATGTGCAGATCGCCAGGCCACGCTCGACCATCTCGGGTCCCTTAGTCGTCGCCTGGATGCCCTTGACGCACTGCTCGGTGAAGTTGCGCGCGACCGCGGCTAACAGACTAATCGATTGCAACAGGTTGTAGGCAGTGACGGGCATCATGACGTTGATCTCGAAGTTGCCCGATTGTCCCGCGACAGTGATCGTCGTGTGGTTGCCTATCACCTGTGCGCAGGCCATACAGACCGATTCAGCGATGACCGGATTGACCTTGCCCGGCATGATTGAGCTACCGGGCTGCACGGCGGGCAGCTCGATCTCGCCGATGCCCGCGCGCGGACCCGAGCCGAGCCAGCGCGTATCGTTGGCAATCTTCATCAGGCTGACCGCCAGCGTATTGAGCGCTCCACTGGCCTCGACGATGTTGTCCAGTGTGTTCTGGGCCTGGAAGTGGTTGCTCGTCTCGTGAACAGCGACGCCGTTCAGCTCCGAGAGACGCCTGGTGACGCGCGCCGCGAACTCGGGATGCGTATTCACTCCCGTGCCCACCGCGGTGCCGCCGAGGGCGACCTCGGACAGCTCGCTCTGCGCGTGCTGCATACGGACGATACCGCGCTCGATCTGACCGGCGTAACCCAGGAACTCCTGTCCCAGGCGAATAGGCGTGGCATCTTGCAGGTGCGTGCGCCCCGTCTTGACTATGGGCATGAACTCCTCGGCCTTCTCCTCCAACGCCTTCTGTAGTCCCTGCAACGCTGGCAACAGATCTTGCCTGATGCTCAGCAGCGCCGAGAGGTGTATCGCCGTAGGGATCACATCGTTCGAGGACTGCCCGAAGTTTACATGGTCGTTGGGATGCACCTTGCGCGAGCCACGCGAACCGCCCAGCAGCTCACTGGCACGATTGGCGATCACCTCGTTGGCGTTCATATTGGTCGAGGTGCCGGAACCCGTCTGAAAAATATCGAGGACGAAATCGCTATCTAACTTACCATCAATTACTTCCTGAGCTGCGCGCACAATCGCCGCCGCAATCTGCGGATCGACGGTGCCCAGGGCTTCGTTTACCTGTGCCGCCGCCTGTTTGATCTGCCCGAGGGCGCGAATAAACTGGCGCGGGAAACGCAGGTCGCTAATCGGGAAGTTAAGCACCGCGCGCTGTGTGCTTGCTCCATAATAAGCGTTGGCCGGGACCCGCATCTCGCCCATCGAATCGCGTTCGACGCGGGTCTCTTCAGAAATGCTCATAATTCGTTCTCCTCTTCGAACACGACTTTCGTTTGTATTATACCATCACGATACACGCTGACTTAGCTCTGAAATCACAATGCGCTCTCATTGTTGTTCTTGTCCATATCTCCACTCCTCGGTTATAATCGTAGTCATACACCTGGCTGGCTGTACAAAGAGAGGAGCCCTCATACATGTTACTCGAAGCGAATGTTCGGAAGATGCTGGTCGACGGCAGCCAATGGGCCAGTTGGGCCGGCTACCACATACCTGTTAGCGATAAATACGTTGTCATCTGGACACCTGCGGGAACGCAGATGAACTGGCGGCCAGGCACCTGGGTCTCGCAGAGGCACCAGCTCACCTATTTCTGGCCCGAAGAGTGGTTTACGATCCACGTCGGATACAACAGTAACGACGGCACCTTCTCCAGCGGCTATTGCGATGTCGTGCTTCCCAGTTCCGACTACACCAATACGGCCAGCGAGCTCATCTACACCGATCTCTATATTGATGTCGTGGTGCGCGAGGATTACAGCGTCTTCACAAAAGATCAGGAGGTCTTCGATCGCGCCGCCAGTCGTTTCCCCATCGTAGAGCAATCGCGCAAGAAATCATTCGAGGTGCTCGGCTGGCTCGAAGAGCAGGCGCAACGCTGGATGGGTCCGTTCGAGTTGCTTCCTCGCTCTCTGCCGAGAATAGATTTTGAGATGCTGACTCCACGCGAGGCTGCTGCGGCGCTGCGCGCGGCTGTTTGAGATAGGCAGAATGACTATGTTACCGGAAATACTGCAGACACAATTGATACAGGCTGGCGTCACAGACTTCAGCGAGTCCGCCCTGCGCGAGGCGCTGGAGACGCGCGTTGAGACCTATACGCTGATCAAACTCGCTCCCTGGGCAGCCAGGCGCTGGAAGTGTCGCTATCGCCTGATGATGGGCGACGCGCTCTATGATGCGCAGAGCGTCGCTGAGGCATATGCGCTGGGCATACAGGCAGCTCTGCTAAAGCCACCCACCGCCAGACCCGCCGCAGCGGATGACAGCGAGACGAACTGAATCCCCTTCCAAAGGGAATGTTTTCACAACACCCAAAATATTACATTTGGCTTGTTCCTTATTCCTCTTCTCAGACGTTTAGTATAATGAAGTAGGGGATAAGCAATCAACCGTCACCCCCTCTAAAAAACATCATTGACTATCGAAAGGATACCACCACTATGATGCGCACTATGTGCAAAGGAAAAATTCACCGCGCGACCATCACTCAGGCCGATCTCAACTACATGGGTAGTATCACCATCGACCAGAACCTGCTGGAGGCTGCGGACATCTATCCCTACGAGAAAGTGCAGGTGGTCAATATCAATACCGGCTCTCGCCTGGAGACATACACCATCGCGGGCGCGCGCGGCTCCGGCGTCATCTGCCTGAACGGCGCCGCCGCCCGCCTGAACGCTCCCGGCGACCTTGTTATCATCATTAGCTATGCAGACTACAATGAAGCGGAAATTCGTTCACTGGTACCACATATCGTCTTTGTAAATGAAAATAACCAGATCACCGAGAAAAAAGAGGTTCCGTTAATCGAGATGCTGCCGGAGTCCGTGCAAGAATCTCAGCGCGAAGTTGAGGCCCTGTTCTCCTGACTTCGAGTAGTAAATTTCATTCGACCGCCCGGTTGGATGATTTACTGCTTGCCACTCTCCTACCAAACGTTTGTAAGGTTCCTCCTCTCAACCTCTTCCCAGACGCACAGCCTGCCTATCTTCAATGATCAAGAGTACGATAAGTGCTACCTCTACCGGCTTGTCAATGTAGGCAAGAATATTTGGAATGCCACCGGTAATCAAGTACCACGCGATGATGGTGACGACTGCCAGCACGATCAATAACCAGCGCGTGATACGTTGAATGGGCCGGAGGGCCGGAAGATAGAGCGCTACGATGAGAACTATGTACGCAGCGAAGTTGAGCAAGAACAATACGGAAAGCGGTATCGGAAGTGCGCTCAATAGAGAAGGACCACCCCTGGGGCCGCCTCCGCCCGGTGGACCGCCCGCGTGACTGCCAGGAGGTGGGCCACCCGCGTGACCTCCTGAGAGAAAGCCCGTCATGAGACTGCGATCGAGGTGAACCAGCGCTGTTACTACAGCGAGGATGATGATCGCAATCTGCAGTGGGCCGATATGCGAAATAGTTCGGCGCAATGATACTTGACTCATTTCTGACAGTATCTCCTTTGCTACATTCAAAAGGTGTTATTTCGTGCTGTTTCTCTGCGTGAGATGGATAACGAGAAAGAAGAGTATACGCCTCCTTCCTTGTTATGCACAGCAAATCAGATAAGACATCATACATTCTTTTATACCGAACGAGTATGAGTAAACTTGCAAATAATTGTAAAATTATTTTAAAGTTGATGAGACGTTCGCCTGCTTAAAACCTCATGCAAAAGTATCTTGCGAATACGTGAAAAAGTGCTATAGTATTTCCATGCGTATTACCTCATTGCAGACACAGGCAACCAATCCTGATCGTATAAATGTCTTCGTCGATGAGCGCTTTCTGCTGGGTGCCAGCTCGCTCGTCGTGCTCCAGATGGGCCTGGAGGTCGGGCAGGAGCTCTCTCCGGCACAACTAGACCAGTTGCGCGACGAGGAGGGGCTACAACAGGCGGTCGAGCGCGCGCTCAACTACCTCTCGTTTCGTCCGCGCAGCCGCGAGGAGGTGCGGCGCTACCTGCGGCGCAAGGAGACGCCGCCAGCCCTGGTCGAACGGGTCTTCGAGCGCCTCGACCATCTCGACCTGGTGAACGATCGCGCCTTCGCCTCCTTCTGGATCGAGTCGCGCGAACAGTTCAATCCAAAGGGTGCGCGCGCGCTCAAGAACGAGCTGCGCATGAAGGGCGTCGAGCGCGAGGTTGTTGATGAGATGATCGATGACGAGAAGGATGAGGAGCGCGCCCTGCGCGCCGGACATAAAAAAGCGTCCTCTCTGCTACGCCTACCAGACATGGACTTCGCGACTTTCCGTGCGCGCCTCGGCTCCTTCCTGCAACGGCGCGGCTTCGGCTACGAGGTCACTAAGCGCACGGTGAGCCAGTTATGGAAAGAACTCAAAGAGGATGATGAGGGCAATGTAGACGACGCAGACGATTTTTAAAATCTCTCTTTTTAGTCGTTCGGATTTGCCGTCGGACTGGGCGTCACCTGAACAGTAGGCACCTGCACCACCGGCATATTTGTTGGATCGATAGGCGTAATTGTGATCTGGCGCACATTGCTCGGCAGGGTATCACCGTAGGAGAGGCTGATATTCATGCTCTTCGCATCCAGACCGGGCTGGCGGACCAGGAAGGCCTGAGCGTTCTCCTGCTTCATCCCCTTGATCTGATTCTTCAAATTAGCGATCTGTGATGGCGAGATCTGGTATTTTGCCACACCGCCCACTGCGACCGTTATTGTTGCCACGCCGTTGTCATCAACGGCGTCAACGCTCGACTGACTGAACTGCGTCAAACGGGTCACAAGGGCGTAGTTCGGGCCGAACTGCTGCCGCGCCTCGTCCTGTAGCGACTGGCGCGCTATACTCTGCACATCGTTGTTGGAGGCGTACTCTACGCTGACCTGCTCGGTGAGGCTTACGGTGACGGTATCGCTCTGCTCGCCGACCTGCGGATCGTTGTTGCCGTCCAAAACGGTAAAGGTTGGATCGGCCAGCGCAATCTCATTTTTCTGCGCCAATTGCGCATTGACGGCCTGGGTCAGTTGCGCCACCGCCTCCTGGTTGACCTGCGCGCCCAGTTTGGAGACATCATCGGACGATACGACCCTCGGGCAATTGTTCGAGAAACAGAAGAACCGACGCCCAGAGGTTGGCCCGGTCTTCGTGAATGTCTGGCTCAACTTCAAGGTGTTGGCGGGAAGCGCGCGCCCGTTGACATCGATGCTGCTGGTGTCGGGGCTTGCCGTAAGCGTGTAAACGTCGCTGATGGGATGTACCTGCGGACTGACGACGACTTTTGCCGAGGCAAAGGCCGGAACGGTCAAAAAGATCGTGCCGGCGATGACGAGCAATATAACGATAATCAAGATCGGAACGATAACCAGGGCGGAGGGCCTGCGCCTCTTGTTGTGCGAGTGCGTGGGCGGCTTCGTCGTGATCGTCGCGGTATCTTCAACGCGTTGTACCTGGCGCGCCGACAGGTCGCTCGGTCCGATCGAGGTTGTCGGAGCATTGTAATCGGACCGGCTGAAACGGGGACCGGGCAGCGGCACCAGCACCATCTCCGGGCACGGCGTCATCACGTTTTCCGCTATGACGCGCGCCGCCGGGCGCGGTAGCGCCTGGCGAGGAGCGGTAATACGCCTGGGCGTCAGCTCATTTTCGCCGAGTTCTTCGGACCCAGGCACGCCCAGTATATGCGTCTGATCAGTCGTCGGCTCTGCGAGGACGGCTTCCGGCTGTTCCTTCGACTCTTCTGCCGTGACTACTGGCGTCGCGGGAGCAGGCCGGGGACGTGGTGTGTGGAGCACCGCCTGATAGGCGTCTTCGAAGGCATAGCGCAGTTCATCCGCCGTAGCAATGCGGTCCCGTGGATCTAGTGCGATGGCGTGCTGCACGATGTCATTCAGAGGTCGCGGCAACATTATGGCCGGGTCTTCGCCCGGAAGCCGCCGGGTGAGCATCTGGTACAGGATCATGCCCAGCGAATAGATATCGTTGCTGGGAGCTGCAATACCATTGAGCCGTTCGGGCGCCATGTAGGCAACCGTCCCCATCTCGTGTCCGGCAGTGGTCAGCGCCGCGTCGCTTACTATGCCGGGCAGGGAAGCGATCCCGAAGTCGATCAAGCGTACATAGACCTGCCCGGTCTCTTCCTCCGTGTCGAGCAAGATATTGGTGGGCTTGAGATCGCGATGTACCACGCCACGTTTGTGCACATAAGCAACGGCCATTGCCAGCGCGGTGAAGAGCTGATGCGTCTCGGAGAGGGTCAAAGAGCCAGCCTGCAGGCGGCGCGCGAGCGTTCCACCTTCGATATAAGGCGTGACCAGGAAGAGGCGTCCCTGCTCCTCGCCAAACTCGTAGAGAGGGAGAATATGATCATGTTTGAGGTGCGCGCTGACCTCCGCCTCGCGCAGGAAGCGTTTGCGCGCCGTGATATCGTGTACGAGGTCGGAACGTATAACCTTCAAAGCCACCTCGCGCCCGAAGGCTGTGCGCTGGCGCGCGAGATAGACCTCACCCATGCCACCCACATCGATACGACGAACAAGATCATAATGACCAAAGGAGCGCTTATTCTGGCCATCACCTTGCAGGCTATGCTGGTCTTTGTCGGGGTCGTGCTGTTCTCTCATGCTTTTATTTCAGACATCATGCTATTACAGTGCATTAATAAAACAACTCGTAACTCTTCAGTAGGGATGGAGCTTGCCTCCATCCGGTTCCCAGACTCCGCTATATGTCAGATGCAGTATAACATCTCGCAATCGAGAAGTGAAGAGCGCACAAGACTTCCAGTCACTCAGGCACTATCGTTGGGTCCTCTTCCTCGCTCTTATGTTCCTTTGGTGCGCCATGCCTCTGCCCAAATCCGCGTAGCAGCAGCGCCAGGGCCAGCAAGACCAGGCCAACGGAGACGCCAAGCGATAAGATAGAATTGTTGCCGTCCCACGAAACCACTTCCGCAAGGAACGTCACCGCCAGCAGCACAACGATCACGCCGATCAGCTTTTCTTTGAGATCTTCAAGATTATGAATTTCGAGCCAGTGAGGCATCGCGAGGCGGTCGTCGATGAAGAGGTCGTAGAGGCCAAGCGCGACAATATAAAGAACGGTTCCCAGCAGGAAAAGGTCGATGATTTCGATGCACTCAACCGAGAGATGCCTGGCCTCCTCAGCCGTGAAAGTGAGGTGCGAGAACGTACTGACCAAAATATTGAAGACCGTCAGTCCTCCGTAGACGAGCACTGTGAGCGCCGCCAGAAAGGAGCCGATAACCGCGATGACCACCAGGTAGCGGCTACTGGCAAGAATGTGCCTCAGCATAAAAACCTCCTCCTAATTATGTATTATTGCTTATTATATTATCGTAGGGGCCTACCCATGAATTTCGCGGCATTTTTGCGTTTCCCCTTGCGCCTGCGCCAACGATGGTGTATGATATAGCAGGTTCGCACTCTCAGGCATGGAGTGCTAAAAACGGAAGCGAGCGCAGCCTCGCCTTCTTGAAATAGCCTTCTTACCAATATACACATACCACATAACAGGGAGGATTGGACTATCATGTCTACAGTTAGCGTCAGGCTTCGACCACTGGGCGACCGCGTGGTCGTCAAGGCTCTAGCCCGTGAAGCTGTCACCAAGAGTGGCATCGTGCTACCGGACACAGCGACCGAGAAGCCCCAGGAGGGCGAGGTGCTAGCAGTCGGTTCCGGCAAAGTATTAGACAACGGCAAGCGCTCCACTCTGGAGGTACAGGTCGGACAGCGCGTGCTTTTCGCGAAATACGCAGGCACGGAAGTAAAAGTTGACGGCCAGGAGTATTTGATCCTGCGAGAGAGCGATATTGTGGGTATCCTGGAGTAGTTAGTCTCATTATATAGGAGTATTCGAGTGGCAAAGCGATTACAATTTGACGAGCAGGCGCGCCACTCCCTCAAGAAGGGGATCGACGCGCTGGCGGAAACCGTGAAGGTCACGCTTGGACCAAAGGGCCGCAACGTTGTGCTGGACAAGAAGTTCGGCGCACCGACGATTACGAACGATGGCGTGACCATTGCACGCGACATTGAGCTACCTGATTCATTTGAGAACATGGGCGCTCAGTTGCTCAAAGAGGTCGCGACCAAGACCAACGACGTGGCCGGCGACGGTACGACGACAGCAACTGTCCTGGCCCAGGCGATCGTTCACGAGGGTCTGAAGAACCTCGCAGCGGGCGCGAATCCGATGATTCTCCGCCACGGTCTGGAGAAGGGGGTCGAGGCTCTTATCGCCGAGATCAAGACGATGGCCCGACCGGTCGAGACGCGCGAGGAGATCGCGCAGGTCGCGTCCATCTCCGCCGCCGATCAGGAGATCGGTGATCTGATCGCCGAGGTGATGGAGCGGGTCGGCAAGGACGGTGTGATCACGGTCGAAGAGGGCCGTGGCATCGCGATGGAGAAAGAATACACGGAAGGCATGCAGTTCGATCGCGGTTTTATGTCAGCCTATATGGCAACGAACCCCGACAACACGATTGCCGAGCTGTCTAACCCCTACATCCTCGTGACGGACAAGAAGATCAGCGCGATCGCCGATATCTTACCCCTGCTGGAGCGCGTTCTTCAGTCCGGTCGCAAGGAACTCGTGATCATCGCTGAGGACGTGGACGGCGAGGCCCTGGCGACGCTGGTGGTTAACAAGATGCGCGGCGCATTCAATGTGGTAGCTGTAAAAGCTCCTGGCTTCGGCGATCGCCGCGAAGCCATGCTGGAAGATATCGCTGTCCTGACCGGCGCCGAGGTTATCACCGAGAAGCGCGGCCTGAAGCTGGAGAATGCGACGTTGCGTGATCTCGGTCACGCCCGCACGGTAACGGCCACGAAAGATAACACAACGATCGTCGAGGGCGAGGGCGAGTCGGCGGCTATTCAGGCCCGCATTCAGCAGATCCGCGCCTTGATCGGCGAGACCACCAGCGACTACGACCGTGAGAAGCTGCAGGAGCGCCTGGCAAAGCTCGCCGGTGGCGTGGGCGTGATCAAAGTCGGCGCCGCGACGGAGGTCGAGCTGAAAGAGAAGAAGCATCGCGTCGAGGATGCGCTCTCTGCCACGCGCGCGGCCATCGAAGAGGGCGTCGTCCCCGGCGGTGGCGCGGTCCTGCTCGCGGCCCTGCCCGTGCTCGATCAGTTCACTGATCTGACCGGCGACGAGGCGACGGGCGTCAATATCCTGCGCCGCGCCCTGGAAGAGCCTCTGCGCCTGATCGCGTTCAACGCTGGCTACGATGGCGCGGTCACTGTTTCAGGTGTGCGTGGGCGCGAACGCAGCTTCGGCTTCAACGCTCTGACCGGCGAGTATGTGGACATGTTCAAGGCCGGCATCATTGATCCCGTGAAGGTCACACGCTCCGCTCTGCAGAACGCGGCCAGCATCGCGGGCATGGTGCTCACCACCGATACGCTCATTACCGACTCGCCTGAAGAGGCGGCAGCCGGTGGTATGCCTGCTGGTATGGGCGGTATGGGCGGTATGGGCGGTATGGGCGGTATGATGTAGGAAACGTGCCTCACCGGTACACCTGCAGCAAGCAATACAAAATGGACGTTCCCTCTTGAGAGAGAACGTCCATTTTTTGCATAAAGGCATATTTGAGTGTATAATTGTACCAACATTTCCTGGTGAGTCCCTATACACTGAACCGTTTTTGCTCGATGACGAGGTGATAAAACGCTATGAGCTATCTGTTTCGCGGGTTCTTTCTTCGGGAGTCCGACGTAGTACAGCCTTTGCAGGTGGTTGAGGCAGCGCAGCGCCATTGGTGGGACGCTCGCATTCGCCCGGTTGGTCAGCCCTTTCCCGGCATAGCTGTGCAGCTCGCCGATAGGCCCCAAGGCGTCTTTGATGCGGATGCAGAGGAGCTTGAGGCCGATCTTTTGCAGTGGAGCAAGTCCTTTCCGCAGGCACAGCTTGTTTTTATCGATGTGGAGTGCTCCGGCGGAACATGCCTGTACCAGGGCTACATATGCAGTAACGGGCGTATTCTTAAGCGCGAGGATACGGGGCAAGAGGGTCACGCACCCCTGCGTCGCCTGCTGCGCTACATAGACGTCGAGCTGGACGAACGTGGCTACTTCGCGCCCTTCGAACGCAGCTTTTTCACAGATCAGCGGATCACGATTGCGCTTCCCAATTTACCATCCGAAGCATCTACAGAATACAAGCATCTTCCGTAGAAAAAGGGTGCTTTTTCTCCTCCACTGATCATAGACCTACATCCGGTCGTTGCGCCATTGGACAAACGCCGCTCCTTTGTATGCCCAGGTGTTTGCCTTTTGTATGACCAGATACATTCTATGCTCTTCTACCTGCCTGGAAGAAGCACCCGTGAGTACATGAGTTGCAATGCACCTCGCATTTCCCGTCACCATCTTCATCACGTCCACTCCCCAGCACTGTGGCTCACCGTTCCATTTACAGCGCGTACAACTTCTCGAACTTGTTCGTCAGGTACCGCACGAAGTAGTTTGGATCGGGCGTCTCGCCGGTGACACGCTTGATCAGTTCTTCGGGCAGGTAGATGCCGCCGAAGGCGTAGAGGCGTTCGCGCAGCCATTGCAGCACAAAAGCGGTATCCCCCTTCGCCAGCCGTGCATCGAAGTCCGGGAACTCGTTGTGCAGCTTGTTGAAGATCTGCGCGGCATACAGGTTGCCGAGCGTGTAGGTCGGGAAGTAGCCGAAGCCGCCGCTCCAATGCATATCCTGTAGCACGCCGTCGGAGTCGTTGGGCGGCTCGATGCCGAGATAGGCACGATACTTGGCGTTCCACAGCGCGGGCAGCGACTCGACGCTGATCTCGCCGTTGACGAGCGCCTTCTCCAGTTCGAAGCGAATAATGATATGCAGGTTATAGGTAACTTCGTCGGCCTCGACGCGGATCAGGCTGGGCTGCACCCTGTTGAGGGCGCGCACAAATGTGGTTACGTCAACGTTGGCGAACTGCTCGGGGAAGGTCTCGCGCACGATGTTGTACTGTCCCTGCCAGTATGGTTCGGAGCGGCCCAGCGCGTTCTCCCACAACCGCGACTGCGATTCGTGCACTCCCAGCGAGGTTCCTCCAGCGATGGGCGTGCGTACGAGCGCCGGTGCGACACCTTGCTCGTACAGGGCGTGGCCGCCCTCGTGTAGCGCGGCCATGAGAGACATCTGCAAATACTGCTCGTTGAGACGCACCGTCAGACGTACGTCGTATGGTGAGCCGAAGCTGGTGGTGAAGGGGTGCGCCGATTGCGCGACCTGTCCATAGGTAAAATCGTAACCCATGTTGCGCAGCGCCTTGTCGCACAATTCCAACTGCTTCTGCCCGGGGAAGCTACCTTCCAGACACGATGCATCTATGCTATGCCCGCTCTCCTGAATGCGCTGCAATAGCGTTGCACTCACGTTACGCACAGGAGCGAACAGCTCCTCGACCTTGCGCGCAGTCAGTCCAGGCTCGTACTCGTCCAGGAGGGCATCGTAGCGCGTATCGACGAAGCCTATACGGTCCGCGACCTCACGCTGCAGATCGAGCGTGCGCTGTAGCCACGGAGCAAAGCTGGCGAAGTCGTTCTGCCTGCGGGCCTTGACCCATGCCTCGACGCTTGATGCGTTGACGCGCGCCATCTCCTCGACGAGCCCACGGGGGAGCTTTACAGCCCGGTCATAGCTCCGCCGTACGCGACTCACCAATCCGCGATCGGCGTCGGTAAATTTCGTCTCCTTCACCGTGCCATCCAGTTCATCCAGCAGGGCACCCAGGCGCGGCGCGGTCCAGCGCTCGTGCAGCAGGCCCTCAAGCGTCGCCATCTGGTGCCCGCGCACCTCGACCGCGCCCGTCGGCATGGCTGTGTGCTGGTCCCAGCCCGCTAAAGAGCCGACCGCTTGCAGGTCCATCATCTCGTGCAGGCGCTCAAGCAGCTCGCCAATGCGCGTATCGCTCTGTGTAAATTCTATGGCTTCCGTATTCTCTTGCAACGTCATATGTTCTCGCTTTCCTTACAAACAGCTACGTTACGTGGATTGTAGCACAATTTCAGGGGGTTGGCACGCGCGCGATGAGTACCTCAATTAGAACGTTTCTGCCTACCCATAAATAACACCTGGCAGCAATCATTATGCTGCCAAAAATCATTCTTTTTGCCAATTGTATTTCCAGTATGACTACGTTAAGATTGCGTTGGGCAGGTGTGTATTCACAGTGTACATCAACCACAGCAGATTCCTGCCGAGAAAACGTTAAAAATAAGGTATAATCTATCGTAGGTAGGGTTAGGGAGGAAAAATGCCGCCGAAATTAAGGCAACTAAAAGCGAGTTTACGGAAAGCAGGCGCTTATCAGGTCTCACAAGTAGGAAGTCACACAAAATGGAAACACCCTCTCGTTCCGACAAGTATGCTTATTCTTTCAGGCCACGATGGCGACGATGCTAAGCCATATCAGGAAAAAGCCGTTCAGAATCTGCTTCAACAAATTTCAACAGCCAGAAGGAGGCCCGATCATGAATGAGACACCTCTCCAATATTCAATGCTTATAGAATGGTCAGAAAAAGACCAGGCCTATCTGGTGACTTTACCTGAGTGGGCGGATCGCGTTATTATGCCGATCACACATGGTGATACCTATAGCGAAGCTGTCCAGCACGGACAGGAAGTGCTGAAAATGCTGGTAGAAACTGCAAAGAGAGATGGCGAACCGCTCCCGACGCCTAAAGTCTATGTGTAAAACCTGCTCGGGGAACGAACGTTTGAGTAGGGATGGAGCTTGCCTCCATCTAGCTTGGGGAATGTGATCAGGCTATGAGAGGGTTTCTGGGAATCGGATGGAGGCAAGCTCCATCCCTACTATTACCGCTCGTAATGCCAGTCCACCATCTCGCCATTGTGATAGGGCATATATCCATAAAAGGGTCTGGGATCTTTGTCGAAGACCATCGACAGGAAGAGCCGATCGCTGGGCCAGAGCGGCAGCGTCAATAGCGAAGCGCACGGCACCCATTCGAGCGTGCCCTCGTGATTGCCCTCGTGCGCCTGGCCGTGCCAGCTCTCGATGCGAAAAATAAAACCGAACCAGTCCTCGCCCTGCTTGCCAAAACCGGGCCAGGAGATCGTGCCGCGCAGCACGACGCGTCCAGCGACCAGCCCCGATTCCTCCCGAATCTCGCGCCTCATGCCGCTGAGGACATCCTCGTCCGGCTCCAACCGCCCGCCCAGGCCGTTATATTTGCCATAATGCAGATCGTCGGGCCGTTTGTTGCGATGTATCATCAACACCTGGCTGCCATCCTCTGACATAATATAGCCCAACGTAGCCAGAACAGGTTTGAACATAACGTATTTTCCCCTTCACAAAAGCATAATATCGGACTATCAAGATACAGAGGTGATGCCTTTTTGTCAATAGTATGGGCCCGGCTTGTCCGGGCCCATTGGCGTCAAGTGAAGAATTGATGAGTCTATGAAGGATGTCGCGGGAACCGGCTCGCAGGGCGACCGCAAGGGTCGCCCGTACAAGAACGCGCGAAGGAGTCCATTTCCACCGTCTCCTTGTAGGGGCGACCCTTGCGGTCGCCTTGCAGGCCGTGCCATCACGTTTTCCGTCACCTTATCTTGACGGCCATCCGATCATCACGCACACTGGCAGTTATATAACCATTGTGGTATGTTCATTCTATGATGACAACCTTCGATACCTGATCGGAACCCTATCGCAAGCTCTGGAACGTCACTTGAACGAGAAAAAGGAAGCTCATGAACCATCTTCAACCTCTTTGGCCACCTGATCTTTCATCAAATCCCTTTCGCTTTACCGTCGAGCGCGTCATGGATGCACCGCCAGACACCCTCTATCGGGCGTGGACTGAGCAGTTCGATCGCTGGTTTGCAACCCCTGGCACGCTTCTGATGAAGGCCGAAGTCAACGCCGTCTTCTTTTGGGAGGTCCAGCACGAGGGCAATCGCTACCCGCACTACGGTCGCTTCCTCCGGCTGGAACCCGACCATCTCGTCGAACTGACCTGGCTCACCGGACCGATGGGAACGAAGGGAGCCGAAACCGTGGTAACGGTCGAGTTTATACCAGAGGGCATAGGCACACGCTTACGACTGACCCACGCGGGCTTCCTGGACCAGGAATCGATGGCTGCCCACGAACAGGCGTGGCCGGGCGTCCTCGCGCACCTCGACGAGCAGATGGCGCGGTGATCGGGTACGGGCGCGATTTATAAGCCCGTACCTGATCACCGCGATACATTGGATTGATAGGCCCACGATGCATTGATTACACGCCATCAGAGCCCTCTTCCACCTTCCTCGCCTCCTCCTGGCGGCCCATCGCGCGCAACAGGGCAACATAGTTGGTACGGAGCGCGTTGGTGTCGGGGTGATGCAGCCCCAGGACACGTTCACGAATAGCGAGCGCACGCTCATAGAGCGGCCTGGCCTGCTCATAGTGCTGCTGTTGGTGAGCGATGAATGCCAACCAGTACACGCTTTGAGCCGTATCAGGATGTGTCGCTCCCAAAGTGCGTTCACGGATGTCCAGAGCTTGTTGGAACAGTGGCACTGCCTCTTCATTTCTTCCTTGTGCAGAATAGAGCCCCGCCAGATTGTTCAGGCTCGTCGCCGTGTCAGGGTGCTGGGTTCCCAACTGCTGCTCGCGGATCGCCAGTGCTCGCTGGTACAACGGCTCCGCCTCGGAGTACTTCCCCTGGTCCTGATAGAGACTCGCCAGATTATTCATGCTCGTCGCCGTGTCGGGGTGCTCGGCTCCCAACTGCTGCTCGTAGATCGCCAGTGCTCGCTGGTACAATGGCTCCGCCTCGCGATAGCGCCCACGAGCCTTCAGGTAGTAGCCTGCTTCATTGAGCAGGAGTGCGGCCTCTGAGCTGCTGATCGGCCCTTGCTCGATCCAGGTGGCGCAGGGCAGGGCATGGGGGAGCCAGCGCTCACAGGCGGGCCACTGCTTCACATCCTGCACATCTGGACTGGCGGCAGAAACGGCCAGGACGGTGCGCTCTTTCCAGTGCTGCGCGGCCTCGACAAGCGTGCTATCGCGCAGGACGGCCTGCAGCAGGCGATGGACCGAGAGCGTGCGTGTGCGGGGGTCGCGTGTCAGCAGCGAATAGGCTCGCAGTGCCTCGATGGCCTGCGACAGGAGGAAGGCGTCGGCGGCGACCGGAGCGAGCAGGTCGCCCAGATGCTCCGCGCCCTGCGTGATGATCGCTTCGGGGATGGCATCAGGAGCCAGGTAGGCACACAGCCGCAGCAGGTCGGCGGCGGCTGGGCTTTTCGCCTCCACACGCTCAAAGGAGAGCGACCAGGTGGTGGCGACGGGGGCAGGATGATGAGCGGCGAGCGAGCGACGTTCCTTCAACAAGGTGTGTCGATGTGTTTGATAGATCCGCAGGTACTCATCGAAAGGCATGCCGGTGGCTTCCAGATAGGCTCCGGCCTGATCGAGGGCCAGAGGCAGTCCTCCTAGTTCCTGGGTCAGGGCGGTGGCCAGGCGGCGCTCATCCGCAGGGGCCTGGGCCAGCTCGTCAGCCGCAGTGAGCAGTCCGGCACGCCTCAGCAGCAACAACGCCCCTTGCTCATCAGAGAGCGTCTCGACTGCCAGCCTGCTCGCGAAGCCCTGCATATCCCAGGCGCGTGTGGTCAGCAGAACATGACCACCAGGAACCGGAGGCAGAAACGGCGGCAGCAGCTCCAACTCGTCGGCGTTGTCCAGGATGAACAACCAGGTGCTGTTCTTCTGTAACCATGCTTTGACCGCCGCAATGGTGATCTGCTGGTCGCCGGCCTGCTGGTCGGGCAGGTTGAGCAGGGTAGCGAGGGTGCTGTAGGAGGCGATCAGGTCCTCTCGGGTCTCCGCGCGCGCCCACAGGACGGCCTGGTAGTCCTGGTGGTAGCGATAGGCGTACTCGATGGCGAGCTGCGTCTTGCCGATGCCGCCCAGCCCGCTGATGGCCTGTGGCGATTGGAAAAGAGCGGGAGTCTGTGGGGGTTGAGAGAGGGCGGTGGTCTGCCCTGTCTGCAACTGGGTGTGCAGGCGCGCAAGGATCTCGTCGCGTCCGAGGAAGAAGGAGTTGCGGGGGTAAGGGATGTTCCAGATCCTGGGCAGAGCGGCGCGCGCCGTGCTCGCTGGCAGTAGCGAGAGATCTTCGATGGCGCGACGGATGCCCGCTGCAACATTGGCAAACGCCTCATCCTGATTGCCCCAACTGGTGATCGCTCTGGCATCGGTGGGCAGGGCTTGCAGGTGGGTAAAGGGCGCGTCCTTCCAATCGGCATGGCGTAGCATGATGGGGATCACGCGCGCCTGTCCGGCCTCGTGGCGCGCAAGGGCGCGCTTCATTTCGACCTCGTAACAGTATCGGGAGGCCAGGAAGTCAGCGCTCACCAGCAGCAGGATGATCGATGCCTGCTCTAAATGCGCGTCAATTGCTCCGGCCCAGTCGGTGCCGGCAGGGATCTGCCGGTCGTACCAGGTCGCGATGAGGCGCTGCTGTTTGAGCAGGCCCAGATGTGTTTCCAGTTGCCGCAGCAGTGCCTCATCCTCATGCGCGTAGGAGATGAACACATTGATGGCGTTCCCGTTCGTCGTCATAATGAATCATTCGACTCCTGATGGGTGTAGTTCGCTTGATAGTATACCATGATCGGTGTGTGAGCGATAGAGAGAACGATGTCTATGTGTGCGCCAGATGATTGCACCGAGCAACGCCACCCGTGAATCGATACTGTTGTAGGGGCGCGGTTCACAAGCCCGACCGTTACCATATGGTAAATCGGTATCGGGATAATAAATTCTGCGCGGCGGGCTTGTGAACCGCGCCCCTACATCATGGGGTCGGTGTGATTATAAGGGTTTGGGGGGGGGTATGGGGCGCGGCGGGCTTGTGAACCGCGCCCCTACATATGTAATTGTAATTTACATATAAATTGCGTCTTTGCATTTTCATTCAATTGGTATATATTTCCCATTTCATTGTCTTTAAAATGTGAAATATGTTAAAATATACCTCGATGCAAATTATTCGATATGTGGAAAGGGAGGATTGTTCATGACATCTGACATCGACCAGGGGAAACATCACCTTGTGGGGCGACTTCCCCAGAGAAAGCCGTTGCGGTTGAAAGATCGCGACTATAGCGCGCCAGGGTTCTACTTCATTACTATTTGTACCCAGGGCAAAATAGAGTGGTTAGGTCATATCGTCAACAACGAGATATGCTTGAGTCCTGCGGGCAGGATCGTGCAATCAATATGGGATTCACTTCCCAGTCGGTTCCCAGGTCTGGACGTGGATGGGTTTATGGTCATGCCCAATCATATTCATGGGATTATTCTTTTGACCGAGCACCTTCGGTACAACAAGCCAGGGGAAGCGCAAAAGCCTACGTTGAGCAAAGTTGTTGATCTCTATAAGGGTGCCGCTACCTATCTCATACGCCGAAACGCGGCAATCCCCGAGTTCTCCTGGCAGAAAAGTTACAATGACATCATTACGTGTAATGAACGTGCATTGCGTCTTACCCGTCGTTATATTGCCAAAAATCCAGAACGCTGGATCGCTAATCGGTTCCATCCAAGGAATAAGGTGGTGGATGCGTGATGTGTGTACAAAAACGCCGTCACCACCAAAAACGATAATTAACGCATAATGATCTACATCCCTGATATATGACGGGATCACCGATACATGATCCGTATCCCAAATGTAGGGGCGCGATTTATAAGCCCGCCGCGCCCCCCAGGCCGATCCACGGGCCACCTGCCGTCCACATATCAACCACCTGCCGTCCACATATCAACCACCCGCCGTCCACACACCAACACACCAACCACACCACAACCACCCGCCCGTCGCATGCCATCCATATACGAACCACATGCCAACCACACATCATCACACCCGGACAACATAATATGCCTGTACAACACGGGCGCACGTGGTACACTTTTCATTCGTTATAATAAAAAAACAGACACATCTCGACAATAACAAATGAGAAAAGGAGCATATATGGCCCTTCCACCATCCGATGATAATTTTGAGCGGCGCACGGTTGACGCGATACCGGCGTTGTCTAATGACTTTCTACAAGGGCTGGTAGCCGAACTGGATAATGACAATATCGTGGGTATTACCCTTGGCGGCAGCTATGCGCGCGGCGAGGCAACGCCCTATAGCGATATCGACCTGGCCTGTTTCTACAAAGACGACGCAGCACTCCCACCCAAACGGTTCGCGTACCGCAATGGTCTCCTGGTCAGTATCAGTCCCAAAACCGTCTCCAGTTTCCGTACCAACCTGGCGCGGCCCGAAAAGGCGATCTTCGTTGCCGCCAGTCCCCAACTCGTCCTGCTGGACAAGGATGGCTCGGTAAAGCAGCTCGTGCGAGAGATAGCGGCGTTTCGTTGGGAACCATTACAGCAGGCTGCGAATGAGTATGCCAGCCTTGAGATGATGCTGGCTACCGAGCAGGTTCACAAGATACTGAGCGAGATACTGCGGCGCGACGATATGGCGATCTCTTACGCTACCGCAAAGCTTCTCTCCTGGTTAACAGAAATCGTGGCGGTCCAGCGCGGCGTGGCGGTGAGGAGCGATAGCGTGTACTATCTACAGGTGCAGGTCTCCGTCGGGGCCGCTTCGGTCTGGGCGCGCTACCATCGCATTGTCGCGGGCATCGATGAGCTGCCCGCGAGCGTGTCGCCGATCAAGGTGCGGGCGGTCGCCGCGCTGCATCTCTACCAGGAGACCGCCATCCTGCTACGCCCTATTCTGCAGCCGGACCATCTTGCCGTGGTGGAGCAGGCATTGCGCGTCTTTCAGGAGGCGGGGCCGCGTCTGCGACTTTAATTACCCTGGCACCTGAGTAGCCTGGATAGTTGTCCATTCGATCCAGCAATATAGTGATATAGCTACGGAGCAGAAATATAGCTAGAGGGTAGAGGAGATATACAAACCGATGGCATAAACGGCATAAACTAGTCTGGACCGGCCTGTGGAGCGGGTTGACAATATGCCGTTCCTTTTTGGCTAAAAGGGATAAACAGCACGCAATGGCTGACCTACTGCCATCCATCTCGCGAGCAATCCCGCCACCAAATAGCACATACTGCCACGGCCCCATCCCTACTGAAAAGATATTGCTTTCCAGCAAGAAAAAAGCTGGAAAGCAAAAAAAGGGACCCTATATAAATATATATACGGAAGAATATGCTTTTGCAAGCGAGCGCGAGTTTATGCCGTTTATCCCTTTTGGCAAAAACGCAAACGGCATATTGTCAACCCGCTCCACAGGCCGCCTCATGGCAGTTTATGCCGTTTATGCCATGTATCCCACATCTCTCCTGCTGCTCTCTAGCTATATTGCTGGCTAGAGAACTCCGCGATCCACGACCGAGGCGATGCATTGATACGATTGGTGATGCAAATGCGCGATTTATAACATATGCATACGCCATATATAATGTAGGGGCGCGGTTCACAAGCCCGCCGCGCCCCATCCCGTCACGCCCCATCCCGCCGCGCCCCCATCATGATTGATACAAAATTACATGTTACCGCAACATCGTTCCCGCTGCGTGCACGGCCAGGTTGACGAGCCAGAAGGGCAGGATGGTGCCCATGGCGAGCGTGCCGAGCGCGGCGATGCCCAGGCCGAGCCAGGAGAACCTGATGAGGCCGCCGGTATCCGGTTCCTGTTCGACGGGATTTTGCAGGGACGTGGAGGGTTGGCGTAGCTTCGTGTTCGGCGTCTTGACGGCAACCGCTGTGGCCGCGCCGCCCGTGGAGGGACCGCCGGACGCGCCAGGACGGACGCGCCTGGTACCAGCTCCCGTCGTCGCGAATACAGGGGTTGCAGGCACACCTGGCGCTGGCTCGCTCTCCTGCTCCATGAACATGGTGGCGGTGACGCGCAGGTAGTAGTAGATGCCCAGGATGCTCGCCAGCACGCCGATGATCAGCAGTTCGGGATGGCCGCCGACGAGGGCGACGTAGAATATGTAGTACTTGGCAGCAAAACCGGCCATCGGGGGAAAGCCCGCCAGCGAGAACAGGAAGAAGGCCAGCAGACCTGCCAGGACCGGACGGCGATACCAGAGGCCGCGCAGATCCTTCGCGTCGGTACCTGTATTGTCGATGCGCTCCAGAAGCGTGACGACGCCGAAGGCACCCAGGTTCAGGAAAGCGTAACAGAACAGGTAGAAGAGAATGGCCGCAGTGCCGAGCGTGCCCCCGACGACAACGCCGATCAGCAGGTAGCCGGCGTGCGCGATACTGGAGTAGGCCAACAGGCGCTTGACGTTGGTCTGCACCAGGGCCATGATGTTGCCGCCGACGATGGTCAGGACGGTGATGGCCCAGACGACGGGCATCCAGTCAGCCTGCACGGGCAGGAAGACCAGGCCGAAGACGCGCGCAAAGGCGATCAGCGCCGCAGCTTTGGTTCCGACCGACATAAAGGCTGTGATAGGTGCCGGCGCGCCCTGGTAAACATCGGGTGTCCAGGATTGGAAGGGGACCGCCGAGACCTTGAAGGCGAAACCGACGCTCAGCAGGCCCAGCGCGACTATTAATAAGATTGGGCTCTGTAGCGCTATCCCGCTCGGATGATTGTGCGCCACGGTGTTGCGTACAAAGGCCGCGACGCCGTTGAACGATGTGCTACCCGTCGCTCCGTAGGTCATGGCGATGCCGTAGAGCAGGAAGGCCGAGGCAAAGGAGCTGAGCAGGAAGTATTTCATGCCCGACTCCTGCGAACTCTTCCGTTGCGCCACGAATCCACATAGGATGTAGAGAGCGAGCGAGAGCATCTCCAGGCCCAGGAAGACGAGCACGAAGCTGGTCGATGCCGCCATGAGCATCATGCCGATGGTGGAGAGCAGCAGCAGCGCGTAGTACTCCCCCTGGTGCACCAGCCTCAGACGCTTGAGGTAAGCGGGCGAGTATAGGATGCCCAGTCCACTCGCAGTCAGGATAATAAGGTAGGCGTAGAGCGATCCCTGGTCGGAACCGATCATGCCGTTGAACGCCTGCTGCTGATCGCCTACCTGGAAGAGCACGATAGTCGCGACGAGTGCGCCCAGGACGCCTAGAAAGGCCAGGCTGGGCAGGATCGTGAAGTTCTCCGGCCCGCTATACTTCGTGCGCGCGCCTGGGTGTGGCAGGAGAATGTCCACGATCATAACGATCAGCGCCATGCCCGTCAGGACCAGCACCGGCGCGATACGCCCCCAATCTTGAGGGGCAACTGTAAATGTAAATGTCATAGAAAATACCTCTTTGCCCCATCGTTCATCTTATAAAGACACTGCCAAGATTTTGCATCATGTTGGTAACGGACTGGTCTAGCAGCGCGGTGAGCGGAGCTGGATACAGGCCGATAAAGAAGATCAGGGCCAGCAGCGGCAAGAGCGCCAGGAACTCGCCACCGTTAATATCGAGCAACGTTCCCTTGCGCAATAACGCTCCCACCGGGCCATCGGTTTTGCGCGGTCCCTCCATCACGTCCAGGAAGAAGCGAGCCATATACCAGGCAGCTGGCACAACCACGATCGTACCCAGAACCCCAAACGTGACGTTGTTGCGGAACGCACCCAACAGAGCGGGAAATTCGCCCGCGAAGCTGTTCAATCCGGGCAGGCCAAGCGATGAGAGCGAGGCTATCAGCATCACCGTCGCCAGAATAGGAACGCGCGTCGCCAGGCCACGGAAATCGCCCAGGCGGCGCGTCCCGGCCCGCTGCTCAAGAAAGCCGACGATCAGGAAGAGGGCCGCGATCGTGATGCCGTGGTTGACCATCTGCAGCACCGATCCCTGGACGCCTTGCGCGTTGAAGGCGAACATGCCGAGCATAATCACGCCCAGGTGGCTGATACTGGAGTAGGCCAGGATGCGCTTCAGGTCGGTCTGCGTCAATGCCAGCCATGCGCAATACAGAATACCGATGACCGCCAGCGTCCTGAAGAGCGGTGCCAGCGTCTGGATCGCGCTGGGAAAGAGCGGGATGCAGAAGCGCAGGAAGCCGTACGCGCCCGCCTTAGCCATTGCGCCCGCGAGCATCGCCGTCACTGGCGCAGGAGCCTCCGAATAAGCGTCCGGCAGCCAGCTATGGAACGGGACCAGCGGCACCTTCACGGCGAAAGCGGCGGCGAAGGCGAGCAATAACCATATCTGCACGCCGCTGTTCAGCTTGCTGTTAAGCAGGGTCACAAGATCGAGCGTGTAGGGTCGGCCCGTCGCCTGCTGGTGGAAGTATCCCAGGGCGATGACGCCGGCCAGCATCAGGAAGCTGCCGACCGAAGTGAAGAGCAGGAACTTGAACGTGGCGTAGATGCGGCGCTCGCCTCCCCACGTGCCGACCAGGAAGTAGGCGGGAATGAGCATAACTTCCCAGAAGATATAGAACAGGAAAAGGTTGCTCGCCAGGAAGACGCCGATCAGGCCGCCCTCCAGGAGCAACATAAAGGCCATATAGTTCTTGACCTTGCGCTCTATATTGAACGACGCCCCGATGCAGACCAGCGTCAGGAGCGAGGTCAGCACGACCAGCAGGAGGCTAATGCCATCGACCGCCAGGCTATAGTTGATGCCCAGAGCCGAGATCCACGTCAGGTTCTCCTGCAACTGGAACGTCCCCAGGAAGGTGGCGCTGATATTTTCCTGAGAATAGATGAGCATAAGAATGATGCTCAAAACAAAGTTCAGCGCCGCTATGGCGAGGGCCGTCCAGCGGGCCGCGTCGTTGCGATCGCGCGGGAAGAACAGCAGCACGATGGCCCCGACGATTGGTATGAATGTGATAAACGACAACATAGCTGCTACCCCCTCACCGCGTAGTATAGAACGATCAGCACGACGCCGAGCATAATAGCCAGGGCGTAGTTGCGCATATAGCCAGTCTGCAAACGTCGCAAGCCTGAACTGCTGCCACGAAATACGAAGGCGATCCCGCGCGCCGTTCCGTCGAGCGTATCGCGTTCCAGGAAGCGCGTTGCGCCGCGACTCAGGGCCAGCACGGGATTGATCAGTATGGCTGTCAGTATCTCATCCACATAATACTTGTGCAGGACCAGTTGATAGAGCGGATTGGCGTTCTCTTTGTATTGGAAGCCGCGCCCGTAGAGCCGCCACGCGATGAAGATACCAAGCAGGGCGAGCACGAGGCTCAATCCCGTCGAGGTCCAGGCCAGTCCGATCGTCGCATCCGGCGCTTTTACCGCGCTGAAGCCGGGCACGTTTGCCAGGAAGTTCGCCAGCGGCTGCCATGTCGTAGCGCCGAAGATGGCGAGCGAGCCAACGAAACCGCCGATGACGGAGAGGATAGCCAGGATGATCAAGGGCACGGTCATGACGCGCGGCGCTTCGTGAACGTCATAGTAACTCACGACGCCGCCATGATGTCCGCCGGCAGCCGGCTCCTCCTCCTCATCTTCATCATATGCCGTCGCTGCTGCTGTAGCGCCGCGATAGTCGCCCATGAAGATGCCGAAGAAGAGGCGGAACATATAGAACGCGGTGAGCGCGACGGTGAGCAGGCCGACCCCCCACAGGATATAGAGCCAGGGATTGCCGGTACTCGTGGCGTAGGCCAGCACAGCGCCGAGGATCTCGTCCTTACTCCAGAAGCCCGCGAGCGGGAAGATGCCGCTGATCGCCAGCGCCGCGATCAAGAACGTCCAGGCGGTGATTGGGAGACGAGACCACAGGCCGCCCATCTTGCGCATATCCTGCTCGCCAGCCAGCGAGTGGATGACCGCGCCGGCACCCAGGAAGAGCAGCGCCTTGAAGTAGGCATGCGTGGTCAGGTGGAAGATGCCGGACGTATAGTTGTGCGCGCCCTCGCCCATGAACATGTAGCCAAGCTGGCTGATCGTCGAATAGGCCAGCACGCGTTTGATGTCGAGTTGGAAGACCGCGATGGTGGCGGCGAAGAGCGCGGTGGCTCCGCCGATGCCCGCGACCACGCCGAGCGCGACCGGAGCATTCTCGAACAGCGGATTGGCGCGCGCAACCAGGTAGACGCCCGCCGTGACCATCGTCGCCGCGTGGATCAGTGCGCTGACCGGGGTTGGACCCTCCATGGCGTCCGGCAGCCACATATAGAGCGGGAGCTGCGCCGACTTGGCCGCGCAGGCGACGAAGAGAAGCAGGCCGATTGCTGTGGCGGTCCCACTCCCGTTCGCTACCGCGCCGACGTTGCCGAACACACTCAAGTAGTTCAGGTTGCCATAATGCATAAAGATCAGGAAAATAGCCAGCATCAGGCCGAAGTCGCCGATCACATTGACCACCAGGGCCTTGCGCGCCGCCGCGACCGCCGTACTGCGCTCGTACCAGAAGCCGATCAGCAGGAACGAGGCCAGTCCGACCAGTGCCCAGCCGACGAGCAGGAAGAGGAAGTTGTCCGCCGTAACGAGCATCACCATGGCGAAAATAAAGAAGTTCATGAAGCAGAAGAAGCGCCAGAAGCCTGGATCATCTTCCATGTAGCCCGCCGAATAGATATGGATCACCAGGCCGACGCCCGTCACGATCAGCAGCATCGTAGCCGTCAGCGGATCGAGCAGGAGGCCGAAGTCCAGCTTGAAGGTGCCCGCCGTCATCCAGTTGTAAATCACCAGATCGCTGACATGGTTGGTAGACGCCGGCGCGTTCAGGACAGAGAAGAAGTCAAAGAGAGCAAACAAGAAAGCCAGGCCGCAGGCTCCCCAACCGATTGCGAGGATAGTTCCTCTCGGCAGCAGCGTGCCCAGCACTCCCAGGATAATAAATCCCAGCAAGGGCGGGAGCAGTACCCATAGAGTCAGATTTGTCATATCAGCCTCGCAATACATTCATCTCGTCAACATCGATATTGCGGCGCGTGCGGAAGATAGAGACGATAAGGGCCAGACCGACCACAACCTCGGCAGCGGCGACGGTCAGGACGAGGAAGACAAACATCTGTCCATCCGCTGAATCAAGAAATGTTGAGAAAGCCACAAACGATAAGTTGACGGCATTGAGCATCAATTCAATTGACATGAAAATAATGAGTGGGTTGCGCCGGATCAGCACGCCCAGCGCGCCTATAGTAAACATAATGGCGCTCACCGTGAGATACGCCGGCAGCGGCATTAGATCTGTTGGGTGTGGCATAATTTCGTTTCCCTCCTATTGCATGCAGCTCATTATGCTCTGCGCCCAAAGACGAGCGCGCCGAGTATAGCGACGACGATCAGCAGGCTCGTGACCTCGAAGGGGAAGAGGAAGCCGTGGAAGAGCGCCTCTCCGAATGCCTCCGTGTTGCCCAGTTGCGGATTCGCCACTGCCTGCGAGAGGCTACCTCCTTGAGCAACTACCCCCGTCGCGGCGTTTCCGTTGAAGAAGAGCAGGTAGCTCAGGGCACCGACGAGTACCAGCGCGAGCACGATGCCGACGAAGCGCTGCCAGGGTATACGATCGGCCAGCCCTTCTTCAGTCTGATCGGGTGCCAGCATCGTGACCACGAACAGGAAGAGAACCATAATTGCGCCGGCGTAGATCAGGATCTGCACGACGGCGATGAACATGGCCCCCAGTTGCAGGTAGAACATCGCCAGAAATAAAAGCGTCAGGATCAGGCTGAGCGCGCTATAGACGGCGTTCTTAAAGGCGATGACCCCGATCGCAGAGGCCGTGGTGGCGACGGCCAGCACGAAAAACGAGATTTGTACAGCAGTCATTGCAGTTTCCTTCTGTCTTCATCCTGCTCCTCGTTGGTGAGCAACACCGGACGCTCGGTGGGGTAGTTGCCCAGACCGACGGCGGCGGCGCTGGCCTGAGAGCCGTCGAAGACGTGCGCCTCCTGTGGCACGGGTTGCGCGGCCTCGTGCGGAGCAGGGTCGGCCCATACTTCGTTCGAGCCGACGGTGGACTGTCCCTCTGGTTCGAGTAGTTGTTCCTTGTGATACACCATATCCTCTGGATGGAAGGCGGCCAGTTTGTACTCTTTTTCCAGGGTGATCGCGCCCGTGGGACAGGCGGCCTGGCAGTAGCCGCAGAAGATGCAGCGGAGCATATTTACGTCAAAGACTTTGGCGTAGCGCTCGCCCGGTGAGACGCGGTGCTCCTCGGTGTTCTCGTGCGCCTCGATGTAGATGGCGTCGGCTGGACAGGCGCCCGCGCACAGGTAGCAACCGACGCAGCGCTCCATGCCGTTGTCGTAGCGATGCAGGACGTGCCGTCCACGGAAGCGCGGTGCCAGATCGCGTTCCTCCTCCGGGAAGGAGAATGTGGTTGGTTTCCTGCCCATGTTTTTCAGGGTGGTCGCCATACCTTTTATGATATCGAAAGACATTGTTTACTCCTTTTATACCTGCACACTCGCATCTTGCGCCTGAGCATCGGTGGCGGACTCAGGAGCCACAACGGGCTTGAACTTTGCCAGCTTGATCGAGGTCGGCATCATAGTTGGTGCCTGGCCGGCCTTCTCGGTGAAGCGGGTGCCTGTTATGATGCTGCGCTGGCGCACGACGACGAAGACAATCACGACTACGGCAAGGTCCACAATTCCGTTGATCCACCAGGGCCAGTGCAGGGCCACGACGATCGCAGTGATCACGATGTTGAGCACGGCCAGCGGCAGGAGTCCCTGCCAGCCGAGGCGCATCAGGCGGTCGTAGCGGATACGCGGCAGCGTGGCACGCACCCAGATAAAGAGGAACAGGAAAATTGCGACCTTGACGATGTAGATCAGGATCGACAGGATAGGAAAGCGCTCCAGCCCGAAGAAGCTCCAGCCGCCGAAGAAGAGCGTCGCGGCGACAGAGCTGGTGGTGATCATGTTGATGTATTCGGACATCTGATACAGGCTCCAGCGCAGTCCGCTGTACTCGGTCAGATAGCCAGCCGTGAGCTCCTGCTCGGCCTCGGGCAGGTCGAAGGGCGCGCGGTTGACTTCGGCGAAGGCGGCGACGATGTAGATCATGAAGCCGAGCGGCTGCACCAGGATGTACCAGACGCCCAGATCCAACTGACCCTTAATGATGCCGACCATGCTCAGCGTGTGCGACCACATGAGGACGCCGCTGAGCGCGAGGCCCAGGCTCGTCTCGTAGGAGACCATCTGGGCGGCGCTGCGCAGGGAACCGAGTAGCGAATAGCGGTTGCCGGATGACCAGCCGCCCAGAACGATGCCGTAGACCGCCAGCGATGAGATGGCGAGTATCCACAGGATGCCGACGTTGATATCGGCGATCCACGGGTCCCACACGCTGGGCCTGCCGCTGATCCAGGCGTTGCCGATCGGCACGACGGCGAATGCGCTCAGCGCCACAACTGTCGAGATTACGGGCGCCAGGATGTAGATAAATGTTTTGGCGTTGGTCGGGATGATCTGCTCTTTGAAGGCCATCTTTAGCGCGTCGGCGACCGGCTGGAAGACGCCCTGGGGACCGGCGCGATTGGGTCCCAGGCGTCCCTGAATTCTCGCCAGCAGGCGCCGCTCGATCAGCGTCATAAATGCGAAGACCGTCAGCAGGACGACGATGACGATGGCACTTTTGATAATTGAAGCAACGATGATATTGTTCAGGAAATCAAGCACGGGCCACCTCCTGCTCCTCGATGTCTCTTACGCCCCGCTGGCCCAGGTTCTCCCAGGTCAGACCGGCGTAGAAGGGATTGCTGTCGGCGATCTCCAGCAGGATATCCTGCGGCCCGGCGTAGTCCCAGCGCGTCCCCATGTAGCGCGCCACCCCGGCCAGGATCTCCCAGTCAGCCTTCGCGCCGGGCAGGGGACGCAGGGCGCGCCTGATCGCCTGCACGTGGTGATCGACGTTGGTCATGCTGCCATCTTTTTCGGCGAAGGTGACTGCTGGCAGCACTACGTCTGCCTGCTTTGCCGTATCGGTCAGAACAATATCCTGCACGATGAGGAATTCGAGCGTCGAGGGTAGCTCTCCGTCAGACAGATGCCGCACGGGGTTCGCGCCCATGACGTAGAGCGCCTTGATCAGCGGATTCGTCAGCAGCTCATCGTAGGTCATGCCGATCTCTGATGCTGGCTGGTAGCCGGGCAGCGCGTCGGGCAGTACGCCCATGTCGCGCGCACCGAGCGAGTTGGCGTCTTCGAAGAGCGGACCGACGCCAGCGCCGGGGCGACCGATGTTGCCCGTCAGGACCGCCAGGGCCTGCAGGTCTTCCGCGAGATCATCGCAGTCGGGATCGAGCGTTGCCATCTCGTCGTATAGGATGATCGCGCCCTTTGCGTTCACGATCTCGTTGGCGACGAAGCGCAGTTGCGCGGTCACTTCCTGCCCGAAAGTCGACTCGGCGGCGCGGAGCGCTTTGCCCTCGCGCTTTGTCTTAGCAGCCACATCCTCATAGCCATCGGTCTTGACGGTTTTGTCCTGCTGCACGTACTTGAGCAGCAGTTTGGCCGCTGTACCAGTTTCATGCTCGGGCACGGTGATCTTCGCAGCGGCGAAGCGGTCAAGTTCGGTGGTCTCTGAGTTGACGATATAGATCTTCGCTCCGCCTTTCATCGCCTTCTTGATGCGCAGGTCGAGAATCGGCTGGCGCTGGTAGGGATCGGCGGCGACCAGGACGATATGCGATGCCTTCTCAAGATCCTGGATGCTGCTGGTCATCATCCACGGCCTGTTGGTCAGGCGATCGCGCGCGCCCAGGAAATGTCCGTGGTGGTGGTCGATATGCGGAGTGCCGATGACCTGGCGCAGCAGCTTCTGGAAGAGGTACGCCTCTTCGTTGGTGGTGCGCGTGGAGCCGATGCCGCCAATCGCCTGAGCGCCGTGCCGGGTGGTGATATCCCTCAGCCTCGTCGCGATATAGGCGAAGGCTTCGTCCCAGCTCGCGGAGACCAGGGAGCCGTTGCGGCGGATCATTGGTGTGCGCAGACGCTCCGGCGTATTGACGAAATCGAAGTCCCAGCGCCCGCGATTGCACAGCCAGCCGTCGTCGATCTCGTCGTTGTTGCGCGACATCAGACGCATGATCTTATCGACGCGCACATCGACACGCGCGTTGCAGCCCACGCTGCAGTTGTTGCAAACGCTCGGAACACGCTTCAACTCCCACGGACGCGCCCTGAAGCGGTACTTGCTGGATGTCAGTGCGCCGACCGGGCAGATCTCGACGGTGTTGCCGGAGAAGACCGAGTCGAAGGCGTGATCGGGAGCCGTCCCAACCTCCATTCTGAAGCCGCGCGAGATCATGACCAGGCCGTTGTCCATCGAGATCTCGGAGCTGAAACGGGTGCAGCGCTGGCACAGGATGCAGCGCTCACGGTCCAGAAAAACATCTTCGCTGACAGGGATCGGCTTCTGGTAGTGGCGCTTATTCAGGTCGAAGCGAGTTCCGCCTGGACCGTGGCGCAGCGTAAAGTCCTGCAGGTCGCACTCACCGCCCTTGTCGCAGATGGGGCAATCCAGTGGGTGGTTGATCAGCAGGAATTCCAGCGTTCCGCGCCGGGCCTTGAGCACTTTATCGGTCTTCGTGTGCACTACCATGCCCTCGCTAACGGGCGTCGTACACGCCGTCTGTGGCGGCTTGGGCAGCTTCTCGATCTCGACGAAGCACATGCGGCACGCGCCCAGCGGTGGCATCTTCGGATGATAGCAATAAATAGGGATCTCTATTCCGGCCTGCCGTGCCGCTGCCCACACCAGCGTTCCCGGAGGAACCTCGACGGGCATGCCGTCGATGGTCAGGTGGATAAGTTCTTCTTTCTTCTCTTCTGGCATATGAATTCCCTTTTCCCTACAGGAGCGCGGTTATTTTGTTAAATACGAGCTACCTTGCGCCGGCCTTGAGCGACGCTTCTTCCGTCTCCACATGCTTGCTGCCCGCGCCGACCATGCAGTGTCCGTGCGTGACGTGATACTCGAACTCTGCGCGGAACAGCTTGATGCCGCTGGTGACCGAACTGGTGGCGGCATCGCCGAGAGGACAGAACGACTTGCCACTGATATTATCGCAGATATCCATCAGCAGATCGACATCCTTCATCTTCCCGTGCCCGTGCTCCAGCCGCTCCAGGATCTCCGTCATCCAGTACGTTCCCTCGCGACAGGGGGTGCACTTGCCGCACGACTCGTCGCGATAGAACTCGGCCATGCGCAGGATAGCGCCCACGATGCACGCATCCTCGTTCAGGACGATCACGCCACCGGAGCCAAGCATGGAGCCAGCCGCCGCGATCGCCTCGAAGTCCATTGTGGTGTCGATCTTGTCGGCTTTGAGAATAAAGGTGGATGAGCCGCCAGGGATGATCGCCTTCAACTCTTTATCGTTCAGGATGCCGCCGCCATACTCCTCACCGTAGATCAGGGTGCGCAGCGGTGTACCCAGGGGCAGTTCGTAGTTGCCGGGCTTCTTCACATGGCCGCTCAGGCAGAAGACGCGCGTGCCCTTGCTCTTCTCGGTCCCGAAGCTCGCGTACCAATCGGACCCATTTTTGACGATGGCGGGAATCGTGAAGAGCGTTTCACAGTTATTGATAACCGTCGGGCCGCCGTAGAGACCGACCGCCGCTGGAAAGGGAGGCTTCAGACGTGGATAGCCGCGCCTGCCCTCAAGGGATTCCATCAGCGCGCTCTCCTCGCCGCAAATATACGCTCCGGCGCCGCGATGCACAATAATATCCAGGCTATAATCGCTGCCCAGTATGTTATTGCCGAGCAAACCAGCCGCGTACGCCTCCTGCACCGCGCGCTCAACCTGCCGGGCCGCCAGCGCCAGCTCGCCGCGCACATAGATAAAGGCAGTCCCGACGCGACAGGCGTAGCTGGTGAGGATCACGCCCTCGACCAGTTGGTGAGGATTTTTCTCCATCAGCATACGATCTTTGAAGGTGCCGGGTTCGCTCTCGTCGGAGTTGCAGCACAAATAGCGCGGCTTATCGTTCTTTGCCAGGAAGCCCCATTTCATCCCGGTAGGGAAGCCAGCTCCTCCGCGCCCGCGCAGCCCCGACTTCTTGACGAGATCGACGATCTCTTCGGGCTGGTATGCGGACAGCGCCTTCGCCAGTGCCTCGTAGCCGTCGTTCTTCCGGTAGACATCAATCGTATCGATGCCGGGAACATTCAAATTCTTCGTGACAATCAGTTCTGGCATATGTCTATCCTCTACTGGTTGGTTGCCTTGCCCGTCAGGCGATCGAGTCGCTTCTCGCCCGGCGTCTCCGGCGTTCCCGTCATCAGTTCTTTGTTCAACTCGTCTATTAGCGCATCGGCCTTCTCCAGCGTCACATTCTCGACGAATTCGTCATTGACCTGTAGGACCGGCGCTGTTCCGCAAGATGCCAGGCATTCGATCGTCTGCAGGGTATAGTTCCCATCTTCGGTCGTTTCGCCGCGCTTGACGCCCAGCCGCCCTTCGAGATGCTCAAGGAGCGCGTCGCAGTTGCGCAGGTAGCAGCCGATGCTGGTGCAGACCTTGATGACCTTCTTGCCAGGGGGCTGCTGGTAGTACATCGTGTAGAAGGTGGCGACGCTCTCCACGTCATCGACCGTCAGACCGATTGCCTCGGCTACCGCTTGCAGACCCGCCTGCGTGATATAGCCCTCTTCCTGCTGCGCAATGTGCAGAGAGGGCATAACGGCTGAACGCGCCACCGGGTAGCGCGCAGCCAGGTTCCGCATACGCTGTTTCGCCTCTTCTGAAATCATCGATCAACCTCACCTAGCACAATATCAATGCTGCCTATGCCTGCAACCACGTCGGCGAGAAAGCCGCCTTCGATCATGCGCGGCAATGCCTGTAGATTCGCAAACGAAGGGCCGCGCACGTGCATGCGATACGGTTTTGCGCTCCCATCGCTTACCATATAAAAGGCCAGTTCTCCTTTGGGGGACTCGGTACGTACAAACACCTCGCCCTTCGGCGGACGGTATCCTTCAGTGAACAATTTGAAGTGATGGATCAACGCCTCCATGCTGCCGGTGATCTGCCACTTGGGCGGCGGCGCGACCTTTTTATCGTTCACGCGATAGCTGCCCGTGGGCATCCCGTCCAGCGCCTGCCGGATGATCTTCAGACTCTCCTCCATCTCAAGCATGCGCACCATATATCTATCATATACGTCGCCATTGGTTCCGATGGGAATGTCGAAATCAAATTTCTCATACCCGGTGTAAGGAAATACCTTGCGGATATCCCAGACGAAGCCGCTGCCGCGCAACGTTGGCCCGCTGGTCCCATAGGCGATGGCGTCCTCCTTGCTCAGAACGCAGACATTCTTTGTGCGTTCCAGCCAGAGAGGATTGTTGGTGAGCAGGTTGTGATATTCCTCCAGGTACGGCGGGAAGTAGTCCAGAAAGGCGCGCACCTTCGCGTCGAAGCCCGGCGGCACCTCGGCCTGCAGACCACCGGGGCAGATATAGCTCGTCATCATGCGTACGCCGGAAACGTACTCAAAAATATCCAGGATGACTTCGCGCTCACGGAAGCAGTACAGGAATACGCTCTGCGCGCCGAGGTCGAGGGCGCTTGTGCCCAGGAAAACCAGGTGGCTGGAGAGGCGCTGCAATTCGGCCAGGATGACGCGCATGAATTTGATTTTATCGTTGATCTCGTCCTCGATGCCCAGTAGCTTCTCGACCGCCAGCGCGTAGGCCAGGTTATTGTTGAGTGGAGTCAGATAGTCCATACGGTCGGTCAGCACCAGCGCCTGGTGATACGTCTTGGACTCAGCCGTTTTCTCGATGCCGGTGTGCAGGAAACCGATATCGGGCACGGCCTTGACGACCGTCTCGCCCTCGATGGTCAGGATCAGGCGCAGCACCCCATGCGTGCTGGGGTGCTGCGGACCCATATTGATAGTCATCGTATCGGCACTCTGCTCGCCGAGATCGAGATCGCTATTGGCAGAGTACTGATATTCTATCTCTTGTTGCTGCATAGACGCGTCCTTCTTGATGATAGAGATCGGTAGGATGCCGTGCAAAGCGTGGCGGCGCTACGATCCCTTCGTTGTGCCGGGTTCCTGGTTCGGATTAATTATAGTACGCCTATCGTTGAGTTCGCGACCCTCGGGCGTACGCAGCGTCTGCTCGTAGTAGTGGCTGCCTACGCCGGGATCGACGTTGTAGGGAACCTGGCCGCCCCAGTGCGGTTCGGGCAGATCGAAGCCCGTCAAGGGGTAATCCTTGCGCAACGGGTAGGTCGTCCAGTCCCTGGGCATCAAGATACGTTCCAGGTTGGGGTGTCCGCTAAAGACGATACCGAACAGGTCGTACGTCTCGCGCTCGTACCAGTTCGCCCCCGGCCAGATGCCTGTGACGGTCGGAACCTCGGGATGCGCCTCGCGCCGCTGCCCGACCTGCACCTTCAGGCGCACAAAGCACTGGCTCTCAAGAGAGAGGAGCTGGTAGACGACATCGAAGCGCGGAACCCGCTCCGGCCAGTCGACCGCCGTGATCGTCTCCAGGTAGGGCAGGTCTTTTTTGAGATAATTGCTGACCTCTACCAGATTCTCCGGCTTGAGCAGGATTGTCTGCTCGCCACGATACTCGATCACCTCGATCACCGCCTGCGGGAACTTCGCCCGTACCGTCTCCACCGTCGATGCTGCTGTTATGACCATAACATCTACGTTCCTTATTATACTAGAAAATAATTGCTACCGACCCACATCTCTCGGATTAAACGCAGACGCTCTACATGTGTTCCAGGATACGCGCCGGGATGACATGAGCCAGGTGTGAAACAGCAAAAAGCACCCTCTAAGGAGGGCCCTTTCTGTTTTATTTATAGCTCTTCGCCCAGCGGACCAACCAGCTTGAGGCCGCTATCCTTCAGGGGATCGGGCGGATTAGGAATGTGTTCGCGGATCTTCCGCTGCAGTTCGTTCAAACCAAATAGCAACATATCGGGTGTTGGCGGACAGCCGGGAACAAAGACATCTACCGGCACGATCTTATCAACCCCTTGCACGATCGCGTAGTTGTTGAAGACGCCGCCGCAGGACGCACAGGCACCCATCGAGAGCACCCACTTGGGTTCCGGCATCTGATCGTAAACCTGGCGCAGGATCGGCGCCATCTTCACCGAGCAACGGCCCGCGACGATCATCAGATCGGCCTGGCGCGGTGAGGCACGGAACACCTCCGCACCGAAGCGCGCGATGTCGAAGCGATCGGCACTGGCCGACATCATCTCGATGGCGCAGCAGGCCAGTCCAAACGTCACCGGCCACAGCGACGAACTGCGGCTCCAATCCAGCAACTTATCGACCTGCGTCGTAAGGATACCGAAACCGCCGTCCTTCTTATGGCTCTGCACAGGCAATTCGCGACGCAGGCGAGGCGTCTGCGTATTGGAGTACGTCTGAACAGGCTCCCACGGATTCTTTACTAGTCCCATGTAAACGCACCCTTTCGCCATACATAAATATAGCCAACCGCCAGAATGACAAGGAATGTCAATAGCTCGATCAGCCCGGTCATCTGCAGGCTATGGAGCAAAATAGCCAGGGGATAAAAAGAGACGATTTCGATGTCGAACGCAATAAAAAGCATACCCGTCAAAAGATATTTCACGGGAAAACGATGCCTGGGCGCTTCAATACCTTGAAGGCCACTTTCGTAGGGGGCCAGCTTTTCCAGCGACGGCTTCCTCGGCCCGAGGAGGGCGGTGACGCCCATCACGACGATACCGAAGAGGAGAGCCAGGCCCACCAATATAAGGACGGGGAGTATGTTGCCCATTGTCAGGGTCCTTCATTTCTCTCTCTTTATGCGAGCCTCCCATGCGCTAGAAGGCGCACGCAGGCTAGTGTCAAAAGTACACTGCCTCATTGTGTATCGTAGCACAGGAGGGCAAGAGTGTCAAATTGCCCTGGTATTCGGATCGATTTTCTTCTCGCTCTCTAGCAGTGTTTCGTCTTTTTGGTCCATGCGGCTTCGTAACAAAGCACGCACCACCATTAAGGTCCGTCCAAGCTTATTCTGGCCGCTTCCATCAGCCCCACACCCCCAATAGTAGTCAGCAGGAGCATTCTCAACAATCTCTACATCTCCAGTCGCCAATAATATATCACGGATATCCACATGAGTCTCGAACTTACGTAGGACGCCTCGCAGCATCACCTGATCCTTGACATCTTCCCAATCCGGACGGAGCGGATACGCACGACTTCGACCCATTCCCGCTGCATTCTCTGGCGCGCTTGCCTGCCGTATCTCATCCATGTAAGGCGTGTCAACAAATTTTTGTGCTTGAAAATAATGCTCACTCGTCGGCCACCAGTTTCCGTCAAGCTCAAAACCATGACGCGAAAAGTTCGAGAAACACCCATAAGGCTTTTCTCTCGTTTCAAAAAAGTAAATAGTCATATCACTTTGTCCCTTTCCTATCGAGCAAGAATACATTTGCCACTGAAAATGCGTGCATCCTTCTGTTCTATTCTGCAATAAATATGTCGGTAGACAAAGTGTAGAAAGTCACGCACCTGCTCATACAATGACCCTCAAAACAATATTACTATAATGTAGAGATGAGAATACTGATTAGTGAGCTAAGAATGGATCGTTCTCGTATACCAGTGCAAAAGATACTCTGGACAACCTACATAGCTATTATAAGGATGGGTAATCTCGATGGCATTTCAATTTAATCCCGAACGCGTTGCATACTTTGAAGCGACAGGCTGGCGGGCATACTACGATCATCGTTGGTTCCGCATGCTACGATTGATCGTGGCCCTCTGCCAGGAAGAATTCCATATCCCCTTTCCCATGTCATTGCAGGCGGCCTATTATACGACCCGTGCGTCGATCGTATGGGTGCCTGTTGAGCACGACGAGCAGCAAGTTCTCACCTACCTTGAGAAGTTCTATCGCGTGGTGCGCCGCTACTCCGGCCTGCATTTCGATCCGGCCCAGGTAGCCGAACTTGAATTGCGCTACTTCGAGGTGCATCGTCGCCTGGTTGAGGCGGAAGACAAGAGCGAGTTCGTCCAATCGCTGATCGATCTGCACTGCGCACTCTTTGAGATATCACCCGACCAGGCGCGCGAGTCGGCTGAGCTGCGTGTACAGGCGGCTACTATTGTTGATCGCATCACCGGTAAGAAATCGACCGACATTGAGGGCGATTGGACGGCGCTGGAGAAGTATCTCAGGCAATGCTATACCTCCGTTCAGAAGGCGATAGTATTCTGAAGTAGTCTTCTCATAAGGGCAGATGCGGCGACTAATGAGCCTTCGTCCGAGTCTTGAACTTCTTCGTCACACGTGACGGTGAGCTGCTCGATCAGTCGCCCTTTCCTCAATCTTTAGCCCAGCCTGTAGAGTTTCCATCCGACCGCGATTAACCAGATGTAGACAACAAGGTAGACGGCGTAGCCGTAACCAAGAATAGGTCGGAATGTCTCGCAAAAGATGCCTACAATGCCAGTGACTATGCCCAGATAGGCCACGCTCTTGTGGAAGACGCCCTTTAGCATGACAAGTGAGATGATCAGGATGCCAATCGCGAGCAAGATGCCGTTGATAATCATGGCATTATACACTGCGATAAGACCTTCAGCGGCAGTCGTGAAGGCGGTGCGTTGTGCAGCCGTGGTGGCTGCCGCATATTCACCGCTCAGGGACACTAGCCCGCTCACGATCGAAAAAGTGCCCAGAGTGAGAATTCCGGAGGCGAGAGCGCCGAAGGCACCCATAGCAGCGTAACTCTTGTTCAGGTGCTTGAGCGCCATGTAAAGAGCCAGGAAGGTGACAAGAGCCAGCATGCTAGGTCCAAGGAGCAGTACCTGTCCGAGGATGAAGACTGACTCGTTTGAGGCGATGTACTGGAGGGTGGCAATCCCGCCCGCGAAGGTTGCAACTCCACCCGCGCTTGGAGGCTGCGGTGCGATGAAGCCAAGCACAATGGGTCCAACAAAGGTAAGAACAACATAGAGAAGTGCTGAAACGCCTCCGGCCCGATAGAGCCCTCTCCATGATGGGTCTGGAGAAACCTCAGCCTCTCCCAATGATCTTCCTATATGTAGCGTTTCCATATCTTTTCTCCTCTTTAGTTTCTCCTTCTAATATCATCTCATGGCGGGATGAGATGCCTCCACCTTGTTACACAGCATCCGAGCCCAACTGGCAGCTCGCTCCACTTCCCCACTAAGCAGGGGACCCTCCTTCTCGACCGTGGAGTCGTCGAGACCATAACCGCTCTCAATCAGGTCTTTTAGCCGTTGGGTGAAGCGCGCCGCCGGAGCACCATCGATAATGTTGTGATCGAAGCTCAGCGTCATACAGAGATAGTCGCGGATGGCGATCTGCCCGTCAACGACGCCTGGTTTCTCAGTGATGCCACCCAGGGTGATCTGGGTATGGTAGGCAATGGGGATGCCCCAACCAGCGCCTTTGCCAAACATGCCAATCGCCGTGAGGCCCACCGTCCCGCCGTACTTCTTCTGCATCTGGGGAGACCTTCTCAGCAGCCACCAGAGGATCGGCCAGACGACTCTGAAGAGTTCCAATGGCAGGAATCCAAATCCCTTGAGGCCCTCCCAGGCCTGCTCCACTGCTTTCACCTGGGCTGCCCTGATCTCGTGATGAATCTCACGAAAGGTCTTCGTATTGGCGGCTCGGATGATGTAGACGATGGGTTGCTTTTGCCCGCCCATGTCACGCTCAATAGGGATTGCCACGTCCACCTCATCAAACACGACGAGATGCTTCCTGCCTTTGCGACACGCCTGTACGGATTTGTTCTCATCGACCGCATGTGCCAGACAGGTGACGATGAACGCCGTGAACGAGAGGGGCTCCCCAGTTTTCTCTTTATGGTCCCGCAGAAATGTGCGCGCTCCGGTGACATCGACTTCGGTCAAGCCATGAATCATGGGCGTGCGCTGAGCTGAATGAAGCGTGAGAGCCAGGGCACGCCGGAGCTTCGGATACGGGACCACCTGGTAATCAGTGTGTTTCTGTTTCATGATCTCCCTCCCTATGATAGGACGAGACATTCAGTCTCCGAGCGTCACCTCGTCATACCTATCATCATCCGTGACAGACCTTTCCAGAATAAAGTCTAATGCGCGGACATCACGAGGACATCACCAGAGTGCATCTCATGCTCACAGAGCCATCACAGGTGAGCAGGATACGAGAGGGGCTTGCCGTATCCTGCGAAATTCGTTAGACTCACCTGAGAACAACAGAATCGATCGCTAGAGAGCAGGAGAGAAATGATATGACGCAAGCATATACGGGGCCGCAGCCGGGATCACAGGAGCAGGTGAGCGCGATAATCGCAGAACTGGCCGTGCTCTATCCGAACGCAAGGTATGATCTCAACTTCACAACGCCGCTGGAGCTGTTCGTGGCAACGCAGCTCGCCGCGCAATGCACCGATGAGCGGGTCAACGCCGTCACGAAAAATCTCTTCCAGAAGTACCATAGCGCCGAGGATTATGCAAACGTGAGCCTGGAAGAGTTCGAGCAGGATATCAAGCCAACGGGCTTTTACCGCAACAAGGCGAAGAATATTCGCGCCGCTTGCCAGTACCTGCTCGCCCACTACAATGGCGAGGTCCCGCGCACGATGGAGGAGCTGGTCAAGCTGCCGGGTGTGGCGCGCAAGACGGCCAATGTGATTCTGGGCAACGCGTTCGGCATTAGCGTGGGCTTTATCGTCGATACACACGTTGGTCGTCTGGCGCGCCGCTTCGGCTGGACGCAGCAGGAGGACCCCGTGCGCGTCGAGCAGGACCTGATGCGCATCGTCCCGAGCGGAGAATGGCTGCCAACCGCTCACAGAATGATCTATCATGGCCGCGCTATCTGCGTTGCTCGTAATCCGCGCTGCCCCCAGTGCACCCTGGCACAGTTCTGTCCGTCGGCGATTATTCCCTGATGGATAAGTTTGATCGTCCGAGAAGAGATTTTTAGCGTGATTAAAGGGATCTGGAATACAATAAATGCTACAGTCCAACTGTAACGATCAGGATGTAGCGTTTGTAACAAGCAATTCGATGCAAATAGCGCGCTGAATTGTCTGGCGTATAAGCAATGAAGATACCTTCGACGCGGCCTCTAGCCCGGGAGTTTGTCAGCGAGCACGTCGATCGGCTCGCTGGAAAGTGGCAGTGAGAATAGTGTTGCAAAAAAGCTTGCACGGGAAATCAATAGCAGCCCCAATTGGTGATTTGCGGAGATGTGCCGAGAATCACTTCAAGTTCGGATGGGATATATTCAGGTACGATCAGGTACGCCGTCAGCCGCACATGTCCTTCCATGACCACAAGATACGCATCGACATTCTTTGTCACGAGGATGAGTGGAGGAAATTGAGCCCCTTGCCGCAACTGATTCGCCATATAGACCAGCCCATCACTGCTCACACTAAAAACCACCTTTCCTGCCAGGGCATTCCTGGCCCCATCGATCGCCATGCGTGTGCCACCGGAGAGTTCGACCCAGTAATCATACTCAATGTAGCGGACCTGTTCCAGTTCTTTTCTGGTCAGGATAACCCATTCCCAGCGCACATCAGCAGGAAACCCCTGGAAATAGTCTGCATTTCTGCCATAGCCGCGATAGACTCCCAGCAGAGCCCGCCTGAGCACGTTTTCGTGGACATTGTAGCAGTCGGGCGCTTCAACCACATGGGGATCAATTCCTTCCTGTTGCATCAGTTCTCCAATGGCCTGGTGGAAACGTGACGAGTGAAACTCCGTTTGCAGAAAAATGGCGATCATCTCATCTTCACTGATCTCTCGAATCTTGCGCATACACGGGCTTCCTCCTTGTGGGTTCATGCCACCCCAGTGTTCGCTCATGCGGTTTCATATGGATCTTGCCTCCTCTCATTATGCTCACTCATTGAAGAACAAACCGTACCACCCACTCATCTGCTGCGACCATAACCGTTTCATGCGTGAAGCCGCGTGCCCCGAGAACATCATAGAGCAGAACCAGCTCAAATGGCGCAATGATCACCAGTGTCTCGCCTGGTTGAATGGTGGAAACCGTCTCCATGATGCGAATAAACGGTTCACCACCGTTTTCAAGGTCCGGTCGCACATCAAGAACCGTCTCTGCCTCTGTATTCCAGCGTACTGTTTGCTCTGTCATTGTGTTCTCTCTTTCTTCATCATCGAACGCTTTTTTATAACTCCAGTATTTCATCGGCGTGATAGAGATTTGTTCGTATCTCAAATTTACTTTAACGGATAAGAGTGTTACAGTGATAAAAGTCGCAATCTCGTGCCGGGTACTTCCTTTTCATCCACGTATGAGAGCATTTCATGTATTGTCAAGTCTCCAAAATCCTAGACATCAAAACACGGTAATAGAAGGAACAGCGGGCAAGCCGTGCTCCTGGGCAAATTGATCAGGCGAACGATACTCCAGGCTCTCATGAGGCCGGATCGCATTGTA
>DAOTTD010000227.1:0-45282 GCA_034438015.1 Ktedonobacteraceae bacterium | reverse complement strand
CTAGAGCCAGCAACCGACTGTCATCCTTGATCGTCAAACGACGTGGTCGGCCAGACTTGGGCCGATCTCCCAGCCCCTGGATTCCCTCCGCGTCAAAGCGATGCAGCCGACGCCGCACGGTTTGGGGGTGACAATCCAACTCTTGGGCAATGGCTTCTACCCGTTTGCCATCCCAACTACCCGCCACCATGCGTGCATGCAGAATCCAATCGGCAGGTCCATGCCGACTCGCCGCCAGCTTGCGCACCCATCGCTCTTCTTTCTCATCCTGGGCCGCTCGCACTCGCAGAAGCTTTGGCATCTTTTCGCTCCTTTCCTCTGGAGTTGTTCCCTTCCTTTATTTTATCATCACTTGAGGAACAGAGCACTAGTGGGTCACGCCGCAATTAACCTTGCCATCAAGCAGTGAGAAGAGATACACTACAAGGAAAGAAGAGGGAAAGTGGAGAAAAGGAGGAAGACCATCGATGCCCTATCCCCAGAAGCATCCCCTGCGATCGCTGACAGATCAAGAAGAACGAGCCTTATCGCAGCTAGCCAAAGCCAGCAGTGAGCGAGTGGATACGGTAAGACGAGCCAAAGCAGTGCTGGCCGTGAACGCAGGAAAGCCATTTACGGTGGCTGCTGGTTTGAGCGGCTTTAAAAGTGCAGACAGTGTCAGTCAGTTGGTCCAGCGCTTTAATCAGCAGGGACTTGCAGCCCTCACCATTGCCCATGGACGAGGGCGCAAACCCACCTACACCAGCTCACAGCGGCAACGCATCCTGGAGCAACTGCGCAATGCCCCAAATCGGGAGCAGGATCAAAGTGCCACCTGGTCGCTCAGGTTGCTGCAACGGACCCTGCGCCAACACCTCCTGCCGCGTATCGGAGCCAGTACCATCCGCCGCATCTTGCACAAAACAGGCTATGTCTTCGGACGTAGCCGCACCTGGTGTCAGACCGGCACAGCGGTGCGTGTGCGCAAAGCCGGTGTCGTCACCGTCCACGATCCGCAGGCGCAGGAGAAACAACACCTGATTGAACTGGCCTACCACATTGCGGAAGAAGCTGGAGTAGAACTCTGGTGCCAGGATGAAGCAGGACCCTATCAGGCTATTCCCCAACCAGGAGAAGACTGGCACCTGCAGGGATACCCACGCCGGTTGCCTCATGAGTATGCGCGTGGCGGCACGGCTAAGCTCCTGACTCTGTTTCGCCCGGCGACTGGTCAGGTGCATGCCACAGGAGTCCTCTCGGCTCCCAATGCGGTCTTGCACCCCTGGCTCAAAGAGGAATTGACCAAGATTTTGAAGCCGATCTTGCTGCGAGAAGTGGAAATGGGCAGACCAGCGGAATCAGAGCGCCCTCTTGGGGCGCGTTGGCGCACCTGGCTCTGGCCGCATGAAAACGACGAGGGGCTGCCACCGCTGCGCATCCTCCTGGTGTGGGACAATCTGGCGGGCCATCTCTCCCACGACCTGTTCCCCTGGCTCTTTGGTAACGGCATCATGCCGCTCTATACGCCTTTGGGAGGCTCGTGGCTCAATATGGCCGAGTCGGTCCAGCGCATCATCGTGCGACGCGCTCTGGCTGGGCAGCATCCACAGTCCGCTCAACAGGTGATCGACTGGCTGGAGCAAACGGTTGCTGGTTGGAATGCTGATCCCACTTCCTTTGTCTGGGGCGGCAAACGCCACGCTCGTCGCGAGCGCGCACGACTTCGACGACTCGGAGGGTCGGGGGCTGCACTCGTGAAGGGCTACTCAATTGCGGCGTGACCCACTAGTACCCGTCGCGACCTACGGATGAGAATCACGGTTCCTCGGCCCGAACGGCTGATTAGCCACTCCTTGCTGCGCAGCTACCATTTGTAAGGCGGCCAACATCCTATCTCGCCGTTGGTAATGAAGCTTCTCGATCAGATCGGTTACTTCCTTGAGTGTCTCTGCTACCTTGTCTCTGATATTCGTTCGATCAGCATTGCTCATGGTAGGCCAGAAGTCTAGGTAGCAAGCCAGTCGCTGCAACAGGATATCGGCGTAGAGCAACTCCATCTGACCTCGTTCTGCTTCGAAGGTGGCCTGATCCAGGTCCTCTAAGGCGTTTCCATAATCCTCAGTGAGGTGACGAATCCGATAGAAGTGTGCTCTCTCAAGGAGCCCACGAACCATGTAGTCAGCATAACCAGCTGTGCGGAATTCCCTGATGGCCTCTTCCAGGATTTGCTCGGTCTCACGAATGCATGTCGGCATGCGCTCACCACTCTCGATAACCGCTCGATGAGCGGCTCCCAGGATGAGCAAGCGGATGGCCCTGGATAGCAGCGAACTATTCTCCCCGTTTTTCCCCCAGTCTGCGCGCTTCTGAGCATCGGTGAGCAGCTCTTGAGCTCTGCCAGTCTCGATCAGGTAATAGCCGTAGCGAAACAGGCCCTGCGAGTAGAGAAAGGGGGGGTTGGGATGGCGCTGCTGATCGATTACCCTGGCCTCCTCGAAGAAGGCGTAGAGCACGTTCCGGCAGACAATGGAACAGATCAAGCTGCCCGCGGAGATGGAGGCGTTGTCGGTGTAGAGAGCGCTGGAGCAGGTCAGCGATGGGCGGCACAAACGAGGCGTGCGCTCCAGCGTCGCTTTGGTGCTCACGCTGATCCTGCTCGCCAAATTGGCGGGGATGACGACTCCGCTGGCGATCGCGGAGTGGGTGCGCCTGCGAGCGGACTGGCTGGGGACCGTCTTGCCGACCAAGCGCCAGACGTTTCCGTGCGCCGCGACCTACAGCCATGTCTTGCAGGCGGTGGATGCCCAACAGGTCAATAGGCTGCTTACCCAGACCTTGATGCGGGTGCGAGCGAGCGAGCGCTGTGGAGACGAACCAAGTCGGCTGATGGGGCAAGCTGAGCGCGAGATGCATGTGCATGTGGCCCTGGATGGCAAGACCTTACGCGGCACGCTGGGCCATGAGCAAGCCGACCAGCGCCCCATGCATCAACTCGGGTTGTATGAGACCAAGACAGGCTTGCTGCTCAAAGAGCAAGCCACCGGCGAGAAGCAGAATGAGCTCTCCATCGTCTCGGAGTTCCTGAGACCATTGTGGGTCACGGGCCGCATTCTCAGCGCCGATGCCCTGCACACCCAACACGCGTTCTGCACCTGCGTGCACCGCTGGGCAGGCCACTATGTGCTCATCGCCAAGGGCAACCAGGCTTGCCTGCGCGACGATTGAGAGCTCTTTTTCAGCGAGCCGCCCCCCGACTGCCGCGATTGGCGCACCGCGCGCACAGTGGACAAAGGGCATGGACGCCTGGAAATCCGCGAGATCGTGCTCAGCACTGAACTCAACGAGTTTCTGGCGGACAAGTGGACTGGGGTGGCGCAAGTCTTTCGCTTGACGCGCACCGTCACCGAGGATGGCCAGACCTCCACCGAGGTCGTCTCTGGCCTCACGAGTCTCTCGCCCAAGCAGGCTTCTGCGGCACGCCTGCTCGAGCGAGTGCGCGAGCACTGGGCCATTGAAAACCGCTTGCGACTTCCGTCGGGATGTCACTCTGCGCGAAGATCACTGTCAAGTGCGCAAGGGAGAAGCCCCTCGTGTGCTGGCCGCGCTCAACAGCTTCCTGCTTGCCCTGCTCGATTGGCAAGGGGTCTCCAATGTCCCGCACCAGATGCGTCTCTTTGATGCTCAGCCCTGGCAAGCCGTCCGTCTCTTGCTTGGCTCTTTGTTGACTTTTAAATAGCCCTGCCTAACCACACTTTTACTTGACAATTACTACAATATATACTACATTTAGAGTGGCTTTTCTTTTTTTTCTCACCCTCCAAAAAGGCCCTTGAACTGCGTTAGTGTTGTGGGACCTGATAGAGGTCAGTTTTGCCTCTTAGCAGAAAATCGAACTGCTTCCAAGAACCAGCCATAGTGATGTGCTTCGTAGCTATTTCTTCAGCGGGTCTGAGGAATTAGCCAGCACTCTCTCCCCATTATAATGGGCTATTTTTGGGAAGAATGAATGGATTCATTACCTTCATTTGAACAGAATACTCTGAAGGATAGGTCGGAAGCTTCTTCTGCCGTCGAACCACTCGTAAATGGATTAAGCTGCATCCGGAAAGGGCACTATTCAGAAGCGGTAGCTTTTTTTGCACTGGCTCGTGAGAGGCTTTCTCTCAATATGGTGAATCTCATTGCCGTACTCGATGCATTCACTCATGACTACGTGAGTTACTGGCAAGCCCAACAAGCACTTCAACACGCAAGCGAACGTTTGGTCGAAGCCCATACTAAGCAGCAAGCGCATGCCACTTCCCTGGAAAAACTATTGCCTGAGCTGCTGAGGGATACAGATAGTAACCTTTCTGCCATAGTCCAAAAAACTTCTGAAAATCATCAGTTGTCACAGCCATTACCTGAAGACTCCAAAGATCAATTCATTCCTCCAACTATAGGCAATTTTCCACAAGGGGAACCTACTGAGGAAATCCAACAAACAGAAGGAAATATTCTCCCCGCCCTGCATTTCACGTGCTTTGGCCGTTTCGAGGTAAAGCGGTCAGGTCAAACAGTTTCCCTCTGCTCCAACCGAAACGGGCAGGCAATACTGCGCTACATGGTAGCACAGTCCAGCCATCGAGCAACGATGGATACGCTTATGGCACTGTTGTGGCCTGAAGACGAGCCTGAGGTGGCGCATCATAAGCTGCAAGTTGCCATCAGCGCCTTGCGGCGTTCGCTCAACAGTCACTACGCTAGCGATACAGGTGGTGGCTATGTTCTCTGCAAAAATGGGGTCTACCAACTAAATCCAGATGTCCTGATTCGAACTGACGTAGACGAGTTTCTGGCGTTTTACCAGGCTGGGCGACAGAGTAATGGAAGTGCCACGCTCGCGCATTATGAAGCGGCCTGCCAACTTTACAAAGGTCCTTTCCTGACAGAGGACCTCTACGTTGATTGGCCGATTATTCAGCGTGAGCAGCTTGGTCAAGTCTACCTTGTTATGTGCGGTGCATTAGCTGAGCATTATCTTGAAATTGGCAGCTACGAAAATGCCGTGAAATGGGCCAACGCAATTCTCAAAGAAAACCGATGTGACGAAGTAGCACATCGACAGCTCATGCGGATATATGCTACTGCGGGTCATCGCAGTGAAGCATTGCGCCAGTACCAGCGCTGCGAACGCATACTGGCCGATGAGCTAAATGTCTCACCCATGCCGGAAACAGTAAGTCTGTTTCATACCCTCCTGAACAGCGAGTCTCCCCCCACGATAGAACAAAAATAGAGCCAGCATAGAAAAAGCATAGAGTTGCGATAGAGTCGCTCATGCTAGACTCCTTAGAGACAACAGTAAAGACAGGAAAGAGGTGTATCTGGTCATGGTATTTACGTACAGCACTCCACTATTTTTGGAAAAAACATAATGAGCAGTAATGCTGTCTCTATTATAGTGAAGTGCTGGTACGATTCACAGGCCGATGCCACTCATTTGCAGGTAGTGCGAACTGATACGGCAGAAGAAGTACAGTTAGGCAACAGTACCTTTCTTTTGCGAGTTTCAGTAGACAAGGCGGTCCCGGTAGAGCGCTACTATATCCGCCACATCGCAAGCGGTCGTGAAGCCTATATACAGGGAGGGCTAGGCCTACGTGCTTTTGTCAAAACCTGTTTGCTGAATAGTAGCTCGCCTGAATCCGATGATCCTGGCACGGAAGGGTACAACGAAACCACTACGTAGAAGTTTTATGTCAGCAGAACCTTTTCATGCTACTTGTTGACAGGTACACTTGAGATTGTACCAGGAGGGCAACATTATGTCGACGCGTGCCTCACCCAATGGCACTGGTGCAGCCGAGATGGAATTTGAAGCGGCCTATTACTCCAATCCTGAAATGGAGGAAGAGTGGGAAGACGAGGTATCTCATCCGTATTCTATTGCCGAAGGCTACGCCAATCCCTACTCAAATCCGTTCTCCAATCCAGAATTGGAAGAGGAATGGGAAACTCCCGAAGTCAGCCACTTCAGCAGCCCCTACTCCAATCCTGAGCTCGAAGAGGAATGGGAAACTCCCGAAGTCAGCCACTTCAGCAACCCCTACTCCAATTCTGAGTTTGAGGATGAAGCTGGTCGCTTGATGTCATTGATTGCGAGGACGGCAAAGGCAGCTCTGCCCCAGGCGAAGAGAATAGCAGCCAGGGTTGGAAGCGACCTGCTTAGGCAGATAGGACAGGGACAAACTGGCACCCAACCAAACCGGCAAATTGTCGCGCTCTTCCAGCGGCTGGGTAAGCTCTTTGCCCAGGCGGAGAGCGAGATGGCAGCCCATGAGGCTCGTCTCTTTGGTGCAAACGAGTACGAAGCTGAGGTCGCCGAGCACGAGATGGCGCATGAGGCCGCCCTGACTGAAGTGATGGCGGCTGAAGCAACCCACACGGAAAGCGAGAGCGAGGCACAGGCCCTGCTGGGTGCTGCTATTCCCCTCTCAATCCGCGTGATGGGCGATAAGATGAGCATAAAGGGCATCACTCCAATGTTGGTGAGAGTCAACGCCCAACTCGTACGGAATCTTCATCGCCAGGGGCGTCCTGGTCGCCGACTGATAGGGGCTGTGCCTGCTATTCAGCGTCGCACACTCGCCACCCTCAATGCTATCCAACGAACAGGTCGACCGATTACGCCAGCGCTGGCAAGAGAGGTGATGGCAGGTCAGGCTACGCGTGTACTGGGAACACCAGACATTTGTGGTCGAGCCCTCGTTCGCAACATGGTTATTCGCAAACGTACCGTCGCTCTACCCCAGACCGGCACTCGCCCGCGCCTGGATGTAAATTCCTGAAATAAAGAGAGAGTGAGGATTCACTATGGCAATGTTTGAGGCACCGGTTACTCACGAAGCAAGCCACTACAGCAATCCGTACAGCAACCCAGAGCTTGAGTTCGAAGAGGAGCTGAGTCATTATAGCAATCCAGAGACCAGCCACTACAGCAATCCGTACAACCACCCAGAGCTTGAGTTCGAAGAGGAGCTGAGCCATTATAGTAATCCAGAGACCAGCCACTACAGCAATCCAGAGCTTGAGTTCGAGTTTGAGGATGAAGCGGCTCACTACTCCAATCCAGAGACCAGCCACTACAGCAATCCGGAGTTTGAGTTCGAGTTTGAGGACGAAGCGGCTCACTACAGCAACCCGGAATTGGAATTCGAAGATGAGATCAGTGCCATCCTCGGCCCGACTGCAGAGGGTGAATATGAGGCTGACCAGTTCTTTGGCAGGATTCGCCGGGCAATTGGGAAGGTCGCAAAGATGGCAGCACCGTTTGCCAAGAAACTGGCACCCTTTGCCGCAAAAGCGCTTGCGGGTATGATCCCTGGTGTTGGTGCTATTGCTGGTCCGCTAGCCGGAAAGATTGTCGGTTCATTGGTCCAGGAGGCAGAGATGGAAGTGGCTCAAATGGAGAATCAGTTACTCAATATGCTCTCGCAGACCGGTGAAGTAGAACACCCAGAGGTTCACGAAGCACTTCTGGCAGAGCTTCTGGCTGGAAATGCTGCTGCTGCTGAAAGCGAGGGTGAGGCAGAAGCTATGCTCGCGGCTACTATTCCCATGACTATCAGGTTTATGAGAGCACAGCGGACCATGCTACCTGTAACGCCAGGTCTCGTCCAGGCCAATGTGCGGCTGGTAAAAACGTTGGGACGGCAAGGACGAGGTGGTCGTCAACTCTTACGCCTTGTGCCTGCAATCCACCGTAACACGATCGCGATTTTGCGCCATCTCTCCCGTTCACAACAGTTGACCACTCCATTGGCAGTAGGGGCTATGTCTGTAGCTACTAAGCGTGTTATGTCTAATCCGCAAAGAGTGCAGCGTGCCATTCAGCGCAATATGGCAATGCAGGTGCGCGCCTCCAGAATGAACCAGACTCGTGACGCTTTACCTTTGCGTCCTACACCGCGGCGTCAACGAGTTACAGTTTAGCAGATGAACCATGAAATGTAGCGCTACCCAGCCGCGTGCGGGGAACGATGAGGGCAAGGATTGTCTGGAGCAATTACTATGGCAACGACAGGAGCCAGAACCTCTAATAATGATGACGAACTCGTTAAGATCTTGACGGATGTAAGCAAACCGAATGCCCCGGCAGAGGCAAACGGGACGCCGCAATCGGCTCGTAAACGACGTCCGGCACAGGGGAACCCACCTGTGCAATCAAGCGACTCAGGGTCAGCCACTGCTCAGGCTGCAGCGCCGCCTACGTCGGCACCGGAGCCTTCAACTAACCAAAGCGCTGAGAGTCGGAAAGCTACCGCGGCGACAAATGAGCAGCGTCTGCTTGATAACTGGCTCACTATTCAGGGGATCAACCTGACCCGGCATGCCGGTTCTCTGCGACCTTTTGCGAAGGATGAGTTTGGCACAGGGCCAGCCGCACCAGGCGAGGCGCACATCAAGGCCGTCAATCGCTTCATCGATAGTTTGCGGATACAACTTGACGAGATGGTGCGTTGGGTGGGAGCAGCCGCCAGCGCCGCCAGGCGCGAGCCAACGGGCGAACGCCTGCACGTTCTCCTGGAGCGCAAGCAAATTGTTAGCAATCGCGTACTCTACGTTGAGGGCATATGGGATTTCTACTTTGATCTGTTCGTACAGCGTCTTTCTAGCTTTGGTGAGCGGCTGCTCTCAGTTGATCGTATCGCTGCTAACTGCTATGAAGACCTCTATGTTGGCATAGGTGCAGCGCAGCCAACGCCGAGCTTACTACCATTCAGCTACGCGAAGAGTGGGTTTTCTCCCGCCACATATCGGCGTGGTGTACCGCTACAGGGACTGAGATTCAATAAGAATCTCTTTCCTTTGACTATGTTGCCACAGCACCGTCTGGATAATGTGTGGGCGCTCTCAAGCGTACTGCACGAAGTATCCCATAACCTGCAGGCCGACCTGGGCCTGTGGGAGGAGATGCCAGTTCGCATCTACCAGCGGTTGACCACTGAAGGAGGCATTTCACCCAGTGTAGCGCAGGTATGGGCACGCTGGCATAAGGAGATGATGGCCGATATGTTCGCACTCCTGCTGGGAGGCCCTGCGGCGGTCGAATCCCTGATGGACGTTGTAGGCCGTGCTCCAGACGGTACAGTGAAGTTCAATCCGTTGGGGGTGCATCCGACCTCCTACCTGCGAGTACTGATCAATCTGGTCTTGCTCCGCAGAATGGGCTTCGAGAAGATGGCCGCTGATCTCAGGCTCGTCTGGCTGCGGCTCTACCCTCGTCTTACACCAGCCGATATCCCGCGACCCATCATGGAAACTTTCTCCAAGGCGAGCGAATTGGCAGTAGATACGATGGCCTTTCAGCCCTACAAGCAGTTCGCAAACAAGAGCCTATCTCAGGTTCTCAAATTTGGACCGAGGGAGATGGAGATAGTTGAGCAGGCCGGGCGACAATTGGCCTCTGGCCAGGAGCTCGGCGCTGTCCCAGCCCGCTTCATGATTGGCGTAGCTCGTTTCGCCCTTGATAACCGGCTGGCAACGCCGCAGGCGATTACTGACAATTTTTACCGCACTTTAGGGAGGCGATAAGATGGCTACAGATGTATCAGGCACTTTCCAGCGACTGCAGGATTGTGTGAACAAATTTGTTCAGGATAGCCGGACCTGGCAAAAACAAATTACAATTGATAAACCAACACATCCAATAGATCCAACAGATCAAAACACGCTGGATAAACTGAAAGAGGTGGAGGATAACCTTGCAAAGGACGTGCAAACTCCTCCTGCGGACATCATTGCACTGCGAGATCAATTCATAGCCACGGAAGATCACGTGACGAAGGCAGGAAGTTTATACTTCGATATCATCGCAGCTAGTCAGACTCCGGGGGCCAAAAATAAGGAGGCAGAGGCAAAGCAAAGTTTTAAACACCTTATTGGAGAAATGAATGCAATACGACCTCAAGACCAGGCACCGAGAGAACTCGAACCTGTAGTCCTGCCACCTACCGGATTGCCTGGTGGCAACTCTCTGTTTATTGCCCTGCTGAACACGATACCAGTGATAGTGACACCGGGTACGGGAATCACAAAGCAAGATATCATCGACTTAACAACGCAGCTTTTTGTCAACCAGCAGGGCAATCAGCAAATAAAATTGACAGACACTCAGATCAGCGCTCTTCTTGATGCCTGGCAGCAAGTAGTGAAAGCTTTCAGCGATGCTTCAGTCAGAACAGCCTGGCTGAACACAGGTTCAGTTGGCACAATAGAGGCCATAATAAGCTTTGATGCGCTACATTCCGACCTGGAAATCCTGTACAACCAGTTGACTACAAATGTTAATCGTACAACTGAAGATAGCCTGGATAGCCTGCTATTCAGCCTGTATTAAGAGGTGAGCCATGGTTTCCACTTCAGGGAAAAATGTAAACTTCCAAACAATTCGCACCAGGGCCGAAGATCGTCAGTCCTTGCGTAACGGGTTTCTGTCCTTACTCTTTCCGCTAATTCAGAATCCCTTTGCAGGTGAAGTAGATAAAGAGGGCAGACAAAATCAAATCCTGAACGACCTCGCCAACAGTTTTAGCCGCTACGCAGTCTACCAGCAAACAGTACACGATAATGGCGCATCTCGTTCAAGTAATAGCAGTGATGCCAGTATCATGGCACGACAAGTAGAACAAGCCTTCAACAAGGTACTGGGTGGATCACATGGTAGCAATCCAGGCGGCTTCGTGAACGCACTTAATAGCGTCTTTCCTTCCGTGAGTACTAATGACGGCCCGCTGGTGTCTTCCAGGCCGACGCGCAGCATGGTCTGGCTCTATGGTCCGAACGGAAGCGGAAGTGGAATCTCCGCTAACGGCGGATTCACCGGGGCACTTCCCGCCAGGCAAGCAACCCTTTATCGCCAGGCCAGTATTATAGTTGCCGATAGCTTACAGGTACTGGAGGGTTTGAAGCCCTTTGTCCCTGAAGCTGATCTTGATCAAGTAGAGGCCCTTCGGGCGCAGGTACGTGCGGAAATAAATGCTCTGGTTGATGAGTTTGGTCGTGTAGATGAGCCTCGACCAGATCGAGTGAACGCATTCCTCAATACGTTGGGGCTGCACGTGACTCAACTTGGACGCCGAGGATTCCTTGACAATCTCTCGCTGGTTACAACCGATGATGATGAAGCTCAGACCGCGGCATTCAGTCTGCTCAAAAATTATACGAGTACTCTGCGCACCATCTGGCTCACGTTCTTCACAGACGATCAGTCGAGTGACTTCTTCTCGTTAAGCCAGCGTGTCGAGCGCGCCACTATTGTACTGCCTATTGTATCCCAGGCCAACGATGACTTTAAGGCCGCCATGGACTCGGTCGACTTCCCCGAGAGTGATCGACGCTCGGTGGCTACCAAATTCAGGGAACTGGTCGATTTCACGATCACAGTACTCAAGGTGGAAATAACTTTGAATCAGCCAGACTTGACCGTCTATGACCTGACCGATTGGGTAGAGCGTTTCTCTAACAACGAAGGCCCAAGTAGTTTAGCCGAGTCAGGCCAGTATGGCTTAGATTTTGTGACTGATCAGGCCGACACACTTTTCTGGACCATTGCTCCCGTCATAGGTCATTTTAGGACGACCAGCACAACCACACCATCTTCTTCCGGTAGCACAACGTTGGAGCAGGTTCTGTCAAATGAGCGCGTAATCTGGTCGCTCAACAGCCTGCTGACACAACTGCATGCCCTGGCTAACCTGGGTGTTCCTGGAGAAAAGAGAAACTCCATTAAGCTAATGGGAGTAGGGACTCGTCGGCTTAGACTATAGTGACGTGATGGCTGCTTTGCAGCATGCAAATAACCTGTTTTACCTGTACTTCTATGCAACACACAAACAATGGGAGGCAATCAATGCCCAACAAATCAGACTACGACCAGAGGAACGACCGTATAGCGGCACTACTTCAGAATACTGTCGAGGCACTAGGACCGGATCTGGTCGCCAACCCACAACTGGCCGACGTGCTGAATCAAATGGTTGATGACCAGATCCGCAAATACGATGCTTCTCAGAACGGCAAAAACCAGGCTGCCGACGGAGGCTTAGCGGACCTGATGGGGCTGGGCAAGGATGCTCCCGCTGATCTCGGTCGCGCTCAGGTCTCCCCCGGCGTTGTCAACTACGACGATACCGTTGTCAGCGAGCGTATCCTGGCAACCGCAGACCTATACTACATTTACCAGCATGAACGGCTCGGCGTTTTCCGGGTCATGCATAAGCTCCAGGAACTGTTCCGGGCTGGCACCCTGCGCATTTCAAGTGGTGAAGGCGCATACGGTCTGTACCGCTTCGACAAGCACGGAATTTTGCGCTACCAGATGCGTGATCGCCTCAGAGCCTATAAGCGGGTGTTTGGTTACACCCGTTCTGACCCCGGACCAGGAGCGCGTTCCAATCCAGAGTTTCACGGGTTGTTCCAGTTCTTTATCGCTGAGACGGCCAAGTACTGGCGTGATAAACGAATCAGCGAGGTCATCCGCGAACGGGCGCAGGACCCCACCTTCGGTTCGATTGCCATTGTGCGCAGGACAGGTTTAGATCTCCGCAACAATATGAAGAACTCATCCTATGGCTACATCAATGTGCTGCGTATCGAAACGAGCCAGGCGCTTGCCGAAAGCTTCAAAGTGCTGGAAGCGCCAGATGTCAAAGCCCAATTCGGCGCGCAAAACGCATGGGATGTAATAGAACTCGTCCTCTGGCAGTACTTCCACGAGGCCGTCTACGCCAGCACGATGAACCGCATGGCCGTCACCGGTCGGGAAATCATCCGCTGGCTGGCCGAACCTTTTGTACTGGAAAACAACCGCCAGCGCTTCGAGGCTTTTCTGAGCCGCATTGCCGAATCTGCCGAAGAGTGGATCTCGAGCGAAGAGGGTCTGCGCATTTCACGTCCGACCCCGCCACCACGCGGAGTCTACATGTCGGGTCCACCTCCAACTGGAAGCCGTCCACCAGCAGGCACACGCCGCGATCCTGTGTTCGCACATTCACAAAGCTTAATGCCAGCCCCGCCGATTATGGGGTAGTTTCAGCAGAGTATAGGGATACGACAGAGCACCCTATACTCTCTTGTACTGATCTGGAGGAATAGATCATGAACAGGCAAAGTCCCCCGCTTTTCGAAGCACCGCTTGCCCATGAGGTCGGCATACATACAAACCATTGTAATTGTAGAGAGTGCCGTAGCAATTCCTCACAAGCCTTTGCACCTGGATGGGCTGAGAGTGAATGGGAAGCCGGTGTGGGACCAAATCTCCAAAAAGAACCGCTTGCAGTTCCTCCTGGGAATCCGGTACCGTTTGCAACACCGCCACAAATTGGTTACTGGCCGATCATGGGCGTGAGTAAGAAAGGGAGACTCGTCTCTTATAAAGCCAGTGATGGATCTATTAAAGGTCAACCCGGTCGGATGTTTCTGGGCAATCGTGAAGGAAGGGGTGACAAAGCAGGCGTACCACGCTGGCATGTTGGAGTGGACCTCTTCGCGAATAGCGGCGATGTGATAGTTGCCTGCGAGGATGGCACCATCGTAGAATTTGCTCCTTTTTATCCGGCTAAATCCGGTCAGATGACCTACAGGCTTCTCATAAAGCATTCGACTGCTGTGGTAAATTACGGCGAAGTGACTAAAGATTCTCTCACCAGAAATCAATTGCGCGTGGGCATGAGGGTCCGAGCAGGTCAACCCGTTGCCTTTGTGAGCGATACCTCCATGCTGCATTTTGAAACCTATATCATAGGAACGACGAGGAACTATCGCTGGTGGAAGAATGGAGAGCGGCCTCGGCAATTGCTTAATCCAACCAGATACTTGCTTTTCCTACAAGAACATGGTTTATCCCAGCCCAAAGTGAATATGCCGATAGCACCACCCTCTCGCCAACAGCCTGTGCATCACCGCCGCAACCCAGCACCAGGGCTACAATCGTCTTTGCCCCCATTAACCACTCCTCCGCTGAGCCCGCCAACTAAATGGATGAGGTCTAAAAACCAACCTCCTGGCACCACACTTTATGTGAATATTCCCCTGGGTAGCGAAGAGCATGGCACTACACCAATGACGGGCATCTTCCTTCCAAAACGGTACCGCGCTCTACCAAACGTTGATATCCTGCTCTACCTGCATGGCTATAAAATCGTGCCGAATCAACCTGATAATAGTTGGTCTGTCGATTGGTACTGGCAGAACGGTCCTATAGGAGCATTCCGTGAGGAGTTAAATAATAGCTACAAAAATGTTGTTCTTGTAATGCCTACGCTCTCAAGGAAATCAAATCCTGGATGGCTGGTAAGACCCGGTGGACTTGATCGTTACCTGGATATGGTCATGGCAGCCCTGCAAGCATACGGACCATACCGGGGAAAACAGGCAACAGTGGGGAACATTATTCTGGCAGGCCATTCAGGTGCAGGCCTATACATGAGAGAACTGCCACTATCGAACCCGCAATATTCGTCGCACATCCGTGAGTGCTGGGGATTTGATTGTATGTACAATAGCGGTGATGCGGGCAAATGGAGTCAGTGGGCGAGGCAAAACCTGAGGAACACCAGACTCTACAACTATTATATTAGCAATGCCAAAACCAGGCTGAACACCATTGCAGAATCAGAGAACCTTCAGAGGATGAAGCTTCCGAATGTATTTACTGTGCCATTGAAACCGCCGGATCTACGTTTTCATCATTGGGTACCAATAACCTTCTGGAGAACACGCATTAAACAAGCATCGTTCTTGAAGGATAAGTAGAGGAGAAGATTCCTAATGAGTAACGGCAAACTTGCTTTACAAAAACACCCGTCGAAATAGCGTTGACTGAGCACTAGCAGCATTGGGCAGCCGATCTCTTCGCTTTTCCCAGCCCTTGGTTCCCTGGTCAAACGATTTCAGGAACTCATTATTGGGAGGAACCCATCGATGTATACACAAAGTCCCCCGCTCTTCGAAGCTCCGCTTGCTCACGAAGCAACTTATTATACAAATCCTTATAGGAACACGGAATACTACAGTTATCCTGAGCTGGCACATGAGTTTGAGGAGGAGGTGCAAGAGGGAAGCAATTATGCTCCTGTTCTGGGTGAGGAAGAGTGGGAAGCAATTGGAGAATTTGAAGCGCTCACTCGTCCAATGCCTTCTTTAGGAGGTCTTCCCGGCTTCACTCCTGCCGAAGTGAAGGCCCTGCGTATTACGAGCAGTTTCGAGACTGGGAGACCGCTTGGTTTCGGTGGATTGACGGGCGATTTCGATGGCATGGGGCTCTCCTTCGGGTTAATGCAATGGAATTTCGGTTCAGGCTCTCTACAGCCGCTCCTGCTAGAATTTGCTCAACGCCATCTTCAACGCTTTAACACGATCTTCGGTTCTGATGCGAGTCGTTTCCTTCAAATACTGCATCAATCCAGGAAAGTACAGATGCACTTTGTTCGCTCGATCAATGACAAAAGAAAACGGATCGTGGAACCGTGGGCAAGCCGTTTTGGACACCTTGCGAACGATCCCCTCTTTCGGAGTATCCAGCTTCGTCATATCCGAAGAAGCATGAATGCTGCTGTCAATCATGCGAAGCGGTTAGGCCTGCGGAGCGAACGCGGTCTGGCACTGATGTTTGATACCGTTACTCAGAACGGGGCAGCCTGGCCTCAGGTTAGGAACCGTGCTGCACTTATTAAGCAGAGGTCTGCGGCATTCCGGCAGCGAATGGGGCAACCGCCAGCAGAGCGTGAATTTCTGGAGATTATCGCTAATGTCATCGCGGATACAGTGAACCCCCGGTGGAGTGCAGATGTGCGTCGACGACGCATGACAATTGTGCGAGGTCGAGGCAGAGTCCATGGAGATAATCTTGATCTAGGACGTAAGTTCCGCCTGACAGATCAGCCGTTTTAACATGCTTCCATCTACAAATGCTACAATCTCATCACTACAATACAGCCAGCAGTCTTCAAACAAGAGACGCTGGCTGCACGAACTGAGCGAGCTACTCGCCTTTCCCACCATCTCAGCCCAGCCTCGGCACCAGCGAGACATATGGGCGGCGGCACACTGGCTCAAAGAGCACCTGACAATGCTTGGTCTGCACCATGTACAGATCTTGCCCGGTCCCAACGGCGGACATCCCAGCGTGTATGCCGACTGGCTCCTTGCACCTGGGCAGCCGACGCTGCTCCTCTATGGGCATTATGACGTACAGCCGATTGATCCACTGAGAGAATGGCGCACGCCGCCGTTCCGCGCTACTCGTATCGGGCAGAATCTCTTTGCACGCGGAGCCAGTGACGACAAAGGTCAGTTCTTCATCCACTTGAAAGCTATCGAGAGCTATTTAGCAACCAGCGGCTCATTGCCCATCAATGTCAAGGTGTGGTTGGAAGGAGAGGAAGAGATTAACAGCCCTAACCTTGCGGCCTTTTTAGATCGCGAGGCGGCCCGTTTACAGGCTGATGCCGTCCTCGTTTCCGACACCGAAATGTTGGGGCCTGGACGGCCTTCCATCATCTATGGCTTGCGTGGCAACCTCTCTTTTGAATTAGAGGTTGAAGGACCACACCATGATCTGCATTCAGGACGCTATGGCGGTGCAGTCCTGAATCCTCTGCAAGCCCTCTGCGAAATCGTCGCTGGACTTCATGACCGCACCGGGCGCGTAACCATTCCTGGCTTTTATCGGCGTGTGCGCGAAATTTCCCCAGCCGAGCGCCAGGAGCTGCGCTGTAGCTCCCTTAGCGACAAAGAGCTTCTCGCTGATCTCGATCTTCCTATGGGCTGGGGCGAAGCGGGATACTCGCTCTTTGAGCGCATGACCGTTCGCCCAGCCCTGACCATCAATGGACTCTTCGGCGGCTATACAGGGCCGGGCAATAAATCGGTCATACCGGCCAGGGGAAGAGCGCAGCTCAGCATGCGCCTGGTGCCAGAACAAGAACCGGCAGAAATTGCCCATCTTTTGCGCCAACATATTGCGGCTATCAAACCGGCGGCGGTATCTACAGCGCTGAAAATCACGGGGAGCTCTCCTCCCGTGATTATTCCTCGGCAGCACCCGGCACTCGCAGCCGCCAGGCGTGCTATCTCCCGTGTCTGGGGAGTGCCGCCTATTTTCACGCGCAGTGGCGGCACCATCCCCCTGGTGGCACACATGCAGCGACATTTCGACGTGCCGATTATTCTGCTCGGCTTTGGCTTGCCGGATGATGATATTCATGCCCCTAACGAAAAAATCAGCCTGCCCAACTTCTTTCGCGGTATTGAGACCATCATCCGCTTTCTAGAGGAGTACCAGCAATGATTATAGATTGTCACTGTCATGCAGGCAAGGGTGATGGCTTCCACGGTCCCTGGGATACTGAGGCACGAATCGAGCCCCATCTCGAACGGGCGCGTGCCGTCGGCATCGCTAAAACAATCGTCTTTCCCGTCTTCAATAGCGATTATGCAGCCGCCAATGCTCGCCTGGCACGCATTGTGCGCCGCTTCCCCGATGAGTTAATCGGTTTCGCCTCCATCAATCCAGCCCGTGATGCAGGTCGGGTCGAGTTGATGGTGCGCCGAGCGGTCGAGGACTACGGCTTTCGCGGCCTGAAAATTCACGGCTTCGACTCCTTTCCAGGACGAGAGGTGTGTGAAGTAGCGCGACGTTATCGACTACCTCTCATCGTGGACGTTGTGGGGCGATTGTCAGCGGTCGAAATGCTCGCCTGGCAGTATCCAGATTTGAACTTCATCATTCCCCATCTGGGTGGCTTCAAAGATGATTGGATGGTTCACACTCAGCTGATCGACCAGTTACGCCGTTTCCACAATGTCTACGCTGATACGAGCGGCGTGCGCTACTGGGAATGTCTGGTACAGGCCGTTAAACGTGCGGGGCCACACAAAATTCTGTTTGGCTCAGATGGGCCTCTACTGCATCCTGCTATTGAGCTATATAAGATAAAGATGCTCAGGCTCCCGGCAGCCCAGCAAGCTCTCATCACGAGTGGCAATATTTCACGGCTGCTCAGGGGTGGTAATGGTTCACCTGGATCAAGTAGTATCTATTCCCCAGCTTTACGTCAACCTGCCATTACCACTACTACTGATCTCGACAAAGGGAAGTGACTACTCCCCGGTCTGAAGATGTGGGGCTTCTATGGACAAGCCGAGGCTCTGTAGTCCCAGAGCACGAATGTTCAAGGCAGCATTCAGATCACGGTCAATGGACAGGAGGCAACAGGGATACTGATAGGTACGCTCACTCACTTGAACGCGTGCTACTGCCTTGCGGTGTTTGCGCCTCTCAGGGATGCCCTTTGTCAGCTTACTTTGTTTGCATTGCACCTTCGCCAGCGCCTTCTCTTCTTTGCAGAAGAAGCGCGGGTTCTCAATCTCAGAGGCATCGGAGAGAGATGCGAACGTTTTGAATCCCATGTCAATCCCAACTTGAGTATCCGTTGGGTCGAGGCGCTCAGGCTCACACTCCACCGAGAAGCAGACGTACCATTTGCCTGTCGAGGTGCGAGCGATGGTGCAGGTTTTGATGGTGCCCTTCACGGGACGGTGATACACCATCTTGAGACTGCCTATCTTGGAGAGGCAGACACCGGTGTCGTGCGTGATGCTGAAACCCGATTGAGGAAAGGTGAAACTATCGTAGCGATCAGCGCCACGGAAGCGGGGGAACCCTGGTTTCTCTCCCGCCTTCACGCGCCGGAAGAAGGCTTTCATCGCCAGATCAATCCGTACGGCCACATTCTGCCGTGACCTGGGAATGCACGCTTTTGAGAGAGGGTCGTTGCTCTTTCAGGAGGGAGAAGGTTTCTTGTTGCTGATAGAGCGAGAGGCTTTTTCCTGTCTGCTCATGCGTGGTCGCTGGGCTTGCCCGCAAAGGACAATCCGGAGCAAGCAATAATTGTCCAGGCAGTAAAGACATGGCTTCAAACCCACCAGGGATGGCTTCTTGTTCTGGATAGCGCTGACGAGCCGGACCAGTTCACTGCATTTTTGCCGCCAGTTGCAGGTGGCCACCTTCTGTTGACTACCCGCGCACGGGTGCTCCGCCACCTGGGTATTGCCAGACCACAGAGAGCACTAGCGACCCGCGAGCGTATACTGGGGCCGGAACATCCCGAAACTATGCGCGGTCTGAATAACCTCGCAGCTCTTTACTATGTGCAGGGGAAATACCAGGAAGCCGAGTCGCTCTACCAACGAGCACTGGAGATCCGCGAGCGCATATTGGGACCAGAGCATCCTGACACGGCATGCAGCCTCAACAACCTGGCAGCTCTTTACGATGTACAAGATAAATATCAGGAAGCCGAACCGCTCTATCAATGAGCGTTAGCCATTAACGAGCGTATGTTGGGGCTAGAGCATCCTAACACGATGAGCAGTTTCAACAACCTGGGCTTCTTCTACAAGAGGCAGGGCAATTATCGGGAAGCTGAACCATTGTTGCGAAGAGCACTAGAGATCCGCGAGCGCGTGTTGGGACCAGAGCATCCTGACACGGCTACCAGTCTGAACAATCTAGCTGGCTTCTATCAGGAGCAGGGTAAGCATCAGGAAGCCGAGCCGCTCTACCAACCAGCACTGAAGATCCGCCAATGTGTGTTGGGACCGGAGCACCCTGACACGCAGGTAACGCAAGCAAGCTATACTGCTCTCCTTCTGCAATACATGAAACCAGATGACCAGTGCGTAGAAGGTCCATAAAGTTCTCTCGGTACTCACCAGAAAAGACAGTTCTAATGCAGCGTGGGTATAACTGGAGAGTAGCAGATCACTGATCTTCTTAGCTACTTCTTATCTGTTTCTGGCAACGTGAACGACACACTTGATCGTCTCATAAGAAACGCCATAATCATTTGTTACCTTGCGCAGTGGCTCCTGGTTCTCGACAACACAGGCGTACCACATTCGGCCACTCTGATCTTCATCCGTTTTTATGGAGTAGCGGAACTTGAGCTTACCTCATCATTTGATCAACAAGATCATCGACCTTGGAGATTATCTGATCTCTTTGCAGAGAGACTCAAAACAACGAGAGATGCCGCTAGAGGAGAAACATTTCCCTGGCGGCATCTCTCTATTCGTGGAAAGAAATGATATTGATCCCATGCAGACAACATTACTTGTGAAAGATCATCAAGATCGCGGCCACGAGTGACCTCCTCTGACAGCATGCTGGGCTGTGTGGGAGAAGAGCGCATTATGTTCCCTCTCGCGCCATGCACTGCTCCCCTTCACCCTGGCTCTCATGAGCGTCGAGGTGAAGCACCGCCTGTTGCTGTAACCACTCACTACACGTCGAACGCCGCACCTTTGCGCGCAGCGCCAGTTCTCGCGCAGAGATAGCTTTGCCATCCTGCCGAGCGGCTCTCTCCGCTGTGAGAGCCTCATATGCCCTGGTGATTTTCATTTCAGCAGACTCATCAATGACTGATTTCTCTTGCTGAGTTTGTCCTTCTGAGCGTGGGCCTTCTCCATGCTCAGAGGGACAAACTCGTTCTGCCTGCATCATCTCCCCAGTCTCTTCTGCGGGAGAATGCAACGAGGTGATCATTTCTTCAACAATGCTCACCTTTTCCACCATACCTACCTGCTGCATTGCGCCCACCAGAGCGGAGGCGAGAGCCTGATAGTCGATTTGCGAGACGGCCTGCTCCTGAAGTTGTTCCTGGCTCGGCAACGCTTCCTGACTCCACTGCTGGCACAGGTGTTGAAAGGAGATCTCTTTGAGCCGTGATGCTAACGAAAACCCGATGACGGCCACGGCCCGCAGTGCCGTCATCACCCAGACAGGGATGATCCCCGAGATCCTCGCATCGGTTACAGGTAGTCCGGTGGCATGCCCGAGCGCATCAAAGTGGGTGATAAGGCCAGCGACGGTGGCTAACAATGCGGTGAGAGTGAAGAAGACGCTGGCTTTTATAGTGTCGCGCTGGCGCAAGGAGTGGAAGGCGTTCATGAAGACAATTCCCAGGCTGCTATCAATCGCCAGCGCCTGCGCCCAGGACCAGGCATCTGACAATATGGTATTATGGCTCATCACCGCGCCATCGGTCAAGAAGTTGGCCGTGCTAATGACGATGCCTGCCGCCAACAACAGCTCGCTCGTTTTCGCGACGAAGGTAAAGACAAACTTGATGGTTCCTTCGTACCAGCGGAGCGATGCGAATGCACGCAGGACGTGAAGATGGTTGTTTTGTTCTGCCATACCTTTCTGCTTTCTGACCGGTTTCCCCTCCCGAGAGATCGGTCCATTGACACCCTTCTCTCCGTGAGGTAGAATCCGTGTAGACCCGCGTGAAAGGCTGGTCCAACCTGGCAGAGCGTCACACGCGCTTCTTGGAGATCATCGGAGGCCCGTCGGTTCCGTTCAAGTAATACTGTAATCTACAACAAAAGCAGATTACAGTATTTTTGTTTATTGAGAGAAGAACATGCACATCCAGAAGAGCCTGGTAGCATTGCTCTCCTCACCGTGTCTTTCTGCCGTCCTTCGCCTTCTCAAGGGAGATCAAACCTCTTCTTCCATACAAAAAAATCGTCTTCCTTTTTCCTTCAGAATGTTTTTCCCTTCCGAAGATGGTGAAGTGGCTGGTTTTGTCTACCTGTCACATTTATGAGTTCATTCTTCATATATGATTATTTACTTATATAAAAATACATTGAAAATCATAAAAACCATGTGACTTGCGAGAAAGCAGAGTTTGATGGAAGCAGAGGTCCTTTCGTTGAAGGGTTCGAATATTGGTCAAGTAATCTCTGATTCATCATAAGTTGATGAGTTTTATCTTCTGTTCTCACACTACAGAAAAGCGGGGCAGGATCAATTGTGAGAAGAAGGTGTGCATTAAGGAAAGAAAGTGTGGCGGAACAAACGTTGGCAAGAGGGCGGGTACTCCTACAAGAAGATGATTGGAAGGAGAACGAGAAAGCTCGATCGGCACAGATATTCTATGACAAATATCTCCAGGCCAAAAGTGATCCAGAATATCTACGGCTCAAGCAAGTGCATAAGCAACAATACGAAAAGTAGATGGCCTCAGTTTACTTCTTGCAACACAACCCTATATTCTGCTCAAGCCATTGCCCAAATAGTTGGTGCGCCACGGCATGCCCTTGCGTTTCAATGACCTTTTCTAAGTGAAGAGCCTGGAGGCTCTCCCACAACTGAGTCTGTCGCTCCTTTGGCTCAGCTAGAATAAGTGGCCTGGCTTGAGTAACCATCTCTAATGCTTGCCCAAGCGCATCACTGAGAGATTGCTCCAGCAACTCTCGTACATAACGGGCAAAGGCTGGTGCTTCCCCGCCCGTTGAAATCGCCAGCGTTAGATCCTGCTGGTGAATCGTAGCGGGTACATAAAAATCACTGTTGTCTGGATTATCTGCAACATTGACCCATAAGCCACGTTCATGTGCATCGCGTGCAATTTGTAGATTCACTTCAGGATCGTTCGTGGCCGCGAAAACTAAGCTCGCACCCGTTAAATATTCCGCCGCATAGCGAGCCGGGATATAGTCTACTAGACCATTCGCAAACAAAGTCTGTAAGTCAACATGCAATGCTACACTGATGACAACCACACGCGCACCGGCTACCAGAAGCGCGTGGATCTTGCGCGTAGCAACACGTCCACCTCCGATTACCACGCATACTTTCCCTTCTACTCTCAGAAACGCCGGGTAGAACCTGTTTTTTGCAGCAAGGGTATGGAAGGTATCCTCGCTCTTTGTTGTCCTATCCATCGCTTTCTCTCTCGCTCCTTCCTTCTATGTCAGCTTCCGTCTTCAAGAGGACATCGCGCAATGCATCTAATATCTGGGAATCAGGTTGTTTCCATAGGCCACGGGTTGCGGCCTCGAACAGGCGCGTGGCAATATCGCGTAAGGCCCAGGGATTACTCTTCCTTAGAAAATTCTGCATTTCTGTATCGAGTGCATAGGTTTGTGATACTTGCTCGTACATCCAATCATTCATAACCTCGGCTGTTGCATCGTATCCGAAGAGATAGTCTACTGTGGCTGTCAATTCCAATCCACCCTTGTAGCCATGCTGGCGCATAGCCGCCAACCACTTCGGGTTGATAACACGTGAACGGAAGACACGCAACGATTCTTCTTTCAGGTCGCGGACACGTACGCGTTGGGGGTCGGCACTATCGCCAATATAGCGACGCGGTTGTTTTCCACTCAATGCACGAATGGTTGCAATCATGCCACCGTGAAATTGGAGATAGTCATCAGAATCGAACAGGTCATGTTCACGGTTATCCTGGTTTTTGGCTGCAACCGTGACACGCGCGAGCACGTTACGAAAGGCGGTACGGGCATCATTGCCAAAGGTCGAGCGTGTATATGCATAACCACCCCAATTGACATATGCTTCGGCAAAATCGGCAGTATCTTGCCAGTTCCGCTCATCAATCAGTGGCAAAATACCCGCACCATACGCACCAGGTTTGGAGCCAAAGATGCGATAGTGAGCATATTCCTTGCCTGTCGGCGCATCGTATCCTCCGTCTGCGTAGCGTGCGATATCTGCCTGGATGTGTCGTCGAATATAGTTCTGCTCTGGCGGTTCATCAAGGGCCGCAACCATATGTATTGCCTCATCGAGCATATTGATGAGATGAGGAAAAGCATCACGAAAGAAGCCGGAAATACGGCAGATCACATCAATTCTTGGTCGGCCCAGTTCATGCAGAGGAATCACTTCAATTCCCTGTAAGCGCCGGTTCTCGTGCTGCCATTGTGGACGTACGCCAAGGAGGGCAAAGACCTGGGCAATGTCATCTCCTTGTGTCCGTAAGGCGCTGGTCCCCCAGATGCTAAGCCCCACACTTTCAGGATAGTGGCCTGTCTCGTGCAGGTGGCGATCAATCAATGCTCTGGCAAGCTGAGAACCGACTTCCCAGGCGGATTGGCTCGGCAACGCTCGCGGGTCCAACGTATAGAAGTTTCGTCCGGTAGGAAGCACATGGACCATACCCCGTGTAGGAGAACCGCTTGGTCCGGCTGGCACGTACTCGCCATCTAACGCTTTCAACACATGACGTATCTCTTCTCCGGTCTGCGTGAGACGTGGCAGAATCTCTGTACAGACAAAAGCTAATACAGTACGCACATCAGATACGTCACCTGAAAGCGGAGGTAGAAAGCAGGTGGCGATGGCATGCTCGATAGCCCTCGCATTGAAGTGCTGTTCTTGCAGGACTGCGAGCAAATAATGGCAGCACTTTTCAAGCAACTCTATCGCATCAGAGGCGCTCACAGACACCGTCTCTGACCTGTTGCTCCCATCTTCACCGAGCACATTGAGCACCGCAAGTTGCTGCCGTTCTTCTGGGGTGAGACGACGACCTGACGCATCAAGGAGAGATGCAAGCGTAAGGCCGCAGGCCCTGGCAACTGCTTCACGGAGACTGGGCGTTCCCAGGTTTGGCAAACGACAGAGGCTAAACAGGAGATCCGTCAGTTGCTCGCCTCCTGGCAGTTGTCCCAGTGTGTGTAGACCACTGCGAATCTGCGCTCCGGTTAATTCGCACAGATAGCCATCGATATCTTCGAGAAGATGTGCGAAGTCTTTGCCGCGCATTTCGCTTAAAGTCGCAGGGGTACCATCTTCCGTTAATTCTTCATCCCACTCGTGGGTGTGATCACCATGATCCTGGCGTACCATGGCCTTCAGATCGGCATCGAGATTGGCCTCGATGATTTTGTGCCATATCTGCCGCTGCAATTCTGGGAGTTTGCCAGGGTCAAGCGCCTCAACCCGGTAATACTCGTCGACCATTTGTGCTAACTCTGCCAGCGCACCATACGCACCTGCGCTGGTCATCGGAGGCACGAGATGATCAATAATGACGGCGTGTGTGCGCCGCTTGGCCTGAGCGCCCTCGCCAGGATTGTTGATAATGAACGGGTAAATCAGCGGTATATCGTCGAGCAACAGGTCTGGATAGCAGTTTTCTGAGAGACCTACGCTCTTCCCCGGCAACCATTCGAGTGTTCCATGTTTGCCCAGGTGGATGATCGCATCTGCATTCCATCCCTGTGCATTCCGCAACCAGTGGTACAGTGCGTAATAGTTATGCGTTGGCGGCAAGTCGGGGACATGATAAATAGCGTTTGGGTCCATACCATAGCCGCGCGGTGGTTGTAGAGCCACAAAGACGTTGCCCAGGGGTAATCCGGCGAGCGCAATGGCGTTGTCGTGCACGTATGCCTCGCCGGGTGGCTTCCCCCAGCGGGTTTGCATCTCCTCCTGATTACGTGTTGGCAAATCAGCAAACCAGTGTGCATAGCGCGTCTCCGAGACTCTGGCACTGGCCTGAGCAAGTTGAGCCTCGGTAAGCAGCTCAGTATCATACGAGCAGCGATCAATGAGCGCATGGATAAGCGCGTCGCCACTCTCAGGGACATCCGCGATGAAATAGCCAGCCTCGCGCAAAGCAGCGAGCAAATACATGAGGGAGGCGGGTGCGTCAAGACCGACCGCATTCCCAATACGGGCCGCTTTGGCAGGTGAATTGGTCAGGATCACCGCAATCCGCTTCTCGGCATTTGGTTTGCGTCGTAAACTGGCAAGGCGGAGCGCCATACCAACAATACGTGTAATACGTTCCTCATCGGCCTGATAGCGGACAACGCGATTGGTAGTAATCCTGGAAGTCGACGAGAGGTTCGCTGGTGATGGCGGTGCTTGCTTTCCCGCCGGCTCCTCTACCGTTTCCTTAAACGAGAGGGGGACGGTGATGATACGCCCATCAAACTCAGGGAGTGCGACATTCATGGCAGTATCAAGAGGGGTGAGACCACGCGCTGAGCGCTCCCATTGCCCACGGCTACTGCTAGCCGTGATTGCCTGGAGGATTGGAGCATTGAGTGCTACCAGCCCCGACGTCTCCCACATACTGTCACTCGTCTTATGAGGATCTATACTCCCCAATGCAAAGCTCATTGCCGTAATAATGACATCAACGGTCGTTTGCCCGTGCTCATCCACGAAATAGGCAAGAGCAGCAGGAAGATGAGGAGAGGAACAGGTATCTTCGTCAATCTCCTTGAGGGAGTGAGCAAAAACAGGGAAGGCATTCGCACCTTGAGCTTCAATAACGTGTATCAAGGTATCCACAAACTCAGTATTCCCCGACAGGTAATGTGCTCGGTAGAACAAAATGCCAATCGTAGGTCTGCTATTATTATGCCTGGCACGTAGTTCTGTCACGTTGACACCTTGCCAATTCGGATAATACACGCCATGACGCGGTTGAGGAATCGGTAGATCGAAGCCAAAGCCGGTTGTCAGGAGATGATCACTGAGGAAACGCAAACACTGCTCATAGTTCTGTACGCCGCCCGATTGCAGGTAGGCCAGAGCTTCGTGGGCGACGGGCACGCCCACCGTTGAAGATGCCATCAACTCTGGATCCAGTGCATCCGTGCCTGGTAAACACACCAACCATGTGTCTTCTTGTTTCGCCCAGGCCACGAGACGATCCATGCCATAGGCGAAGCTCGCCCTTCCTCCCAGCAGGCGTACGATAACCATCTCTACCTGTGGCAGCATAAAACTCAGAAAGGCATCCACATCGCTCTCGCTTTGCAAGTAGGCCGGATTGGCGGCACGCACCTCTGGAAAATCAGATGGGAGATGGAATGTAGCCGCACGCAGGGCAAGCAAGTCGGTATCGGCATGAGAGAGAAAGAGGATCGCAGGGTGTGCATTACTCTGTACGGAGGGAGAAGGATGTGCCGGAAGCGGTGCTTTCTCCTCCCCAGGTTGATGCCCATCCCAGACAAATGACGTAAATGTATAGACCGACAGATCAGCCGATGGAGGCAGATAGGAGTTGGTGGCGAGCATCTGCTCAATGTAGTCATAGATAGCGATAACCTGGCTTTCACTATTGATAGAGTGGAACCAGATATGGTGGGTATCGAAGAGCAGCAAGACGACATTTGCTAATGGACAAGGCCCCAGGCACCCGCCCATCGTCAGGTGGACTTTGTTCCGTAGTTTACGGCGTTCCCATTCGTTATGGTACAGTTCGGTCGGCACAGGGGCAAACTTGCGCTCCGTGTGTCCACAGCAACAACCTGTGGCACAGATAAACAACTGCCCCTGCTTACGCGCAACATTGACGAGTTTACCGTCGGGTCGAAGCACCAAGTTACGCGGCATTAAAATTCGATTCCCTTCTGCGCACGTACTCCCTGCAATTTATAGGGGTGCTTGATTTCGCGCATTTCGGTGACGAGATCGGCATACTCAATCAGTGTCTGGGGAGCATTGCGTCCGGTTATGACAATATGCAGAGCAGGATTGCGCTGACGCAATGTGGTGAGTACCTCTTCGACATCGATCCACCCATATTTGAAGGTATAGGTGAGTTCATCCATGATCACGACATCGTACTGGTCGCTGGCAATTTTCTCACGACAGGCTTGCCAACAAGCCTGAGCGGCCTCACGATCCTCCTGGATATTCTTGCTCATCCAGGTAAAGCCTTTGCCACCTGGTATAATTTCGACGCCCATCTGTTGCGCGGCGCGAATCTCGCCCCATTTTCCCGTTGTTGCCTTCATAAATTGCAACATGACCACGCGCAAATTCTGCCCCCAGCTCCGCATCAGCAAGCCTAGAGCGGCGGTCGTTTTGCCTTTGCCGTTGCCAGTGTTGATAATGATCAGACCTTTGCGTCCAGAACTGCCGCGCGTGCGTGCTTCCGCCTGTTCCTGACGTTTACGTGCACGCCCTTCTTCACTCAACTCATCGATCTCACCCTCGGTAGGGGGTATGGGAGTACGTGTATCTTCTGCCATAAATGTGCCTCCTCTGACAATCAATTTGCGTTGTACTATGAAACAACTGGAAGCTGGCAAGTCAAGCCTATTGAGTCGCCAGGACGAGAGTTTATCCATTCGCCAGTGTGGCAAGATCAAACCATTGCAATCGGTGTGCCATCTGCGCTACCTTGCCCACAACAATGACCGCAGGAGGCTTCAATTGAGCTTGCTCCACCAGTGCTACAATCGTGCTTAATGTGCCAGGCACTATCTGTTGATCTGGCATGCTCCCCCAGCGAATGACAGCTACCGGGGTGGACGCGCTACAACCATAATACATGAGCTGCTGTGTGATAAACGAAAGCTTACTCACGCCCATCAGGAAGATCAGCGTCCCATTGAGGCGAACAAGCGCCTCCCAGTCGAACGCCGTTTCGTCCCCTTTCGCTCCCTCGCTTCCAGTAACAACCGTAAATATCGAGGAATATTCGCGGTGGGTGACAGGAATACCAGCATATGCAGGCACCGCGACAGCAGAAGTGACTCCAGGAATGACCTCCCAGCGAATGCCATGCTCAACCAGTGCTTCTGCCTCTTCTCCACCACGTCCAAAGACAAAGGGATCGCCCCCTTTCAAGCGTACGACAATTTTGCCCACGCGAGCATGCTCGATCAGAAGCTGGTTGATCTCTTGTTGGCTGAGAGTATGGGTGCCGGCAGATTTTCCAGCGTAAATCTTTTGTGCGCCTTCTTTCGCTTCCTGTAAGAAAGCAGGATTAGCCAGGTAATCATACACAACCACATCCGCACTCCGCAATGCTGCCAGCCCTTTGACTGTAATCAGACCAGGATCACCAGGACCAGCTCCGACAAGATACACTATTCCAGACAAAGAAGAAATATACTCATGGTGCATCTACTTCACCTATCCTCCTAAAATGGCTGGGAGGAGTGCGCTCTGTCCCAACAGGAAGAACACTCCGACAATGCTACTAAACACGCCAGTAACCACTCCTAGCGAAATAGAGAAGATCGCATGATGACGAGCACTGCGAAAACCAAGTGAAGCGAGCAGGCTCATCAGGCTGTTGCAGATGAGCAGGCCCAGGACAAACAAGAGCAAGACGAGTGCCCCTGTTCCTGCCCCTCCTACTCCGGCGGCTGTAGCGAAGAGGATCACCTGCGTTGGCGTTTCTGCTCCAGCGCCATGCAGTAAACCAAGCATGAAGCAACTCCTACCGCCATAAGGTAGACGCTCATGAGGATCATTGGGGTGATGCTCAATATGACGAAACCAGGATACGCCACGTTTGAGGGCCTCAATAAAAAGCATCCAACGACTGCGTAGCCGAAATGTCTTGCCTTCGCGCACCACTGTTCCCAGCACCCAGATACCGAGCAAGAGCAGTGTAAAGCCAACCACATGTTCCATGATGGTATCTATCCATGGTGGGAGTGACAGGCCAAGTGCAATTGCTACGAGCCCAAAAGCAAAAATGACGACGCTATGACCCAGCGCATACATGCTTCCATACTGTACAGCACGCCAGGGACGCGGTTGCCCACTCACAATGTCGGTCACTGCCGCAATATGATCCCAGTCAATGCCATGACGAAAGCCAAGAAGCCAGCTTGTAGTGAAGAGCAACACCAGTGAAGTTCCCATCGTTCCCAGAGATCCTCCTTTCAGGTTGTAAACGTTTCTATAGACCACGAAAAAGCCCTGCCGCTGTAGCGCAACAGGGTGTGGAAGAAGGGGGACTCAGGGAGTAATAACTTACCTGGAGAGGTGAGAGATACAACCATTGCACCACCTCTTTCCAGCGAAAAGGTGCGCATAAGAAAGCAAAGGTTGGTTTTCTGGCTTGCCTGTCTTTCATAACATGACAGGTTCACAGTAGCGCGACTGCGTCGGATTTGCACCGAGCTTACCCTATTTGAGCGTCTTTTCCTTGTGTTGAATGAGAGAATGAGACGCCGCCTTTGCCTGGATTCAATTGTTCAGGTGATTTTCTTGTTCTCAACAGAGAAACAATCAGAAGTATATGCTATCTTTCCTGTGAAATGCAAGAACAATTCCTCCATAGTCACAATCTCAAGAAGGACATTCGACAGGTTGACAATGCAGAAAGCCTGTGAATATACTTAGAAACGAACAATACACAGCGTTTTCATCAGGTGGCCGTGACAAGATGTCTCGGCAGAATAGGGAAGTCGGTCAAATCCGACGCAGTCGCGCTACTGTAACTGGTAAGCATCTCATCACCTCACCTATTGGAGAGAAACCACCGTCCTGCTTTGGATGGGAAGGCGAGATGAGAAGTGTTTGGAGCCAGAAGCCAGGAGACCTGCCTGATGAGCTTTGCTCACGATCCTTCGCGTTATAAGGAGAGAGTGCTGAACGATGAATTCTATTTACCTCATTTTTCCGCCTCTTACGCGCCCTTATTTCATCCCAGGTGACGAGCATAACAGCGCCCTGTAACCTATTCTGGATAGAAACGCGAAAGGGATATTGTCGTCATGAAGCTCATGCAGCGCCTTGCCTTGCCACCGGACGAAATTTATCGTCGCAGCTTTGCCACGGTAGAGGCCTTGCTTCCTGCTGGTGACTGGTCGCCAGAAGAGCGCCATGTGCTCCGGCGTATTGTACATGCTACAGGCGATCCCCAACTGGCTCTCCAGGTACGTTTCAAGCCCGAAGCAATCGAGCGGGGTATCGCGGCGTTACAGCAAAGCACAGCAATCTTTACCGATGTACACATGGTCGCAGCGGGTTGTAATAAACGGTGGTGTGACGCGCTTGGCTGCTCTATTCATGTGCTCATTGCGCAAGAAGGTCTGGAAGTCGCTGCAAAATCAGCACAGATAACGCGCTCGGCGGCAGCCGTGCTCAAGGCATTACCCCTCCTTGGTGACACGATCGTCGTGATTGGCAATGCGCCTACGGCCTTGCTTGCTCTGCTCGACGCTCTGGACGAGGGCCGTTGTGAACCTCCCGCGCTCATTCTAGGAATGCCAGTGGGCTTTATTGCCACCCCAGAAGCAAAAAACGCGCTGTGGGAGCGAGCGTATCCTGCGATTATCGTTGAGGGAACACGAGGTGGAAGTCCTGTTGCCGCTGCAACACTCAATGCCCTTTTCTCCCTCGCACTGCTTCCACTCAGACCACTTGAGCGAAGCTAGAACATCGTTCGTTGGCGGTCTGAATAAGGAGCTACAAAGAATGCAGCAGACGCCCGCTACTGCATCCATGAAACAGGTGAATGACTATGGATGACATCTCTACAAGTAGCGATACGCTGTCCTCCGAGGGGGCAGAACATCTTCCTGGGCGAGGGAACAAGCGTGGCATGCGTACTGGCTATACCACAGGAGCCTGCGCAACCGCCGCCACGCGCGCTGCACTCCTTGCCTTGTGCGATGGACAGGCACCTGATGCCGTAACGATTACATTGCCTGTTGGCATCAAAGCAACCTTTGCCGTCCATTCCTGTGAACACCATACGGATGGGAGCGTTACAGCCAGCGTCCTCAAAGATGCAGGCGACGACCCCGACGTCACACATGGAGCACAACTTTGTTCTACCCTCTCCTGGCTTGCAACTCCGGGTATTCAGCTCGATGGTGGAGTGGGTGTTGGAAGAGTGACGAAGCCTGGACTCGGTCTCGAAGTCGGATCAGCCGCTATCAATCAGGTGCCGCGTGCCATGATTGAGGGCGTCGTACGAGAGTTGCTGGCCGAGCGCGGCGAGATGCGTGGTGTGTTGATAATTATCTCTGTACCGGACGGCCTGGAGCGTTCGCGCAAGACACTGAACGCACGGCTTGGAGTGATCGGCGGCCTCTCGATTCTGGGTACAACGGGCATTGTGAAACCATATTCGACAGCAGCCTATAAAGCCAGTATCAGCAAGGCCATCGATGTCGCAATTGCCTGTGGTAGCCAGGAGCACCTTTTACTAACGACGGGGAGCCGTAGCGAAAAATTTGGACGCCGCTACATTCCTTTGCCTGAGGAAGCATACATCCAGATGGGCGAGTTTACCGGCTATGCCCTGCGTGACTGTGCAACCAAGGGAGTGCGCTCTGTCACGCTGGTTGGCATGGTTGGCAAGCTCTCGAAGATTGGCGATGGCCGGATGCAGACACACGTGGCTGGAGCTGGAGTAGACCTGCAAGGCATGGCAGAAGTTGCCAAAGCGTGCGGCGCTTCCGAAGACATTGTCGCTCAAGTGCTGCAAGCCAATACCGCTCGCCACTTTCAAGAATTGATGCTGGAACACAACATAGATGGCGTATTTGACATGATTTGTCAGCGAGCACGTCATGCCTCACAAACATATGTGAAGCAGAAACTGGATGTTGATGTCCTGATGTGTGACTTTGATGGCAGTATTCTTGGATATGCAGGAGAGAGGGATGTTCGATAAAAGATCGCATGTGCTCCTGGGGCTACCCGACGAAGAGTTCACTCAACGTCGCCCTGGTAGCAACACCATGACCAAGCGCGAGGTGCGTGCTATCACTCTGGCAAACCTGGAACTGCATGCGCACACGATCCTGTGGGATGTAGGAAGTGGCACAGGTGCTGTAGCAATAGAGGCAGCACGTCTGGCCAGTATGGGACATGTCTACGCGATTGAATACGACACTGGGGCTTTAGCGGCTATCGAAGCAAATTGCCACCACTTCAACGCCACCAATGTTACCATCGTAGCAGGCCAGGCGCCTCAGGCCTTACAAGACTTACCCGACCCGGATGCTGTCTTTATTGGTGGTAGCAGTGGTGCCCTGAGTGCCATTCTTGAGGTAGTCCTAGCTCGTTTGTGCCCTCAAGGTTCCCTGGTCGTCAATCTGGCAAGCTTCGAGCATCTATCCGAGGCAACAAACCATCTGCACCAGGCCAATTGGACTGTGAACTGTACGCTAGTGAACATAGCCCGCACGCAGAATATACTCGACGTCACTCGCTTTGCAGCGTTCAATCCTGTTTTTGTGCTTACGGCTCACGCACCCCAAAGACAGGAGCAGCCTATCGTAGAGAGGAGTGAGAGCAATGCCTGATAGCAAGCAGCAGAGGCCAGGAACGCTTTATGGCGTAGGAGTTGGGCCGGGTGCTCCTGATCTGCTCACGCTGCGTGCTGTGCAGATACTACGCGCATGTCCTGTGATCTGTCTGCCTGCAAGTGCTCACGGGCAGAGTTATGCCAGGAGCATTATTGAACATCTGCTTGATCGTGAGCGGCAGGAAGTGTTGCAGGTACAATTTCCTATGCAGCGAGATCCAGCGTTAGTACTGCCAGCCCGTGAACAGGCAGCTACAAAGGTGCTTGAGCGTTTACACGCGGGTCTGAATGTCGCCTTTGCCACAGAAGGTGATCCTCTGCTCTACAGCACCTTTGGTTACTTGCTTGAGGCCGTGAAGAGAGACACTCCCGAAATTCCAGTGGAAGTGGTACCCGGTATATCTTCAATCACCGCTGCCGCTGCGTCAGCATGCCTTCCCCTGGCAGCCTGGGACGAACGGGTTGCGATTATACCGGCAGCTCATTCATTGCGCCAGACCGGTTCAGGAGATCTGCGTCAGATGCTCCAACTCTTTGATACGGTCGTCCTCTTGAAAGTGAATACAGTATTCGATGCCTTACTGGATGTCCTGGAAGAGTCTGATCTTGCACAACATGCTGTCTTCGTACATCGCTGTAGCACTGATCGTGAAGAAATCGTGTGCGATCTGGCACGTTTACGCAAGCAGAGACTAGATTATTTTTCGCTTGTGATTGTGAGGAATCCCTATGCCACTAGCAATCAATGAAGCTGAGGCCCGCGTTGCATTTGTCGGCGCCGGACCCGGTGATCCTGACTTACTCACGGTGAAGGCGCTGCGCTTGATTGCGCGGGCTGATGTCATTATTTACGCAGACTCGCTGGTTTCACCCGATGTTTGTCGCCATGCGAAACCAGAGGCAACGATCTATGGCAGCGCTACCTTAACGCTTGAAACGATTATCGATATTGTGCTCAAGGCGGTCGCCAACGGACAATTTGTAGTGCGCCTACAAAGCGGCGATCCAGCTTTGTATGGAGCACTCTATGAGCAGCGGCACACGCTTGATCGTCATGGCGTTCACTATATCATCGTACCTGGTGTTTCTTCGGTATTTGCTGCTGCTGCCGCTGTCGGTGTTGAGTTAACCGTGCCAGAGGTGGCACAATCCTTGATCTTGACCAGGCATGCTGGCCGCGTTTCGATGCCTGAAAAAGAGACATTGCGCTCTTTTGCAAGTCATGGCACGACCTTGTGTATCTTTCTCAGTATTACCCGTGTCAGGCAAATCGTAGAAGATTTGCTCGCCGGTGGATATACATCCGACACGCCCGTTGTTGTCGTGTATCGTGCAACCTGGCCGGATCAGAAGATTATTCATTCAACTCTTGCCTCGCTGGTTTCTGATGTCAAACAAGCACGCATTTCTCGGCAGGCGCTCATTCTGGTTGGTTGGGCACTGGCTACCGCCGAAACGGAAGAGAGCGCAGAGGAGCATCGGTCACATCTCTATCTGCCAGGATACAGACACCTGTTTCGAGGTGGCACCCCTGACAGTGAAAATAGCGACCCGGTAGACGAGACCAGCGGAGACGATGGAAGCGCTTACACCCAGGAGCGCGACCTTCCAGGAGACCTCAGCGTTGGATAGTATCAGCATGCTGACCAATACGCCATCCACCAGGCTGACTGCGCTGGTCGTACTCACCGGAGGCGGGTTGGAATTAGCGTTGCGCTTGCAGCAGGGGCTGGAAGGCGATGCTCACATCTATGCTAACAAGCGGGCACTCAAAACGAGATTCCCCGAAGCTGACGCGAACGCTATCAGAAGCTTCGATGCAGTTGGCTTATTGCTGGCACAGCTCTGGGAAGCATATGACCAGATTGTGCTCTTCTTCGCGCTCGGCGCTGCTGTTCGACTGATAGCGCCACTTTTACAAGATAAGCATAGCGATCCGGGAGTCGTTGTCATAGATGATGTTGGTAGGTTTGCTATTAGCGTGGTTTCGGGACATGCAGGAGGGGCCAATGACCTGACCCGGCACTGTGCTCATCTACTCGGAGCTGTTCCTGTGGTGACGACGGCATCAGATGTGCATAATACCCTGGCGGTCGACCTGCTAGGTGATACGATGGGATGGCATAGAGAGAACTCATCTCAGGTTACAGCGGTATCGGCGGCTATCGTCAACGGAGAGCCAGTGGCGATTCTGCAAGAAGCTGGACAACGTGACTGGTGGGATACTTCATCCCAGTCAGATGACGCGAAGCGTAGAGGCGAATGCCTCGTTTCTGACTGCATAAAGAGCTATAGCGCACCTACGTGGCCCAGGAATCTTGTTCCTGTGAACAGTCTACGCGAGGTGACAGCCACACCATTCGCGGCCCTGCTCGTTATTTCAGACCGCCTTCTGGAGGGATTACTGGAAGGTCTACCAACGATTGTGTATCGTCCACCTTCCCTTGTGTTAGGTGTTGGTTGCCGACGAGGTGTCTCCTTTGCTGCTCTCGATCTCTTTACCAAGACAACAGTGAAAGCGCATCATCTTTCTTTCCAGAGCATCACAGTGCTTGCTTCTGCTGATATCAAGGCAGACGAAGGAGCACTACAGATGCTGGCACAACACTACTCCTGGCGCTTCGAGACCCACACCGTCGAGGCATTGAAGACGGTCACTGCGATTGCTACCCCATCAGAACGCGTGCAGAGGTTAATTGGTACTCCGAGTGTTAGTGAAGCTGCTGCGCTCCTCTCATCGCACAATGGACAACTGGTTGTGTGCAAACAGAAAGGGGAAGCAATGACGCTGGCTGTGGCACGAAGATCGTATAGCGACCCTACTGGCAACGATGCCAATAGTGCTTCTGCACGAAATAGAGGAGAGATTGCACAGCGGTATCCAAATGGAAAGGCAGAATGGTAGGTAACAATGATACACCCTCCACATGTAGGATATCTAGCTATCATCGGCTTAGGGCCAGGGCACCGGGATCTCATGGCTCCCCGTGCCATACAGGTAATACAGGAAGCCGACCTGGTGATCGGTTATCGGGTCTACCTTGAACAGATACAAGATCTGCTCAGTGATAAAGAAATCCACGTCTCTGAACTGACACACGAGATAGAACGTGCGACACTCGCCGTTCAATCGGCTCGTGCCGGACGCAGAGTGTGCATCGTTTCCAGCGGGGATGCGGGGATCTACGGCATGGCCGGCTTAGTGCTCGACATATTGTCATACCGGTCTGAAGAGATGACTAGCAATTCATCTCACCCTGTATCAGAGCCAGATGTTGAGGTCGTCCCTGGTATCTCTGCACTCAATGCCGCCGCGTCTCTTCTGGGGGCACCGTTGATGCACGATTTCGCCGTCATCAGTCTGAGCGATCTACTCACTCCCTGGACGACGATTGCCCGGCGCCTCTCTGCGGTGGCGGGTGCAGATTTTGTGGTGGTGCTCTACAATCCCATCAGTCGCAAACGCCACTGGCAACTGGGTGAAGCACGGCGCTTGCTTCTGGAACATCGAGCCGAGACGACTCCAGTAGGACTGGTTTGCAACGCCTATCGAGAGGGACAAAAGGTTCAACTCACTACCCTGGAGCATCTGCTTGAGCATGACGTTGACATGTTTACGACTGTCGTCATCGGTAATTCATGTACACGAGTGCGCCAGGAGCGTATGATTACGCCGCGCGGTTATGAGCAACATCATTCGTTATGATATACATGGCGAGAAGAGGCAAGGAATGATATTACAGGAAAGGCTGCCATGAAAGGATTTTGCATCAATGATACAATCAGGCGCATTCGACAAGTTAAGCGCTCTTCCTATGGCACCTGATGAGGCCATCATGCTTATGGGACATGGTTCCCGTGATGTTGAAGGAGCACGCGAATTTTTAACATTTGCCGAACGTCTTTCTGCACGTCTGGCCCGTCCTATTTATCCTGGCTTTCTCGAACTTGCCGAGCCCCCGATTGCGTCGGCTATCGACGAGGCTGTAAAGGCTGGCGCGCAACGTATTGTGGCTGTACCATGGTTTTTATTGGGAGCTGGACATGTCAAAAATGATGTGCCAACAGCCCTCCAATGGGCACAGAAGCGCTATCCGCAAGTAGTAATATGTTATGGTAGCCCGATGAATGTTCAGCCGGAAATTCTTGCTATCCTGGGAGATAGACTGGCTGCAATTGATCCCGATCATGGCATGGGTTCACGCGAAACAGCCGTGCTTCTGGTACAACGCGGCAGCAGCGATCCCGAGGCAAATGCCGATGTCTACCGTGCGGCACGCTTCTTGTGGGAAGGACGCAAGTATAGCACGGTAGAGGTTGCATTTTCTGGCATTGCCCCGCCTTCTCTGACTGAAGGTTTGCAGCGTTGCTTACAATACAATCCGCAACACATCCTCGTTGTGCCCTATTATCTGTATACGGGTGTCCTGGTCGAACGCATATCCACAACTGTTGCTGAAGTGGCCGCCACGCGTCCTGAATGCGAATTTCGTGTTGCACCCCACTTCGGACAGGATAGGCGCCTGGATATCCTGGCACAGCGTATGATCGAACAGATACGAAATGGCAAGGCGACTATGACGTGCGACATGTGCCAGTATCGCGTCCCTCTGTTCGGGCGGGAGTTTCTGGTAAGAGCGTCACAAGTATCCGACCATTCACATGGACTCCGAGGTACCACGATGAGCGAGAACACGGAAGCCGGTCATACATCTCACGCACATACTCATGTCCATCATGATAACCATACACATTTACATGAGCATCAGCATAGCCATACCTCTGACATAAAGGATCACTGGGATGCGCTGCGCGAGTGTGTGACGGCAGCAGGTATTACAAATAGACAGGAAATTACAGATGCGCTGACAATCTGGCAGCGTAAGAGCAGAGCACAGCTCGATACTCCTCCTCCATACCTCCTTACTGCTCAGCCCGGCCATGTCTCCACAGCCGCGTTGCGTTGGGATTGGGACAGCCATCGTGCTCATGAGTTCTCCAGGTGGTGCATAGAAACGCTGCATGAACGTTTTGGCATCAGTTGGCGAGTGGACTGTGAGGAGGAAGATGCTCAACTCGGTCCGCATTATCTGCGCATGACCCTGGGAGAGCAGCAGGAGCGCTGCGATTGGCGTTATCTCAATCAAAATCATTGGATGGGAGCATTTTGCACCATCGCCGATCGTCTCCTCAGGTCAATAGGGGTAACAGCCCTCAGCCTTGAGACAGGATGGTTTGATACGGTCGTCGCGTTCTGCCGCAACGACTACGCAGAAGAAATGCTGCGCTGGTTCCCTGAAGCAGAGTGAGAGGAGCAGGATGAAACGTACACCATACCCATTTAGCGCCCTTGTTGGACAAGATGAGATGAAGCTGGCCCTGCTTCTGAATGCAGTATCTCCTCAGATTGCAGGCGTCCTAGTACGAGGCGAAAAAGGGACCGCAAAATCAACGGCAGTTCGGGCGCTACAGGCTTTGCTGCCTGATATCACCGTTGTTCGGCACTGCCCCTTTGGCTGTGATCCAGATGATACAACACACCTGTGTCAGGCATGTAGCCAACTGCTTGAACGTGAAGAAACCATGCCCAGAGATCGGCGCCCGATCCGGCTGGTCGAGCTGCCATTAGGCGCTACAGAAGATCGAGTGATGGGGACGCTGGACCTCGAACGGGCAATCAAAGATGGTATTCGCCAATTTGAACCTGGTCTTCTTGCAGCCGCGCACCGGGGTATTCTCTATATCGACGAAGTCAACCTGCTGCCTGACCACCTGGTCGATGCGCTCCTCGATGCGGCGGCAACCGGCATGAACATTGTTGAACGTGAAAGCATTTCTTTTGTGCATCCGGCACAATTCCTCCTCATCGGCACGATGAATCCAGAAGAAGGTGATCTGCGCCCACAACTCCTTGATCGCTTTGGTTTATCCGTAGAGGTACATGGTCTCAAGGACCCGCTGCTGCGTACCGATGTGGTGAAAAGGCGCATTGCTTTTGAGTCCCACCCCGTTGCGTTCTATGAGCGTTGGCAGTTGTCCGAAGCCGAGCTACGCACACAGATAGAGACGGCACGCCGCTTCTTACCACGGGTAGTTGTGCCTGAAACTATAGTAGGACTCATCGCCCATATCTGCGTCCAGCTCAATGTAGAAGGATTACGAGCCGACATCACCATCTATAAGGCGGCGACAGCGCTGGCTGCTCTTGAGGGGCGGCGGTTTGTCACGGAGCAAGATGTTCAACGTATAGCCGCAATGGCCCTGTCTCACCGATTGCAGAAACAACCATTTGAACAGCCTGGGCTTGATCGCCAGGAATTAGAGAATCTGATAAACGAGTATCAGCCTCCTGAGCCAGAACAACCAGACGTTGCTTCTGACGTTCCATCTATGCAAGACATTGCTCACACCTCACCACCATCCGCGTCAAATGCTGCGGATGGAGATCAAGAAGCTCGTGCACATGAGCAGTCGGCAGACCGAGATAATGCAGGAAATGCAAATGTAGAAGCTCCTGAACAGGTAATTCCACCTGGTATGCCAACTGCATTAGCAACGCTGACGCAGAAACGTCCCAATTCTCCTATCCCCTCTGCACTAAAGAAGGGGCTTCCGCCTCTACTTAAGGTAGCAAGGGAAGGTCTAACATCGCTACAAGGGCAAACACGAGGGCGGATTGTTGGGGCAAGGCGTCCAATCAAGCGACCATCATCTCTCGCACTTGCTCCTACATTGAGGGTTGCTGCATTGCATCAAAAGCGGCGGCAAACCGAACATGGGTCTCAAGGGCAGCGCCTCTGGCTTGAGCGCTGGGATCTGTTTGAAGCGGTGCGCCAACAGAAGCAGGGAGCGTTGATTCTTTTTGCCGTTGATGCAAGTGGCTCAATGGCAGCACGGAAACGCATGGCCGCAGCCAAGGGTGCCGTGCTGACCTTATTACAACGGGCATATCAGCAGCGAAATTCGGTGGGATTATTGCAGTTTCGTGGGGCGAGGGCAACGCTTCTATTGCCGCCAACAAACAGTACAAGTCGTGCTATTCATTCGCTGGCTCATCTTCCCACGGGCGGACGGACTCCCCTGGCATCTGGCCTGCGTTTAGCGTTGCGAACCCTTCTGGTCGCCAGGGCACGCGACAGCCAGCAACAGACCATCCTGGTACTTGTCACCGATGGACGAGCAAATGTTGCCGATTCCTCTGCTACTCACGGCTCAGCACTCAATCCATTTGAAGATGCTCTGGTTGCCGCGCATGAGCTGCGTCTTGCGGGAGTGCCTGCACTGGTCATTGATACAGAGGAAGGTGTTCGTATGGGGTTAGCACGTACACTGGCTCAGGCACTTGACGGAACGTATGTTGAACTTGCGCAGCTTGAAGCCGCACCCGTTGCCAATGCCGTGCGTAATGCTCTGAGCGGTAGCCGACGCAATCTGAAGGAGACCAGGAAATCTCCATAGATGTACATTCCCATAAGAGAAATGAGTGTGGATTTTGAGTAAAGAAAATGTGAAGCATGAAGAGGCGCTCAATATATACAGGGTAAAACTTGTTGGGGTTGGACCGGGCGATCCCGATTATGTAACCGTTCGAGTTGCTCAGGAGGTGGCGGATGCTGATGTCGTCGCGGGCTTTGCGACCGTGCTTGCCGTCGTGGATCAGCTTATCAAAGGCCAACGCATCGTGTTGACCTATCGTAATCAGGAGGGGCAGCTTGCAGAAGTGGCCCGTGCTCGTGCAGAAGGGAAACGCTGTGTCGTCTGTTGCTATGGTGATTTGAATGTTTCGGCTCAAGAACTCATCGCCCGTGTTGAACGGCACTGTGGAGAAACTGAACGTATCCCAGGTATTAGTTCGGTGCAAGTCGCCAGCGCAAGAAGTGCATTAGCTATGGAGGAGACGCTCTTCTTTACGCTGCATGCTCGCGATGGTATTGAGGTGGCGAAGCAAGAGATTCTTGATGCAGTTGCTGCTGGAAAACGCAATGTGATTCTTCTGCCCTTGCCCTGGTCGTTTATGCCTCCACAGATAGCGCAGATGTTGGTAGAGGGCGGCATTGCAGGGGATAGGCTGGTTACTGTACACCAGCAATTAACGTTGCCGGGCGAAAACAGTTTACACACGACATTACAGCAACTCGCTGCATGGAAAGATGCGTTTAGCGATCTCTCTATTGTGGTCTTGCCTCGCTATAGCAGTGCTCAGAGAGCAGGCGAATCATGAACAACGCTACGGGTCCAGCACGCTTGATTATAGCCGGAGTTGCGAGCGGAGTCGGCAAAACAACTATCTCGACTGGTCTGATGGCCGCTCTAGCAGTACGAGGTTTGCGTGTACAGGGGTATAAGGTCGGACCAGACTATATTGATCCCACCTATCATCGCGCGGCTACCGGGCGTTCATCGTATAACCTCGACACCTGGCTGAGTAGTCAGGTGGTGGTACGCCAGCGCTTTGATGCCAGTATGCGCGATGCCGATGTTGCACTTATTGAGGGCGTGATGGGACTCTTTGATGGCCGGAAAGGGACGCTCGACACTGCCAGTACGGCGGAAATTGCCAGGCTGCTCAATGCTCCCGTACTCCTTGTCATAGATGTTTCACACATGGGCCAGAGCGTTGCCGCTCTCGTGTCGGGATTCCAGAAGCTCGATTCACGTGTGCAGGTTGCTGGTGTCCTTTTGAACAGGGTGGCCAGCCCAGATCACGAAGCCACACTGAGGTATGCTATTGAGAAGTGGACGGGTGTACCTGTATTTGGCGTCCTCCGACGCGATCCCTTACTGACATTACCTGCCCGTCACCTTGGATTGGTGCCAGCGCCGGAGGCGGCAGTTGAGGTTCAGGCATTGGGAAGCCTCATTGCGCAGGCTATAGATATTGATGCGCTAGTGCGCCTGGCTTGTTCGGCTGGTCCACTGCCACCAGGAACAACGGAGATGGCAATTCGTGACAATGTACTCCATCCATCTTTAGAAACAGTACAGGCGGCAGTACCCCCAGTTCGAATTGGGATCGCACTTGACGCTGCATTTTCATTCTATTATCCAGAAACGGTTGAAGAATTTGCAAAACTTGGCGTTGAAGTTATTCCTTTCAGTCCACTCAATGACTCCAACCCACCGGAAGACGTGGATCTCCTGTATTTTGGTGGTGGCTTTCCTGAACTGTTTGCAGAGCAGCTCGCAGCAAACGCTGTAATGCTGGCAAGCGTGCGTTCGGCAGTGCAGCAAGGTGTTCTTGTCTATGCTGAGTGTGGTGGTTACATGTATCTGGGTAAATATTGCATCGATGCTGTCGATAGCTGTCATGCGATGTTGGGAGTACTTCCATACACCTTTCGTATGGGTACGGAGCGCGCCCAACTGGGGTATCGAGAGATAATCACAGTACGTGAGACAATCATAGGTCCTGCTTGCACGAGCCTGCGCGGTCATGAATTCCACTGGTCGCAACTGGTCGATCCCCTCTCAAGGGAACATGCAGCCTATGAGCTAGAAGGGCGAGAAAATATGCGAGAAGGCTACGCGGATGCAACAATTCTGGCTTCATATGTCCACGTACCGCTAGCTGCCAACCCGCATATCATGACGAGGTTGCTACATAACTGCCTGTTGCATAGGAAAGCTAGAGCCCGTTAGGGAACCGAAATCGAGCAGGTGATAAAGAGTTTCGCGCCACGCTCTTGTTCTCTCAAGGACAGATTTCTCCGTTGGTGTCCTCCTTCGTTCGGAGGGGGACGAATGGAAAAAGGTCCGTAAGGATACCTCGCCAGTCGTCTACCCTCCGACATCAGATTTATTTAGCCAGAGAAGGACTCCTATGCGTCTGCCCCTGGTGTTTGTTCTCTCGCCTTGTCAAATAGTATTGCCAGCAGAACAAGAAGATACTCCCCATTAAGAGCCAGAAGAGAGCAGTTCCTATTCCAGAGAGCCAGCGAAAGGCCATAACCAGATCCATTGATATCGGAACGGAAATGGGATAAGGAGGAAGCGTGAACCAGACAATTACCGCATACAATCCATAGCCGACGAGAACGATCAGCAGACGTATGCGCCTGGATATCTTGCCCTGCTCTTCCAGTCTCCCCAGGAAGTAATAGAGGAGTGGTGCCAACGCGCTGCCCAGGATCGACAGGAAGATCCCTTCAAGGTACAACCTCTGCCGTATATCAATGGTTGTTGCGTCCCCTACTCCTGGCGGGTTCGCTGGATACTTGAGTTGAGGAAACAGACAAAAGGTCCAGTAACAGATGAACAGCAGTCCGAAGACCCATTCCCAGGAGACTTTACTTGCCTCGCTCAGGCGTGCCTGCGCGAACCAGCAGATAATCCCGAACAATGAACCCCAACCTATGCCATATAGGATGTAGCCTAGAAACAGGCCAGCGCGTTGCTCTGGGCGCGTAAACACTTCTGGGTCAAGCTGCCCTAGCGCCATTTTATGCGCCGTTTCCAGGTCAATGGCACGTTGAAGCGTTGGCTCAGTCGCAAAGAAATGGAAGCAAGCCACCAGTAATCCTGCGACCAGACCTGCCAATAGAGTCAGGCCAATGATAGTCGCAGGTGAAGATCTCTGATGCATGGGATCTGACTCCTTTAGTGACAGGGAAACGCCGCAATATGCCTGCTATCATGAATGAGCTCATGAATCATGTTCACTTGATAGGCTGCGTGGCCCTGAAAAAACGAGAGCAGAAAACCCTGATCGAAGCCCACAAGATATAGGGCTAGCAGGCCCAGCCCTAACATACTACCGAGAATCAACCAATCGCTTAGTGACCTTGAAAGATCGAGGGAATGTTCATAGATTTTTGACATGGTGCTCCTCTCTTTTTTGAGAAAACTGATAGCAGGGAACATCGCCAAAAACACGTACTACGGCGATGAGGTGTGAGTGAAGGGGAGAGGAGGGAATTGCTTAGATATAGCGTGTGGACAGCAAAAGGCTCGCAGACAGTATGGCGACACAACGCGACTATCTGTGCATCCCGCTCCTCATAACGCGAAGGACCGTGAGCAACTTCCCACCAGGCAGGTCTCCTGACTTCTGGCCGCCGTACTCCTCTTCTCGCCTTCCCATTCTCTCTGAGAACAGTGACTTCGATCTATCACATAGGTGAAGATGAAGAGTTTCCTTGCCAGTTACAGTAGCGCGACTGCGCCGGATTTCCACCGGCTTCCCTATTCTGCTTTCCTTTTCAGGAAAGCCACCCAGTGTATGCAAAACTATTGCATCTACCTATAATGGTACTGATAATGTATCCGCTTGTCAAGTCTGCGTATTCTCCATTACAGGGCTGTTGCAAAGTCCAGTAGCCCCTCTCAAGGAGCCAGGATCGCCAAAGCTTTGTCGAACTAATAGTCAAACGTTCGTTGAGCACGAGGCAAATTGTTCTCTCCTCGACGCGTGATCAAGCCAATGGCCTTTGAAAGCTGAGGAAGGTCATTGGTATACTCAAAAGGATGCTACGCTCCTCCCGCACCCGACAGCCAGGCTTGTGCGGCGGTGACGAAACGCTGGGCCGCCTGGGGGGAGCCACTAAATGACAGGTGCAGGTAGGTGGCGAGAAGATTGCCCTGGCTAAATCCTTCTCTCTGCTGGAAAGGCTGAAATACATAGGCAGCTTCTTCCTGCGACACAGCCATATTCAGGCAAGAGGCGTGGAATTCCTGTCCACGTACCGTCTCGCCACGACGTGTGAGCAAGGTATCCCGCAAAGCGGTGGCCTCGCGATAGCCGATCACCAGTCCGCCTGGATCATGCTTCATACGACTTTCTCTGGCAATGACACCGACCATAGGAAACGCTTGGCCGGATGCGGTGCGGATGGATTGACACAGATACATCAGGCCACCACATTCCGCATAGCAAGGCATCCCTCTCCAAAGGAGCTGCGCAAGCGCCTCGCGCATGGAGATATTTGCAGAGAGACGCTCGGCATGTTCCTCTGGGAAGTCTCCACCAAGGTAGATCCCTCCTATGTTTTCCGGAAAGGCGCTCTTGTGGAGCGGGCTAAAAGGAACGAGTTCCACCCCAGCCTGCCGAAGGATGTCAACGCCTGCGTAATTGTGGTCGTTAATAAAGGAGGTCCAGGGTATCAGGATAGTAAAAGTTGAACGCTTCATCCTGAGCAAGTGCAATTCGTATCCGCTTCCCCCTTCGCTGCTCTCACAAGGGGAGGCTTCTTGGCGTTCTGCTCCATGGGAGGAACCTCATGGGCAAGAGCAAGAAGCTTTTTGCTGTCGCATGTCTGCTCAAACTGCTCCCTGAGAGCAGTGAGTTGCTGAGCACCGACAGCCTGTTCAGCAACCAGGACTAAACCCAGATGCCGCTCATATAATAATTTGGTAACAGTATGACTCTCTATGAGATATACTGCTAGGAGCAGCGGGAGAGCCTGAGTAGCCGTTT
>DAOTTD010000226.1:0-33289 GCA_034438015.1 Ktedonobacteraceae bacterium | reverse complement strand
TTGCTGGCAACGACCAATCGTCATAAGTTAGATGAGTATCGCGCGATCTTCTCGAATCTACCTTTTACTTTGCTTTCACTTATTGATATCCAGCTAGACATGGATGTGGAGGAGACGGGGACCACCTTTCTGGAAAATGCGGAACTGAAGGCCCATGCCTATGCACAGGCTTCGGGTATGCTCTCTCTTGCTGATGATTCTGGGTTAGAGATTGATGCGCTGGGGGGTGCCCCTGGTGTGTATTCCGCCCGCTTCGCGGGGGTGAACACGCCATATGAAGAGCGCTTTCGCCTGATTCTTGAGCGGATGCAGGGCCTCCCTCAGAGTCAACGGACCGCTCGCTTTCGTTGCGTGATCGCTCTGGCGGAGCCGTCTGGTTATTGCCGTAGCGTGGAGGGGGTAATAGAAGGGGTAATTGCTGATGCTCCTCGTGGCGCACATGGTTTTGGCTATGATCCTATTTTTTTGATTCCCGAACTGGGAAAAACGAGCGCCGAGTTACCGCCGGAGCAGAAGAACAGTATCAGCCATCGTGGACGAGCTGCGCGCAAGGCTCGTGAGCTGCTTGAGAACTGGCCGCCATCTCCAGCTCCCCAGGAGATAGCGTGAATATAAAAGGTGTTGTGTAGCGAGAATCGAGAGAGAGACATGAGGAACAGGTAACTATGGCGAAAAAACCGGCTGCTGTGCGGGTAGCTCTTGATCTGGAGACGACGGGGCTGCATGTGGATCAGGACGCTATCCTTGAGGTCGCGGCTATCAAGTTTCAGGGGAAAGATGTGATCGAGACGTTTGAGACGTTTGTGTCTCCGGGACGCTCTATCCCCTATCGCGTGCAACGCCTGACCGGGATCAAACCGGAACTGTTAGTGGGGGCGCCGCTCTTTGATGAGATTAAGAAGAAGCTGCAAAATTTTCTGGGCGATCTACCGATTGTTGGTCATAGTATTCCCTTCGACGCGGGTTTTCTGCGTCGTTGGGGCCTGGCCCGCAATAATCCTCTGATCGATACGTTCGAACTGGCAACGGTGATGCTTCCTTCTCTGGCAAGTTATAACCTGGGGCAGGTGGCGGAGTCCCTGGGCATCAAGGTTCCTGAAGATAGACACCGGGCAATGGTTGATACCGTGCTGGCGATGGAGGTGTTTCTGGTCCTGCATGAGCGCCTGCAGTCCGTTGATCTTGCGCTGCTGCAGGACCTGGCGCACCTGGATGCCCCCCGCTCGTGGCCGCTACTCCATTTCTTTCGCCAGGAGGTGCGTGATCGTCAGGAACGCGATGGCGTGCGCGGCGGCCCGGCGCGAGGTAGTCTGGGCGATCAGTTTGCCGCTCAATTGGGGATGGATCCCCGCGTGCTCTCCTTTGCGATCGCTGGCCAGCAAGAAGCTGTACAGGAGAATGCGACGGGTGTGGCTGATACGCAAGCGGCTCTCCCGAATGCCCTTGAGCAGATGCAGGCGTTGGCGGTGCTATCTGAAGACAACGAACAGTCAACCGATAGAAACTATCAGACGGCGCAGATAGCAGTGCGTGAGGCATTGGAAGAGCGTACGCCTCTGCTCATGGAGATTACCGTTGGGGGCAGCGAATATACACCTGCGTTGCTCCCAGCCCTGGAATGGCTGGTTGAAGCCTCTAGCAAGGGCGAGACGCCTGCTCCCCGGCTCGTGATCGCCTGTTCAAATCAGCAGCATGCACGTCGCCTTGTAGAGAACACCCTGCCGCGCTTGCAGTCGTTTTTGAAGAGCCAGCTTCCGGTGGCCTACCTGGCTGAGCGTGGAGGCTATCTGTGCACCCATCGCTGGTTCGGAGCCGCGCTGCGCCGCACCAGCGGTGAGCTGACGGCTGAACAGGCGCGTGGGCTGGCGAAGCTTGGTCTCTGGGCGCAGCAGACGCTCACAGGTGAACGCGGCGAATTGACGCTACTGCCACAGGAGATGTCGGCATGGGAGCGTATCTCCTCCGGCGTTGAGCGTATTCCGTCCGCCGATCCGCGCTCGAAGACGATCTATGAGCGCTGCACGTATCGCCGGAAGGGCTACTGTTTTGTGAGCCGCGCCGAGGATCGTGTGAAGGCGGCCAGCATTGTGGTGACAACGCATGCTGGATTGTTCGATGATCTCTCACAGCCGCCGTCGCTGCTCGCCGGCATTGACCGCCACCTTATCCTCGATGCAGACCTCCTTGAGGAGGAGAACGCGCGCTGGAGCAATACTGAACTGGATCAGACGCGTCTTTTCAGGCTGCTCAACACTATTGGAACTGAACTGCCAGATGGCCGTTATCAGGGATTGTTGGCCCTTGTCGCTCCCTCTCTGCGCGAGAATGGACCCGGTGGACTCTCGACGACGCAGACAGTGCCTAAAGCCGAGATCGACGCGCGTATGCTCACCTGGTTTCAGGCGCTGCGCCAGGCCAGAAGCTCCGTGGAGAAGCTATTCAGCGACCTCAATCGCCTGCTAGAGGAGTTTTTACAGCAGGGAAATGGCGGCAAAGATAAAGGGCGCAGTGATTCGTCGGGCCGCTCGCATAACTGGCGCGGCAATGAGCCACGCACTGATCAGCCTTTACGCTTGAATGGGAACATTCGCCAACTTAGTACCTGGACGGATACGGAGCGTTCATGGCAACAGGCGGCACAACGCTTACAGGTAGTGATCGATCTGGCGTGTGACGCCGAAAAGATGATTCTCTCGACGCAGCATAAGCGACGTCGCCTCGATATTGGCAGCGGGGAGGATAGCTCCGTTGCCTCCGAAATAGCTGCCGCCGCCCGGCAGTTGCGCGAGCAGAAGCAGCTCGGACAGCAAGCCATATCGCTGACTGATAACGATATGGTTTACTGGCTGCGGATGCCGCCTGCGCCGCCGCCATTTACGCAGCAGGGAACGCGCTCTAACGATAGCTCGTCTTCCCCGGTGCAACCTGCCGCGCCCGTGCTCTATACTCAGCTCGTCCAGACGTCGACGCTGCTGCGCCGTTTATTGTTGTCGGGTCGCACGAGCACTATTTTTGTCGGGGCCGCGCTCTCCGTGGATAACTCCTTTGCTTTTGCGCGCGGACGTTTTGGGCTGGACAGCGATATTTGCCCTGCGTTGTCCGTCGTGACTGAACACCACGAGCAGACGTTGCTCTATCTGCCCAATGACGTGCCGGAACCGAACGCGCCCCAGTATCAACGACACCTGGATGAGGCTCTGACCCAACTGGCAACGGCGCTGGAAGGACAACTGGTGGCGCTTTTCACTTCGCACGCCGCTCTCCGTAGCTCTTATGCTGCCATCAAGCCGCTCCTGGAGACACGAGGAGTCCTTGTATTGGGCCAGGGCATCGATGGCTCACCACGCCAGCTCTGGCAGGTCTTCCAGTCGCAGGAACGCGTGGTTCTGCTTGGTACTGGAAGCTTCTGGGACGGTGCGGAAGATGTCGCGCGCGCTCCCACCTGCCTGGTGGTCTCGCGCCTGCCGATGCCGGTACTCAATGATCCACCTATTGCTGCACGCGCGGAACACTACTCCGACCAGTTACACCAGTTGACGGTTCCCGTCGCCGCTCTCCGTGTGCGTCGGGCCCTCAATCGTCTGGTGTGGGGCGATACGAAGCGCAATATTGTGGTGCTATTTGATCGTCGCGTGATTTCGAAGGAGTATGGCTCGATGGTGCTGCACAGCTTGCCCCGTTGCTCACAACGCCAGGCGGCGCTTTCTCATATGTCCGAAACGGCTCTTGATTGGCTTACCGATACCGGCGCGTGGGAGTAGACGCTCCTTTAAAAGTGTGGAACCAGTGGTACAATAAGCGCATGAAAGAATTGAACAATGGCACCGAGAATGTCTATGCACAGTGAGAGTAGTCGCGATCTACGCGTTGTCTATGGTTCATGCCCGCATGATTGCCCGGATACGTGCGCTTTAGAGACGCACGTCAATAGAGAGGGTAGAGCGGTGAGCATACATGGTCGCGCTGACCATCCAGTGACGCGCGGCTGGCTCTGCGCGAAGGTGAACCGTTATCTGGAACGCGTCTATCATCCCGAACGGCTCCTCTATCCTATGCGCCGTGTAGGCCCAAAGGGGAGCGCCGAGTTCGTACGTATCTCCTGGGACGATGCCGTCTCCGAGATTGTTGGGCGCTGGCAGGAGATCATTGCTCGCAGTGGTGCGCAGTGCATTCTGCCCTATAGCTACGCCGGCACGCTCGGACTGGTGCAGGGAGCAGTCGCCGATAGCCGTCTCTGGAATCGCCTGGGCGCATGTCGTCTGGAGCGAGCGATCTGCGGTCACGCCGCCGAGGAGGCCGTACAACTGACGATCGGCGGACGCCTGGCGCCTTCGCCAGAAACGCTGCTACATAGCAAGCTTATTATGATCTGGGGCAGCAATCCGGCCAGTACGGCGCCACACATCATGCCATTTCTGCGCCAGGCTCAGCGCAAGGGCTCGCGCGTCATCGTCATCGATCCTATTCGTACGTTGACCGCGCGCTCCGCCGACCAGCACGTCCAGCCCTTTCCTGGTACAGATGCCGCGCTGGCCCTCTCGATGATGCATGTGATCGTGACCGAAGGACTACATAACCTTGCATGGATAGCCGAGCATACCCTTGGGTGGGAATGGCTGCTTGAACGCATCCTGCAATATCCGCCTGAACGCGGCGCGCAGATCACGGGCCTGGCGGTCGAGACCATCATCGACCTTGCACGCATGTATGCTTCCACCACTCCCGCCCTGCTGCGTGTCACCGACGGCATCAATCGTCATACGAACGGCGGCCAGACGGTGCGCACCTTGCTTTGCCTGCCGGCGCTCACCGGACAATACGGACTGCTCGGCGGCGGCGTGATGTATAGCACCAGCGACTGGCTGAAGTGGGATAAGATTGTGCTGGCACGTGAGCATGAGGATGTCTGCCCGCCTGCGCCGCGCACGCTGAACATGAACCGCCTGGGAGCGCTTCTCACAGGCGAGGCCGATCCTCCCATCTACGCGCTCTATGTCTACAATGCGAATCCGGCTGCCTCCGCCCCGAACGCCGGCAAGGTCGCCGAAGGGCTGCGTCGCAACGATCTCTTCACGGTTGTGCATGAGCTCTTTATGACGGAGACCGCGCGCTCCGCCGATATCGTTTTACCAGCTACCAGTCAGCTTGAGCATGTTGACCTGCATAAGCCGTACGGGCACATGATGCTGCAATATAACACGCCTGCCATTGCTCCCCTGGGGGAGGCGCGCAGCAACTGGGATGTTATGCGCACCCTGGCGCAGGCTCTGGGCTTCCAGGAACGCTGGTTGCGAGATGACGTGGAGACCGTCATCCGCGAGATCGTCGAGGCTACCGCCGCGCAAAGCTCACGTCTCGCTGGCATCACGCTTGAACGTCTGCAGGTAGAGGGCGCGCTTCCTTTGCATATTCCAGAAGATGAAAGGGTTCCTTTCGCCAATGGCATCTTCCGCACGCCTTCAGGGAAAGTAGAGTTCTATTCCGATCGAGCTGCTGATAAGGGCTACGATCCTGTGCCAGACTGGCAGCCGGAGGCAGAAATGCCGCTGAAGAGGAGAAGGGATACTCCGGTGAGCAATGAGTATCTACCGCTGCTCTGCCCTGCGGCTCATCACTTTATCAGCTCAACCTTCGGCAATCAGGAACGCATGATCGCGAAAGAGCAGGCGCCAACGCTACAGATTCACCCCCTCGATGCCGAAGCGCGTAATATTCGCAGCGGGCAACTGGTGCGTGTGAGCAACGAACGCGGCTGGTGTCGCCTGGTAGCGGAGGTGACAGAGGACGTGCGTCCCGGCGTCCTGGCGACAACGACGGTCTGGTGGCCACAGTTCAGTCCAGATCGGCGCAACGTCAACTGGACCACATCGGACCGATTGGCCGACTTCAATGGCGGGAGCACCTTCTATACCAACCAGGTGTTGGTCGAGGCGTGTTGAACTACCCCAAACAATCTCTTCTCTGAAATGTGTCAGGGAGAGAACGGGAATGACCAACGTATCTTCCTGGAGATAGTCGCGCCTTAGCAGGCCAGGAGAGGCCGTTAGCATTTGTGCTAACGGCCTCTCTTGTAAGGAGGACACGAGGTGGACACGGATCGAATTAGTCTTTTGCTCCGGCATCTATCATGTCTGTTGTGACAATAATACCCTCAAATAATCACGGCAACATCAGACATCGGGATAGAAAAATCACGAGGAGATCACAGTGGAGAGAGAAAAAATGAGGCGTTCTGTAACACAGACTTGAATTCTTGAGAGGGATAGTGTACAGATTTTGCAAGTGGTAGAAGTAACCTGAATTTGACGTGTCGCACTCTCTATGTTACCATGTGGCAAGTCGATAACTTTGTCTGGTGAGCGTCCGTCCACATCTTCAGTGTGGTCCGGCTGTTCCCGTCAACATATCACCCCACAAGGGGTAGCGCCAGAAAGGAGAGGCGGCGCGTTCTCCGGCCAACGAGAGGGAGCGCCGTAAGGTCCGATGAACTTATACGAGCAATTGCTAGTGGTGCGAGATCGTCTCGAGAATATCGGGGCGCACGATGATAGTATGGATCTTGTCGAGAATCTGTTGAAGAGGGCTGAGCCTGCGCGAGGCGATAAGACGAGCATTACCCAGATACAGGTGCTGCGTCATATGCTGCGCATGCGCGAGGCCAGCGATAACTACAATATCTACAACGATCTGCAGGAGTTGATTAGCGAGCGCGATGAGACAGAGGTTACGGCTCGTGAGGACGCGGCCCCTGCGGCGTATGAGGATACTGAACGTCGTCCAAAACCGAAGTCGTATTATAAAGCGCAAAAGGAGAGGACGAAAAAGAAGGACTAACCTGTTTGGATTAGTCCTTCTTTTTGATTATACTCAGGCGTCCGGCCCCTCAATACGAGGAGGCTGGGCGGCTGGTCCACCCAATTGTAGTTGCTGTTTCAATGTCTGTAACTGCGCTTCGACGTTTTGCTGTGCCGAGATCTGCTGCAGTTCGCGGTCGAGGGTATCTCCGTTAGATGCGAGTATGCCCTGTTCTCCTAATGTGCCTTGCTCGATCAGCGTTTCCATGGCATTGGCGCGTGCCTGCATCGTCAGTACTTTATCCTGGGCGCGCTGCATGGCGAGGTTCATTTCGCTCATCTCTTTGGAGATACCTGTGATAGTTTCGTTGATCTTGACCTGAGCCTGCGCCGCGTTGTACTGGGCTTTTACCATCTCCTTCTGCGTGCGGAAGGCGTCTACGCGCGCGGAGACGTTGCGTTGCATGACGACCAGTTTCTCCTCCTGCCCGTGCAACTGTGCAAGCTGTTGCTCATAACTATTGAGCTGGACCAGAATCGTCTCTTTCTTTTGGAGTGCCAGACGCGCCAGGTCCTCGCGATTGGCCTGCAGTGCCTGCCTTGCCTGGTTTGTCAGCGTGTTGACCTTGTCGATAAGCTGCGATTGCAAGAGCTCCAGGCGTTTTTCGTTGGTAACAACGTCGGCAATGGAGCGCCGGAGCTGCTGGAGCTGTTCGACCTGCTTGTTATAAGAGTAGTCCATGACCTGTCCTGGGTCTTCGGCTTTATCTAATGCGGCGTTGACGCGAATGCCCAGAAAGTTTGCCAGACGAGAGAATATGCCCATACAGCCCTCCTCGTGCGCTGAGTGATAAGTGTGGTTGTGTATTTACTATGTTTACGTACCAGCGGCATGCATTGTTGTTTTGTCTTCTTCTGGTATCATATCATAAGTCCACAGTACCAGATGCTTGACTTTTTTGTGGGCATCGGCTATAATCCTCTTCGTCAGATGTTACTTGCGGGTTTGGTGTAGTGGTAACATGAAACTTTCCCAAAGTTTAGACCACGGGTTCGAATCCCGTAACCCGCTTACGACAAACCGCCTATCCAGCGATAGGCGGTTGTTTCTTGCTCCTTAGTTACCCATCCTCGCCTACCTGCGGCGCGCTTGCCTCTGTTGGGCACGCATATCGTTGGCGACCGTGCGCAACCCGATCAGGCAGATGATGCCCGCCACGAAGAGACAGGTCGGCGCAGTGACAAGAAGCGCGAAGCCCAGCGAAGTATGGTCCGCGATAGCCCCGACGATCAGTGGCGATGCCGCGTCACCGAGCAGGTGGGCAAGCAGCAGAATCAGGCCAGCGGCGGTGGCGCGGATCTCTGGCGCGATGACATCCTGGATCACCGCGTTCAATGGCCCCAGCGACAGACTGAGGCACAAAATGGCGGCGATGAAGATGCCGAGGAATGTCCTCAGGTCATGCAGGGTCAGGGCGATCAAGGTAAGAGGCGCACCAACGAGGAAGGCGAAGGTCGCGACAAGCAGGCGTCCCTGGGGGATGCGCCGCTGCAGAAAGTCGGCTACGAAGCCGCCAATCATCGTCCCGACGAGGCTGCCACCCGCCAGCACGACACCTGAATAGATTCCCGCTCTGGCGACCGAGAGTCCAAAGTCGCGTACCATGTAGGTCGTTATCCATGTTTGCGCGCTGCCAATGGTGAAGAAGCTGAAGACGAAGGCACCCAGCAGTATCCAGTAGGTGGGGATGTGAAGGATTCTTCTGGCGATCTGCCAGAAATCTTTGTCCACATGCATCTGAGCGGCATCGTCTGCGTCGTCTTCCTCGCCCGCATCATTCTCGGATGCGCCCCGTCTGGGTTCTACGGTGCGCCAGATCAGAAATGCTGCGAGCAGACCCGGAATGCCGACGACGTAAAAGGCCCAACGCCAACCGAAGGCATCGGCGATGATGCCGCCTAGAATCAGCCCCAGAGCCGTGCCGATGAGATTGCCTATCGACCACAGGGACAGGACGCGCCCACGTCGCTCTTTCGAGAAGTAATCGCCGATCAGCGAGAGCGATGCTGGCGCGTAGCCTGCCTCACCAACGCCCAGGAAGGAGCGGGCAATGAAGATCTGGATGAAGTTGGCCGTAAAGCCGGTGAGCGCCGTCGCAACGCTCCATACCCCGACGCAGAGCGCGACGATATTTTTACGCACGCTGCGATCGGCCCAGATGCCCAGCGGCAGCGTGCCAATGGCGTAGATCAAGAGAAAAGATGAGGAGAGCAAGCCTAATTCTGTATTGGTGAGATGAAATTCTATCTGCAGTTTGGGCTGTATTGCCGCGAGAACAGAACGGTCAGCGTAGTTAAGTATGTTTATAGTGAGCAGAATAGCGAATGCAAAACGAGCCTGGCTTCTGGTTGGCTGGCTCGATTTTTTTTCGTTAGACGGCGGAGATGTCACAGTTTTCATCTAGTGGTTTCCTTGTCCCTTTCCTGGTCAGAACTGATTACAGCAGGAGAAGTAGGGCGCTTTATTCTAGTATACGCTTTAAGTCCAGGTATTTAGATGTGCCATAAAACCTCTATACGAGCGTAAAGATAGTGATGTACACCTTTTCGAAGTCTCAGCGCGGTTCGTAGAGCACTTCACGTAGGATATCCGCATCCACTAAACAATACGTACCTTAGCAAAGAGAGTTGTATCTCTACAACGAGGGGGATACCGGCTACGTCACGCGTAACCATTTTGTAACGTTGTTCGTCGTAAAGTAATGGGAAAAAAGATATAAAAAGAGTTACTCTGGTACGAGTAGCGCGATTTTAATGTGTAACTTCTGTGAGGGGAAAGGATCGGAATGTGCATACGGTGGTTCACTTCTTTCTGCACACAAGCCCGCTGTTAATCTATCTGATCGTTGCGGTAATCCTGGCGTTGGAGAGTACGGGCATTCCAATCGTCAACAGTACGCTTCTGTTATTAACAGGCGCACTGGCGGCAGCCGGGTATTTTGACATTTTGGGCCTGGCGGCTGTGTCTATCCTGGGAAGCGTCTGTGGAGCATGCATCGCGTATACGATCAGTGCGCGTGGAGGCCGACGTGTTATGCTGCGTCTCGCGCTCCTCTTTCACCTGAAGCGGCACAAGATACGCCTGTTTGAGCGCTGGTTTCAGCGTTATGGCATCTGGATGATCTTCGCCTCGCGCATCATGCCATATATCCGCCCCTTCGCATGTTTCCTGGCGGGCCTCTCGCGCATCAGCTTCTTCCGTTTCCTTGTAAGCGTCACGATCGGCTCGACCATCTGGTGTACTTCGATGCTTGCCCTTGGCTGGTTCCTGGGACGTCGCTGGGAGCTGGCGTTGCCCCTGATACAGCGCTATATGATGCCCGCGTTATGCATAGTGGCGCTACTACTTGGATTATACTGCTTCACGACGCGTGCGCTCAGACGCCGTTTCGAAGGTCGCTTGCAACAACTGCCGTTTGATGATACGGTGTCCAGGCATCCCAGTCGGGACCCGGTGAAGATCTGAGCTTTGGAAAAAATGAGAGAGACGCAAAAATGCGTCTCCTTTTATTTATTTTGTATTTCACCTTTATATTTTAACCATGGTTACGCCGAAGATGTCGCCCGACTCGTTCAGCTCGTGCAGCGCCCACTCGGGGATCGGGTCGTCTACCAGGATGACCATCAACGCAGTATCGGGCGGTGTGTCCTGCTGCCGCTGAGTGCGTACGCTGGGGCCGACATCCATGTGGTGGATATTGACGTTCGCCCGGCCCAGCACAGTCCCGACGCGCCCGATCATACCGGGCTGATCGTAGTTGCGGCAGAAAAGAATGTACCCCTCCGGCATAAATTCGGTCCAGTAGCGACCAACGCGCACGATACGTGGGGTATTGTGGAGCATAGCGCCGCTGAGCACCTCGACGCGCTCGTCGCCCGAGCCCGGCTTGCCGGCGAACGATGAGGCGTAGCCGTTTGAACCGAGCACGCGCAGGGTGATCTGGTTGGCGAACTCCGCCGGTGTGGTGGATTTCTGCTCTGTGATCTCCAGGCCCCACGTTTTGGCAAGCACCTGGGCATTGATCAGATTGACGTGCGCATCCGAGATCGACTCCAGCAGGCCCTTGATGAGCGCGGCCTGTAGTGGTCGCAGGTCGTAGCTGGCGATCTCGCCATTGTAGCTGAGCTCGATTTTGTTGATCGGGCCGGGCTGCAACTGGGTGTACAGGCGGCCCATCTTTTCGAGCAGGTCCATGTAGGGCTGCAGGATCTTTAATGTCTCGGGCAGAATCAATGGTGCGTTGACGGCGGCCCGTGGGAAGCCGCCGCGCAGCACCGAAACGATCTGCTCGGCCACATCCGTCGCGACGCCGACCTGCGCCTCTTCGGTTGAAGCGCCCAGGTGGGGAGTCGCAACGACCCGTTCGTGGGTGACGAGCTGCCTCAGTACCTCGTTATCGCGAATGGGCTCCTGGCTGAAGACGTCGAGGGCGGCGCCAGCCAGGCGTCCCTCATTCAGGGCGGTGAGCAGAGCCTCTTCGTCGATCAGGCCGCCGCGGGCGCAGTTGATGATGCGTGCTCCCGGCTTCATCAGGCTCAGTTCGTGGGAACCGATCAGGCCGCGTGTGCCACTGGGTCCGCTGGTGAGCGAGGTGTGCAGCGTCACAAAGTCGGCCTGTTTGAGCACCTCTTCCAGGTCGAGCATCGTCACGTCATTCTTGCGTGCCTGCTCGGGCGAGACGAAGGGATCGTAAGCGATGATCTGCATCTCCATCCCCTGCGCCCGGCGTACTACTGCCATGCCCACCTTGCCGAGTCCGATTACTCCGAGAATCTTGTGGCGTACCTCGACGCCAAGGAACTTGCTCTTCTCCCATTTCCCGCCTTTGATACTGCTATCAGCCGCCGGAATGCGGCGGGCGAGGGCCAGCAGCATCGCGACAGAGTGCTCGGCGGCGGCGATAATATTGCCTGTCGGGGAGTTGACGACGATAATGCCCTGCTGCGTTGCCGCCTCGGTGTCGATATTGTCGACGCCCACGCCTGCGCGCCCGACGATCTTCAGGCGCGAGGCCGCTGCCAGGATATCGCTAGTGACCTGGGTCTCGCTGCGCACGATGAGCGCCGAGTACTCGCCGATGATGGCCTTCAACTGATCCGGCTTCAGGCCGGGGCGTTCGTCGATCTGCGCTTCGGGCAGTTGGGCGCGCAGGAGGTCGATGCCTTCCCGCGCGACACGGTCGGTGATGAGGATCTTGATGTTGTCAGTCGTATCTCTTTCCTCTGCGGCTGGTTTTCGCTGTATCTGTGCCATACCTTCTCTACATCCTCTCTACATGTTAGCGCTTAAAGCCGTATTCGGGCAGGCGTTTCTCCACGGCATCCATGACCTGCGCCAGGTCCACTTCGCTGAAGAAGCCCAGGTGGCCGACGCGGAAGATCTTCCCTTCCAGCCTGTCCTGTCCAGACGCGAGCACGATATTGTCCTGCTTGCGCAGAGCGCCGAGGAAGCCTTTGCCGTCAACGCCTTCGGGCAGACGGATGGCGGAGACCGTGTTGGAGGCGTAGGGGTGGTCCGCCAGCAGCGTCAGGCCCAGGGCCTTCGCGCGTTCGCGGATATACTGACCGGCGCGACGATGGCGCTCGAAGATGGCCTCACGACCCTCGGCCAGCATCATCTCCAGGGCGACATCCAGCGCGTAGAAGATGGAGACGGGAGGCGTCGTCGGGTGCTGCCAGATGTCCAGTTTCTTGCGTGCCAACCCCCAGTCGAGGTAGAAGCGCGGCAATTTCGCCGTTTTGTTTGCTTCCCATGCACGTGGGCTGGCAGCAATCATCATAATGCCCGGAGGAACCATCCAGCCTTTCTGCGAGCCTGTAAAGACAACATCGAGACCCCACAGATCCATTTCGAGCGGCACGCAGCCCATGGAGCTAACCGCGTCAACGACGATCAATGCATCGGGACTGTAGCGGCGCACCAGAGCGGCCAGTGTCTGCACATCGTTGGTGACGCCCGTCGAGGTTTCGTTGTGCGTCATCAGCACAGCGCGATAGGGGGGAAGGTCTTTCAGGCGCGCCTCCACGACTGCGGGATCTGCGGCCTCGCCCCAGGGGAACTCAATGCGCGTGACCTGCAGCCCGTAGATGTCCGCGATCTTAGCGAGACGATTCCCGAAGCTACCAATGGTGATGGCGACGGCATGATCGCCGGGGGAGAAGAGGTTGACGATAGCGGACTCCTGCCCGCCTGTTCCGGAGGCGGGGAAGGTCAGTACCGGAGCCGTCGTCTGGAAGAAGTATTCCAGGCGCAGCGTTACCCGCTTCATGATCGCGGAGAACTCGGGGCCGCGATGGTTGATCATCTGCTGGGCCTGGGCCGCCATGATCTCCGGAGGAATAGCGGTTGGACCTGGGACGCGGAGGTTCTGTTTGGGAATGGGCGTGCGTGCCTCTACCTCGGGAATGGGAATAGCCTTATGTTCTTGAATTGTCATATGGTGAATGCTCCATCTACTACTTCTCGCCTCGCACTGAATGCCAGTACAGGCGAGATCCTGTCTTGCCCCGGCGCAATATGCGCGGCGGTTAACTACATTGTTAACCGCCGCTTCTCTCTGTTTGTTCTACTATCAGAGTATATCATAGCGGGGAACCCTGTGCTGACACCCGAACCGGTCATCTGTGGAGGAAAATAGCCGCTTCGGTGATAGGGAAGTCAAGAATGGACGTAGTACAGGTAAGTCTTATAAGAGAAGACCAGTCTACTTTTCTTGTAGACGTGTTTGTTGTGTGTTACACTAGATATGTTCACGTGCTAGATGTCTCTTTTACAGAGGAGGTTCCTTTCATGGTATCTTTTTCTCACCCCGACAGCCGACGACGCTCCTGGCTTTATACATTATTTGTAGGTGTCCTGGTCGGGCTTTCCATTCTCCTGGCTGCATGCGGTAACTCGAGTTCTACCTCAACAACCAGTACCAGTTCTACAAAAGCGACGATCGCAGCCCCGAAAGACCTGATCACACCGGGTATGTTGACAGTGGGGAGCGATACGACCTATCCGCCGCAAGAGTTTGTCGATACTGCGACCGGCAAGGCGACCGGCTTTGACGTCGATCTCATCACGGCGATGGCCCAGCAGATGGGTTTAACGGCCGATGTCAAAACCGCCAACTTTACGACCATTGTCGATGACCTGCGCGCCAAACGCTACGATGTCGTGATCTCCGCGCAGACGATCACGCCTGATCGCCAGAAGCAGGTCGATTTCGTTCCCTACTTTAATGCCGGTCAGTCGTTGCTGGTGCCGAAGGGAAATCCGAAGAGTTTGAAGAACGTGACCGATCTCTGCGGCAAAACCGTGGGGGTACAGGATGGCACGACCGAGCTGGACACGTTGACCGTGGAGAATAAGTCAAATTGTAAGTCGAGTCCGATTAAACTCACTGTCCTGGGTGCGCAGACCGACGTGATCCAGTTGCTGGTGAATAATCGCGTCGACGCAACCTTCCAGGACTCGCCCGTGACGGACTACTACCTCAAGCTGAATCCTGGGCGCTTCGAGGTCGGCGGCTCGATCATCAACGCGGCGCCCGAGGGCATCTCCGTTCGTAAGGGCGACACATCGATGTTCACCGCCGTGCAGGATGCGTTCAAAGCGGTGAAGACCAATGGCACGTATGATGCTCTGTTCAAGAAGTGGGGATTAAACCCCGTTCAGAAGATTTCGTAGCGTAGCTTAATGGAGAGTTCCCTTCTCATGGGCTAAGCTGATCACTGGCTCTCTACTGTCGGGAGGGCCAGGATCTTTTTTGCCAGGAGGTCACCGTGCTACAGTGGAACTTTATCGGGCAATTTATCTTCTCAGGCTTCGTGCTCCAGGCTGCCTGGACGACGCTCTGGATCTCGGTCGTCGCCCAATTTCTGGGCGTTATTCTCGGTCTGTTTATCGCTTTAATGCGCATGTCACGTTATCCCTGGTTGTCCTACCCTGCGCGCGCGTATATCTGGTTCTTTCGTGGGAGTCCGCTGCTGGTGCAGGTTCTGTTGCTCTGGGATGGGCTGCCGAAGATCAATCAAAATCTGCTCCTATCGGATATCGTCTGCGTGCTGGTCGCGTTTTCGCTCAACGAAGGCGCGTATATGGCCGAGATTACGCGCGCAGGCATCGCGTCGGTCGATGTGGGTCAGATGGAGGCCGCCAGGTCGCTGGGGATGCGCTACAGTCTGGGGATGCGCCGCATTATCCTGCCGCAGGCGGCGCGCGTGATTGTTCCCCCTCTGGGCAACGAGTTCAATAACATGCTTAAGACCACTTCGATCGCCTCGGTGATCGGTCTGGGTGAGCTGACCCATTTCGCGGAACAATTTGGATCGCCAACATTTAATATCTTTGAACTGCTAATCGTTGCCACGCTCTACTACCTGCTCATGACTACCTTATGGGGCTACGTCCAGGCCTGGATCGAGAATCGCCTGGACCCGAACCGTATGACAAAGGTCGAGCTGCAGGAGAAGGGTTGGGCTTCGCGTATGCTCGGATTTGGCTCACAGACACCGGCTGGTCGCTAACTGGCGCAAAGGAGGAACGATGGCTTTACAGGAAACACAGTCCGGCGCTATGGTGCGCGCCGAGAAGATTGTGAAACGTTTTGGCTCGCTGACCGTGCTCAATGGTGTTGATCTGCGGGTTAAGCGGGGGCAGGTTGTGGTGATCATCGGGCCGAGCGGCTCCGGCAAGACAACGCTGCTGCGCTGTATCAATCATCTTGAGAAGATTGATGATGGGCGTATCTATATCGAGGACGAACTGATCGGCTATCGTGAGGTGGGTGGACGCCTGGTAGAGGACAAAGAGGCCAATATCGCGCGCATCCGTGCGGAGGTCGGCTTTGTCTTCCAGCGCTTCAACCTGTTCCCTCACAAGACCGCGCTGGAGAATGTGATGGAGGCGCCTATCCATGTGCTCCATCGCGCCCGCAATGAGGTCAAGGAGCAGGCGATGGATCTGCTTGGCAAGGTCGGCCTTGCCGAGAAGGCCGGAGCCTATCCGCATAAGCTCTCCGGCGGTCAGCAGCAGCGCGTGGCGATCGCGCGCGCCCTGGCGATGAATCCCAAGCTGATGCTCTTTGACGAGGCGACCTCCGCGCTCGATCCCGAGCTGGTCGGTGACGTACTCAAGGTGATGCGCCAGCTCGCCGAGGAGGGCATGACGATGGTGGTCGTGACGCACGAGATGGGCTTTGCGCGCGAGGTGGCCGATCACGTGATCTTTATGGATAACGCGCAGATCGTCGAGCAAGGACCGCCCAGGCAGCTTTTTGATGCGCCCCAGAGTGAGCGTACGCGCAGCTTTTTGCGTCAGTTATAGAATAACTATGTTAAAGGATAGGGTATGAGACGTACAAAGATCGTCTGTACTATCGGACCTGTGACGAGCAGCGAGGCACAGCTTGAAGAGCTGATCCGCGCGGGGATGAATGTGGCGCGCCTGAACTTCTCGCATGGCGAGCTAGAGGAGCATGCCGCCGTGATCGAGCGTGTGCGCGCCCTTTCCTCTCGCCTGAAATGCGCCGTAGCTATTCTGCAAGATCTGCAGGGTCCGAAGATACGCACTGGCACGCTCAAGGACGGCTTGCCTGTGAGGTTGATAGATGGTGCTACCTTTACCATCACGTCGCGCGAAGTAGAGGGGAGCGCCGCGGTGGTCTCGACCACCTACAAACTCCTGCCACAGGATGTGAAGGTGGGAGATCGCATCTTGCTGGATGACGGTCTGCTGGAGCTGCGCGTCCTTAGCAGCAATGAGACGGACGTACAGTGCGCGGTGGTGCATGGTGGCCTGCTGAAGGAGCACAAAGGCATCAATCTGCCGGGCGTAGCGGTGAGTGCACCCGCGCTTACCGAGAAGGACCGCGCGGATCTAAAGTTCGGCTTGCAGCACAACGTCGATTATGTCGCGCTCAGCTTTGTGCGCAGGCCACAGGATATCATAGAGGCCAAAGCGTACATGCGCGAACTGCAAGTTGAACTGGGGCAGGACAGCCGGCAGTCGGTGCCCCTGATCGCCAAGCTGGAAAAGCCCGAAGCGGTCGCACACCTGGACGAGATACTGGCGGTGACTGATGGCGTCATGGTTGCGCGTGGAGATCTGGGCGTCGAGATGCCTCTGGAGAAGGTGCCGCTGATTCAGAAGCGCATCATCAGCAAATGTAACGATTTGGGCCTACCCGTGATTACCGCCACGCAGATGCTGGAATCCATGATCACCAACCCGCGCCCAACCCGTGCAGAGGCAAGCGATGTTGCGAACTCGATATTGGATGGGACCGATGCAGTCATGCTCAGTGGCGAGACCTCCGTCGGCGCATATCCCATCGATACCGTCAAGACCATGGCGCGTATCGCTGTGGAGACCGAGGCGGCCGATCACCTGATACGCCAGCCGAACTGCAAAAAACTCACGCAGGCACACGCCGTCAGCCATGCCGCGCGCGCACTCGCCGAGGAGACCAGCGTTCAGGCCATCGTCGTCTTTACACGCTCCGGCGCCTCCGCCGAGTTGATCTCCAAAGATCGTCCGCGCCCACCGATTCTGGCCTTTACGCCCTCGCCGCGCGTCTACCAGCGCCTGGCGCTCTGGTGGGGTGTGCTGCCGCGCCAATTGGAAATGCATGGGACGACTGAAAACCTGATCGCCGTGGTTGACCAGCACCTGCAAGATGAAAAGCTGGTCCCGGAGGGCGCGCACATCGTCATTATGGGCGGCCTGCCCATCGCCAGTCGCGCCCGGACGAACTTTGTGCGCCTGCATCGCGTCGGGGATATGTTCTCGTAAGTGCGCATAACATTGACAGTTTTTCCAGAAAGTGCTATCCTGGTCTCGCCGTAATTCAGGGGCGCTGTAAGCATCATCGTGGGCGTCACTCTGAAACGTGGTGCTACAGAAAATACAGACCCCCTTTGTGGGGAAGAGGTGAGAAGTAACAAAAGATGGCTGTCAAAATTCGCTTAAAACGCACGGGCATGAAGAAGGCTCCGAGCTATCGTGTAGTGGTGGCTGAAGCAAGTTCCCCACGAGACGGTCGCATTATCGAGAATATCGGCTGGTACAATCCTCGCGTTGAGCCCTCCGCGATCCATATCGACGAGGAGAAGGCGCTCAACTGGTTGAAGAATGGTGCCCAGCCCACTGAGTCTGTGACAAGCCTGCTCAGGCGCACCGGCATCCTGGGCCGCTTCGAGCAGTCACGTGTCAAGACGCCCGCCGCAACCGAGGCATCCGCTTCTACAGAGGCATAGTGATATTCTGAGGAAACGTTGAGATATGCGCAAACTGATTGAGTACGTGGCCCAGTCGCTTGTAGATGATCCCTCGGCGGTGGCGGTGCGCGAGGTGCGCAATGACCGCAACGCGCTGGTGTTAGAACTGCATGTTGCGCCGGACGACTTCGGCAAGGTCATCGGTCGTCAGGGACGCGTTGCTAAGGCGATGCGCTCTCTTCTGCGCGCAGGTGGTACTCGTGAGGGCCGACATACCTCATTGGAGATTCTCTAAGTCGTCGTTCTACTTTCAGCAGTGAGAGCAAACAGAATGCCAATGCAGAAGAATACAGAATGGGCTACTATCGGCAAAATAGTGGCCCCTTTTGGCCTCCGAGGCGAGTTGAAGGTCTTTTCTTTGAGCGATATTCCCGACCGTTTCGCGCAACTTGAGAAGGTCTATCTCGGCTCGGACTATCGGCCCTTCTCGATCGAGGGCGTGCGTCCCTACAAGGGTACGATGGTGTTGCTCAAACTACGCGGTATCAACGACGCGACGGCTGCCGAGTCGCTGCGCGAGAGCGACCTCTACATCCCAACGGATGAGCTGGCGCACCTGCCGCCCGACGAGTACTATCAGCACGATATTCTTGGCTTGCAGGTGGTCAAACTCGATGGGAAGCCGGTTGGCACCATTGTCGATATTATGCCGACGGGCGGGAATGATGTGTATACTGTGAAATCTCCCCAGGGCAAGCAATTTCTCATCCCCGCTGTCAAAGCCATCGTCAAACAGATTGACCTTGTGCATCATATAATGTATATTGATCCTATAGCGGGTCTGCTTGATGATGAAGCGCTTCTCGATGAGCAGAGTTCACAGACAGAGGAGGTCACATAATCTGGCGCCGGTACTGGGAATAAACACCGTATTTCTTGTGTTCCCCTGGGTAGAACGACCGGAAATGGAAGGTTGTCTCTAGATGTGATAGTTGGTACAGGCAAGTAAATCCTTGTAGTCGCAACAAGACGATCAAAGCGTCACAGTATTCTGGAGGGAGATGTCTTATGTCCGACCGTATCCCGACTCTTGCTGATGTTTGTAGTGCTATTGCTGAAGGCCATGTCGCCGTCGCTATCGAAGGCTCGATGTACCAGGTCAATGCACTTGAACTTCGTCGCTATTTCACCAAACTCCGTTCCGTTCCTGCGATTGCAAAACTCCTCGACTCCTCGCAGTATTCCGACTCTCCCGAATGGTCCACCACCACTACGACTCCGTTTGCCCAGGCCCTTTGAGGCCGTTTTTTTATGGCCCTGTGCGCATGTGGAGGTGGGTGAAAGCTGTAGGGGCCCGCCTTGCGCGGGCCCTGCGAGCCCTTCTCCGTCACCGCACAGGGTTCGCGCAAGGCAGGCCCCTACAGCGGTCGTTTGGTCAGATCCTTTCATGTAGGCGGTTGCGTTCCTGGCATGTAAGGACTATAATATGACCTGAGTCGGTGAGCTATCAGTAACATGACCTTTATTTCTCGCCTGCTCGTCGGAACTGGCAACAGGTCTAAGATGATATGCTACAACACTTTATTACGCGCGCGCCGCGTATCGCCGCGCCCGGTAAATGAGGAAGGTATTATTTCATGGAGCCAATCGATACAGATTTTGATTATGTCGCGAGTCGATCGCGTGAAGCTAATCCCCGCGCACGCTTCAACTGGCTGTATATTCTCCCCACTCTGGGTGTGCTCTGGGTGGCGTATCTTATTCTGGCGGTGATCTTCCAGTGGCCCCTGTCCGGGCAGGTGGATACGGTCATGGCGCTTATGATGGTGCTCTTCGTTGTGACGGTCGGATTGCTTTTCTGGGTGATGGCGCCTAAATCTAACCGGGAATGATTGTTCTGAGAAAAGAAGCGCTTCTCCAGCTTTCGACCTAAGCGGAGAAGTGCCCTTTGTGTCGATCCTGGTCGATATGACGCCACGCCTGCGGGTCGGTGTCGATGTCGAGTGCGTCTCCCCACAGCACATGCGCCAGGAGTTCCACCGACTCAACTAGCCGTGGTCCCGAGCGGTTCAGGTAACTGTTGCCGTCGATGGCGTAGACGTGCCCCTGTCGTACCGCCCGCAACGCTCGCCAGGCCGGATGCTGCTGCAACAGGGGAAGATCCTGTAGCGTGTGCTCAAGGGTAAAGCCGCAGGGCGAGAGGATCAGGATGTCGGGGTCTGCACCTTGCAGTTCCTCCCAGGTGAGCCAGGGCGAGTGCTGCCCGATCTCGCCGAAGACGCTCTCGCCGCCCGCGTACGCGATCAGCTCGGGCGTCCAGTTACCCGCCGCCATGAGAGGATCGAGCCATTCCAGGACGGTGACGCGTGGCCTGCGTTTTCCCGTAGTGAGAGAATGCAGACGCTCAAGACGCTGCTGATAGCCCTCTACGAGTTCTTGCGCCTGCTCCACGCGTCCCAGAGCCGCACCCACGCGTTGCACATCCTCCCAGACATCACTCAATCTGTAAGGGGTGAGGGCGACGATGCGCGGCTGCAGGCCCGTCAACTGCTGCACTGCCTGCATGACGTCGCGCTCGCTGACGGCGCAGACCTCGCACTGCGTCTGTGTGAAGATCACGTCGGGCCGCAACTGTTGTAGAAGATTGACGTCGAGCGCGTAGATGCTCAGGGCTTTGAGCGCGTTCCCTTGCACCTCGTCTTTACTGTGGGCGAGCTGCTTGATCTGGGCATCGATCTGCCCACTGCTGGTGTTCACATCAATCCGGGTTGTGCTGACGACAGGCAGGCTCAATATCTCGGGCGGGTAGTCGCATTCGTGGGAGCGCCCCACCATCTGGTCGAGGCAGCCCAGTGCGGCGACCATCTCCGTCGCGCTTGCTAGTAGAGAAACGATGCGCATATTAGATCCTTTCCAGGGCGCGTGGCTAAAAATAGAGACGATTTCAAGCAAAGTGCTCTTCGTACTCACAGATAGATTTTATTATGTTGAGTTCGTGTACATCTCACGTCTAATTATAGCATTCATTATTGACCTCGCTGCAACCTATGGGCGGCAGCCCCAGGCTGAAATCATCGGCGAGGTGGCGAGGTCGAGCTGACTGGTGGCGATGTTCGCGAGATGGCGGTCGATCTCATCGGCAGTCGCGTAGCCCTGTACGATGAGGCCCTCTCGGACCTGGTTGACCGTCGCGGTCTCTAGAAGGTTGCACGCCGGAGAGGTCAGCGGGAAGAAGGCGTCGGCCTCTACGTCAGTCAGACCTGCCTCACGGAGCAGTCGTGGGAGCTTGCGTCCATAGCTGAGGTCCGCGCCGCGCTGTGCCAGCAGCTTGCGGAAGCCGTTGCGAAGCTTGTTGGCTAACCGCTGCTCGGGACCGTACTCGTCCGGGCAGATCAGTGGCTGCAATGCCGGGTCGGCGTCTTCGAGCAACAGCCAGCCACCGGGGCGCAGCACCTTGATCATCGACTCCATGGCCCTGTCGCGGTCAGCCACGTGCACGAGGACCAGGCGAGCATGTACGAGATCGAAGGTCTCCGTTGGAGGCTCATCTCGTGCCACATCGTGGCGGCGTACCTCGATCGTTGAACTGGCAGCTTCCTGGGTCCAGGACACATCAATGTCTGTTGCCAGCACACGACCTCTGGGTCCCACTCGTTCCGCGAGCCACCTGGGTACAGAGGGTCCGCCTGCTCCTACCTCCCAGCAACGCCATCTCGGCTCGATCCCGAGGTCGCTAATGTGTCGAAACGTTGATGGGTTGAAGATCGTCGACAAGGCATCGAAGCGTGTCCCTGCCTCGGCCTGCTGGTTGTCCAGAAGGTACCCATGCGGTGTATCAGACATGCTAGAATCCTCCTCGTTTGTTCAGTCGTTTGTTTGGGTGGAACGGTAGGTATCGAGACGCTGATCTTTGCCTTTGGCGTTGGCTACTGTATTGAGATCGGCTTCTGGCTCCTGAGCAAAGGACTCATGAGTGTGGGACTACCACCCGTAACCTCTCAGCGGCCATCTGCACGTCCACAGGAGTCTGTCCTCGTATCTCTCCGTCGAGAGTGACGTCCTGCGGACCGGAGAGGGTGGTGATAGTGACTCCTCGCGCCTGCACGTGATGAATGCCGGGAATGCCGCTGAGTTCTGCTCCCTGCAGGTCTGGATACTGTAGGTGCCACCCCTGTGGTGCCTCTGGACGTTGCTCTGTGCGGTTGAAGAAGCGCGCGACGGTAGCATTCAGGCTCTCCAGGTCGATATCTTCGATCACGAGGATGTCCAGTAGCCCATCGTGGAGCGTCGCCTTCGGGACCCCTATCTGCCACATCCCGCCAAAGATGGGTGCGTTGATGACCGTCGCTTGCAGCGTTCGGCACTTGAGCTCAGCCCGTTCTTTGAGTGACTGGATGTTGCCTGTGCTGGCAGCAAGCGACAGGCCGGTGAAATGGAGTTCCATCTCCAGCGCTTCGTGACGGCGTAGCACCTCGAAGGCGGCGAGGGGATAGGTCATGCGCCCGAAGCGCTGCCGTGTGACGACGTTGGTCGCCATGCGCGCAAACTCTACGTTGATGCCGACAGTCAGCGCGTGGGCGAAGAAGCCATGCCTGTGCGTTTTGGGCGCATGACCATGCTGCTCGGCGGCGGTATATGGGGCCTGCTGAGCTGGTCTTGCCACCCCGACATCGACTGTGGCTATCTGTCCGGTGGCGATCACCCTGGCCGCGGCGGGCAGGTCCTGCGGAATGCGCAGCGAGCGAGCAACATCGTTCGAGGTGCCGAGCGGCACTATCCCTAGCGCTGGCCCACTTTCGGCGATATGGGTGGTGACGCCACCGATCAGGCCGTCACCGCCCGCCGCCACGGCAATATCGATGCCCTGCTCTTGCCATTGTGGCCCCTGGGCGCCCAGGCCGTCCAGGGTGGCGATGGAGAGCACGTCGGCGACCTCCACATGGTTCTCGCGCAGGAGGGCGATGGCCTGCTGTAACTGTGCCGCTTTCCCCGAGTGGGGGCTGTGCACCACGATCGCTTTGCGCGTGTTCGGTAAGTCTGTATCCATTGGGTCCTTACAAATATCTGTCCTATTCTCTGGCCGTGATCTCGTCTCAGTATAGCTTAGAGGGTGAGTGAGGTGCAAGGAGAACCACGTATCACCTTCATCCATCTGAGTTGCTTGCATCATCATTTCTCCTCCGGGTCGTTTTCCGTATCACCATGTGGTATGGTTCATAGGCTCTTCCCCAGCGTTCTGGGTTATTCTGTGGCACCCAATAGATTTTTTCCTTCAAATCACACCTCCCCCTGCGCATATCCTACAGCTATATAACTGGCCCAGGAGACCAGCGCGCGTTCCCGCATTCGAAACAATAGCGTGCGCCTTCGACCTCTATATGGGGAGCGCCGCAATTCGGGCATGTTTTCAGTACAGAGGCTCCGCAGTAGATGCAGTGTTTCCATATGGAAAGGATCTCACGCTTACACGAGAGGCAGAGCTTGGTGACGGCGGCAGGATGGGCCGCGATACTCTCACTCAGGGTCACTTGCCGCTCAAAACGGCCCGGTAACATGAGCGCTGGCTCAACTGTCTCAGGTTTATACGTCGTTGCAATAACCACGACAGGAGGAAATTGATCAAGTTCATCCATCTCGACTAATAACTGATTGAACAATGCCTTGCGTTCGTTCGTCGTCTCAAGAAGCTCTAGCGCATCGAGGTCGTCGAGGAAGAGGAGGCTGGGTGCTATACGTTTTGCCTGCCCGAAGGTCTTCCGTAATGCCCTTCTGCCCTCCTGGATTGCCTCGTTCTTGTCAGCGCCAAAGAGAATATCGACCAGCGCAGCCAGTGAAAGTGAGATGAGAGGCACAACTGCCTCGCCTGCTGTAGCGCGAATGAGCAACGTTCTCTCCGTACAGGGATGACCAATGAGCAGTACACCGTGAGGGATACCATATGGCACGGCCTTCGCTGAGCGCTGCGCCAATTGTGGTAGTCTTAGCAGCATGATTATATCGTGTAATTCTTGCTTCGCCGTCTCTACTCCAATGATGTCTGCAAATGTGATAGTCGGGCGCTCAACACTGATGTCTGCTTTCGTCAGTGTTCTGTTGCCAGGGTCATTATTGACCCATTTGCTCAAGCGTGCCTGGATGAGCTGGTCCATTGCATGCGTATAAGCGAGTCCTGTCTTTTCCTCTATGTAGGCGGGTAAGACCCCTTCTGATGAGAGCAACAACGCAAGCAGTGGTTGTAGGCGCTGATGGCGTACTGTACTCAGGAGTATAAAGGCAGAGCTAAGCGGCAATGCATTTCTCTGTTCCGCAAACGAAAGTGCCCAGTCAAGGCATGCCTGCGTTTCTTGTGACAGAGATATCGTGCTCCCATCCGTGTCTCCATCCAGGCTACTTTTAATGATATTGGCAGCCTGTTCACGTAATACGAGAATGTTCATCCCCAGGATGCTCATGATATTTGCTACTTCATCATCGCCTTGTGTGAGAATGCCAAGAAAAAGATGCTCTGGATAGGCTTCCGGTGCTTGCATCTGTGCCGCTTTTTGTTGAGCACGCTCAATGGCTTGTTGCGCTGATGGTGCGAAACGATCAGAATTTCGTATCTCAGAAATATCCATTATTCTTTACCTTTCTGAAAACTCATTTCTACACCCTCATCTGACATATACCATATGGAACGTCCTGCTCCATATGGTATATGTTCGTATTCAATTGGCTGGATCTTTTGCTCTTGCCTCAAATCCTGCAAGAGAGAAGTTCCATACCTCTCTTAATCCGTCCACACCCAGTCGCGGATCTCGGGCATATCTTCGAGATTGGCGCGCACGTATGCGTGGTGGCGTGAGAGCATATCGTTGCACTCGGCGATCAGCGGCGGCGTCAGGGCGCGCAGGCGGGTCGCGCGGCGCATCGCCTCAATGCAGAGGTGATAGCGACTCATCCCGTTGAGCACGACCATATCGAAGGGCGTCGTCGTCGTGCCCTCTTCGTTGAAGCCGCGCACATGGAAACGAGGGGTATTCGGACGTCCGTGGATGACCTCGTGTATGGCGCGCGGGTAGCCGTGGAAGGCCAACACGACCGGCTTATCCTCCGTAAAGTGTTCCACAAAGGTCTGGTTATCCATGCCATGGGGGTGCAGGAGGGGCGGGTAGAGAGTCATCAGGTCTACAACGTTGACCAGGCGCACCTTGAGCTCGGGAATGTGGTTACGCAGCCACCACGCCGCCGCCACGGTCTCCAGCGTCGGGATATCGCCCGCACAGGCCAGCACCACGTCCGGCTCTAAATTTTCGTCGTTGCTCGCCCAACGCCAGATCGACAGGCCGCGTGTGCAGTGCTCGACGGCCTCCTCCATCGTGAGCCATTGGAGCTGCGGCTGCTTGTCGATCACGATCAGATTCACGTAGTTGCGGCTGCGGAAACAGTGATCGGCGACCGAGAGCAGGCAGTTCGCGTCCGGTGGCAGGTAGATGCGCGCGATCGCCCCCTTCTTCGAGAGCACCGTATCGATCAGGCCGGGTCCCTGGTGACTGAAGCCGTTGTGATCATTACGCCACGCCGTCGAGGTCAGCAGAATATTGAGTGAAGAGATCGGAACGCGCCAGGGCAGCTTGATCCCCTCCTCCAGCCATTTCGTATGCTGCACCGTCATTGACGCCGAGATCAGCGCGAAGGCTTCGTAGGTTGCAAAGAGGCCATGACGGCCCGTTAGCAGGTAGCCCTCCAGCCAGCCGTGGCAGAGATGCTCGCTCAGCACCTCCATCACGCGTCCAAAGGGCGAGACGTGATCGTCGATAGAGATGGTAGGCTCCATTGACGTGCGGTTCTCGACTGTGAAGACATCGCCGAGGCGATTGGAGTTCGTCTCGTCGGGGCAGAAGAGGCGGAAGTTCTGCTGCTCCTTGTTTCTGGTGAAGATGTCGCGCATCATCTTGCCAATCTGGCGCGTAGACTCGTGGCGCTCGGTCGCGGGCTTTTTAACTTCGATCGCGTAATCGGTAAAGGGCGGAATATCCAGCTCGACGAGCAGTTTGCCGCCGTTGGCGTGCGGATTGGCGCCCATGCGGCGCTTGCCCTTCGGCGCGAGGGCCGCGATCTCGGGATGCAGGCGTCCATTCTCATCAAAAAGCTCGCCAGGCTTGTAGCTCAGCATCCAGTCCTGGAGTATTTTCAGGTGGTCCGGGTTCGTCTTTACTTCGGCTACCGGCACCTGGTGCGCTCGGAAGGTTCCTTCGATGGGGAGTCCATCGACCTCCTTTGGCCCGGTCCAGCCCTTGGGTGTGCGCAAGACGATCATAGGCCAGTTCGGGCGGCCCTTGAAGCCGTTCGCGCGCGCGTCCTCCTGGTACGAGCGGATCTTCGCGTAGCAGGTGTCGAGCAGTTCGGCGAAGGCCAGGTGCATCTGCATGGGGTCGTCGCCCTCCAGGAAATGGACATCGTAGCCGTGGCCGGTGAGGAGCATCTTCACCCGCTCATCACTTTCGCGTCCAAGCACCGTCGGACCCGAGATCTTGTACCCGTTCAGGTGCAGAATGGGTAGCACAGCACCATCGCGGATCGGGTTCAGGAAGTCGATGCCCTTCCATGACCCTTCGAGCGGACCCGTCTCGGCCTCGCCGTCGCCGACGACCGCCGCGACGATCAGGTCGGGATTGTCGAAGGCGGCGCCGAATGCGTGCGTCAGAACGTAGCCCAGCTCACCGCCCTCGTGGATAGAGCCAGGCGTGGGTACGCTGACGTGGCTCGGCACACCGCCGGGCGTGGAGAACTGGCGAAACAGGCGCTGTATCCCCTGTGTGTCCTCCGAGACCTCGGGATAGATCTCGGAATACGTCCCCTCAAGGTAGACATTGGCCAGGATCGCGGGCCCGCCGTGACCGGGACCGGCCAGGTAGATCATATCGATATCGTTATCCTGGATCAGGCGATTGAGATGGGCGTAGATGAAGCTCAGGCCGGGCGACGTGCCCCAGTGTCCAAGCAGGCGGGGTTTGATCTGTTCGGGCCGTAGAGGCTCTTTCAGCAGAGGGTTGCTCTGCAGGTAGATCTGGCCGACCGTGAGGTAGTTGGCCGCGTTCCAATATTTGTGAATCAGGTTGAGACGCGTCTGGTCAAGAGTTGACATGGCATCCTCCTAGGAATATTTCGGACGGTAAGAGGTCGCATCTTCAGCGAGTGCCAGTCTGTATAACACTCACCTACTAATGTATCTGAATGACCATGGAATGTCCACCTTTAAGCTTAATCAGACAAATATTCGTTGATCGCACCATTGAAACACCCGCGAACGCTTCCACGTGATGATAACAATGGTTACTTTTTGGTTATTCGGCCTTCTCCCTCTGGCAAGGTTTAACATTTGCTTGCCCTGGTGGTAGTTAACGTTCTACAATAAAGAAGGATCTTAATAAGAGGAAGACATTGAGCTCTCTTTTTTGTCAGGAGTATGATTTGATATGACAACAACAGAAACAACATCCCAGGTACAGCAATGGACCAATCTGGCCCAGCAGTTGCGTGTAGATAGCATCCGCGCTACGACCACCGCAGGGTCGGGCCATCCTACGTCGTCGATGTCGGCGGCGGACCTGATGGCCGTCTTGCTGGTCAGCTACCTGCACTACGACTTCGACAATCCGACCAATCCGAACAATGATCACCTTATTTTCTCCAAAGGGCATGCCTCGCCACTGCTCTACTCGCTCTACAAAGCGGCGGGCGCTATCAGCGACGAGGAGCTGCTGACCCTGCGCAAATTTGGCAGTCGTCTAGAGGGGCATCCCACACCTATTTTGCCGTGGGTCGATGTCGCCACCGGCTCGCTCGGCCAGGGTCTGCCGATCGGCGTTGGCGTTGGACTGGCCGGTAAATATCTCGACAAACTGCCATACAAGGTCTGGGTCCTGCTCGGCGATAGCGAGATGGCGGAAGGTTCGATCTGGGAAGCTTTCGACAAGGCCTGGTTCTACAAATTGAACAACGTGGTAGCCATTCTTGACTGCAATCGCCTGGGCCAGCGCGGCCCGACAGAACTGCAGTGGAATACAGAAGCGTACGCAGCGCGCGCCAGGGCCTTCGGTTGGAACGCGATCATCATCGACGGGCACAACTACGAAGAGATCAACAGCGCGTTCGCTCAGGCGTCCCAGGCGCAGGATGCGCCTACGGTTATCATCGCAAAGACGCTCAAAGGAAAGGGCGTTTCATTCCTTGAGAACAAGGAAGGCTGGCATGGCAAGGCGCTCAACAAGGCGCAGGAAGAGCAGGCCATCCAGGAACTGAATCCGCAGACACGCAGCCATGTCTTCCCCGTGCAGAAGCCCGCCGATCTTCAGCCTGCCGCCTTACCGGAGGCAAAGCCCGTGGAACTGCCCACCTACGAACTTGGCAGCACAGCCGCCACGCGTAAAGCCTATGGCGACACGCTGAAGGCCCTGGGTGATGCCAATCCCCTTATCGTGGGCCTCGACGGTGAAGTCAGCAACTCGACCTTCGCCGAAGAGTTTGCTAAGGCGCATCCCGAGCGTTTCTTCGAGCAGTACATCGCTGAGCAGCAGTTGGTCGCATCCGCCGTGGGCATGAGCGTGCGGCACAAGATCCCCTTCGCCTCGACCTTCGCAGCCTTCTTCACACGCGCATATGACTTCATCCGCATGGCGGCGATCTCGCGCGCCAATATCCGTCTGTCCGGCTCGCACGCTGGCGTCTCGATCGGCGAAGACGGCCCCTCGCAGATGGCCCTTGAGGATCTCTCGATGATGCGCGCCGTATTCGGCAGCACCGTGCTCTATCCGTCCGATGCCAATCAGACGGCGCAACTGGTCGCGGAGATGGCGCAGCACGATGGCATCGTCTACATGCGCACCACGCGCGAGAAGACCCCGGTCATCTACGGACCCGACGAGACCTTCTCAGTCGGTGGCAGCAAAGTCGTCCGCCAATCGGACAGCGACAAAGTCACCGTCGTCGCGGCTGGCGTCACGCTCTTCGAAGCGCTGCAGGCGTACGAGCAGCTCAAGGGCGAGGGCATCAACATCCGCGTCATCGATGCCTATTCTGTGAAGCCGATCGACGATGAGACCCTGCTGGCGGCTGCCGAGGAGGCTGGCAACAAGATTGTGACCGTAGAGGACCACTGGCCCGAGGGTGGCCTGGGCGATGCCGTGTTGGAGGCGTTCTCGGAGCGCGACGGCGCGATGCCCGAGATCGTGAAGCTGGCCGTGCAGTCGATGCCCGGTTCCGGCACCCCAGCCGAGCTGATCGAGGAGGCCGGCATCAGCGCTCACCATATCGTACTGGCGGTGAAGGCGCTGCTCTAACGCCTGCCCGATTGTAGAGATTGCGAGCGCATCTACTGCGCTCGCAGAGGGCTGAACAGGATGAACCTTGTTCAGCCCTTTGTTGGGTCGTCTTTGCTAGATCCGATTACCGGCAACAGGCCAGAAAGCCCCGTCCTTTCCAAAGCGGGAATGAATGGCCGTTCCTTCTGGTGGCGTGATGGGACGTGGGGAAACTGTTGACAGCTTTAGTTATATCTGCTATACTTATCAACATGGACGAGAAGTACATTCACGAACAACATACCGTTCACCACATTCTCTACCACCTCATCTTCTGCCCGAAACGGCGAAAAAAAGTTCTGGTCGGTCCAGTGTACGACAGTCTCAAGCAGATCATTGAAGAGGTCGCGCGAGAGAACGGCTGGCAGATTGTTGAGCTAGCCATCCAGCCCGACCATGTGCATCTCTTCGTTCAAACCAACCCGTATACCTTGCCAACTGATATTGCAAGGCTCATCAAGGGACGTTCCTCTCATGATCTGAGAGAAACCTTTCCCCATTTGATGAAAATGCCGTCGCTCTGGACACGATCAACCTTCTATAGCACAGCGGGGTTTGTCAGCCAGGACACAATACAGAACTATATTGAGAGGCAGAGCAAAAGTTAATGTTGATCTACGAGTACAAACTGGATGGGAATACGCATCAGTACGCAGCCATCGATGAAGCCATACGTGTTGTGCAATTCATCAGGAATAAGTGCTTGCGCAAATGGATGGATGAGACTGGTATCAGCAAGAACGGTCTTCAGTGCTACTGTGCTGTTCTGTCCAAAGAGTACTCGTTTGCCTCTTCTCTCAATTCCCAGGCGCGTCAAGCGGCAGCAGACCGCGCGTGGTTCGCTATTTCCCGTTTCTATGACAACTGCAAAGCGAAGAAATCAGGCAAGAAGGGCTATCCCACCTTCCAGCACGATAACCGATCGGTAGAATACAAAACCACTGGTTGGAAGCTAGACCCCGATGGGAAGCACATCACCTTCACTGATGGGTGTGGAATCGGGCGTCTCCGTCTCGTGGGCACGCGTGATATCGAGACTTTTCCTCGTCAGCACATCAAACGTGTTCGTCTCATCAAGCGTGCAGATGGGTTCTACTGTCAGTTCGCAGTACAGGCAGAGCGTGTGATTGAGCACGTTCCGACGGGCAAAGAGGTCGGCATTGACGTAGGACTCAAAGCCTACTATACCGATTCAGAAGGGCGAACGGTTGAGAATCCGCGCTTCTACGCATCGGCAGAAAAGAAACTCAAGCGATTGCATCGCCAGCTTTCGCGCAAGCAGAAGAAGAGCAACAACCGCCAGAAAGCCAGAAAGCACCTGGCAAAGGGATATCTCAAGGTCCAGAGGCAGCGTGAAGATTTTGCCAGGAAAGAGGCAAACGCGCTGATCGCATCTCACGATCTGATTGCTTTTGAAGACTTGAAGATAGCCAATATGGTGCGCAATCACCACCTCGCGAAATCGATCAATGATGCCGCATGGAGCTTGTTTCTCACCTGGGTACAAACCTATAGTGCCATGCATGCCATCACCGTGATCAAAGTCGCACCACACTATACGACTCAGGATTGTTCAGCGTGTGGCACACGCATCAAGAAAAGCTTGAGTGTGCGCACCCACATCTGCACACATTGTGGAGTGGTGCTCGATCGCGATCATAACGCGGCGAGGAACATCTTAGACAAGGCATTGGAACGTACCGTAGGGCATACGGGAACCCACTCCTCGGAGTGAAACGCTTCTGGACAGGGGACCGCTGCTTTTTGCTCGTGAGGGGAAGGAGCAAGCCCCCTGGTCGAAGGAAGAATTCCCCTGCTTTTTAAGCGGGGAAGTGTCAACTTTTTTGCGATTGCATTGTCCACAGAGTAACTGGATGTTTTCTACCGTATATATAAGGCATGGTAACTTCTAAAAAGGAATGTGTTTGGAGTTCGCTTTGAAAGAAACAATTAACGGGGCAGCAGATGCCGCGAAAGAGGCGAGTCCCCAGGGCATCGGTATGGCTGTGGCCTTCGACTGGGGACTTACCGTGCAATTGCTGGCAACGCCATTCCTCGCGCTTATACCGGGCATGTCCAGTCCGTTCAACCGCCTCAACCTCAATCCTGCGCTCACCACTATCATCTCAACGCTCATCGTCCTGCCCTTTGCCGCGCTCATCGCCGTCTTCGGCGAGGGAGTACGGCGCGGCTGGAAGTGGACACGTCCTATCCAAATCGTCTTCAATGCGCTGGGCTTCCTGGGCGGCTTTGCGACCCTCATCAACGTCTGGCAGTCCGGCAGGCAAGGGAACTACTGGCCCGTCGTTACCGCCGTCATCCTGCTCATCTTCTCGCCCCTGATCGCCTGGCGCTTGAGCCGTCCACAGACCGCGCGCTGGTTCGCCACCGTCAGCAGCCGCGATGCGCGCCGGCGGCACGGTGGGGCGTGGCCCTTTCTTATCGCGCTATGGGCCATTGGCGGTGGAGTATTGCAGGCGCTTGCGGCGCTCTCGCGCTGAGCGTATAGCTCGCCCTAGGCATCCATGTAATATGCTATGATGCACGTTAAATAGGTAGGGACCGGATTTATTCCGCCAGCGATCCATCGCCCCACCTTCCCCAGAACGAAAAGACCGGCGGTCGTTTGATCAGATCCCTTCGTGCAAACCAATGAAACGCATCTTCCACCACATTTCCACTACCGCTCACACACCAATAATGATATACTACCAGGCGAACCACTCTCATCAGGAGTAGAACGTTTCATGATGACAACGAACGGGAACGCCATCAACGGCATCACTATGAGCAGGCCAGGCCGCTCTATGAGCGCGCGCTCGCCATTCGTGAGCGTGTCCTGGGACTGCATCACCCCAACACCAACGCGCTGCGTACCAACTATGTTGCCCTGCTGCGCGCGATGGGCCGCGAGGAGGAGGCGAGGAAGGTAGAAGAGGGGTCCTGATGGCGTTTGAGGGCTCAGCAAGGGTGCGCGTTGAGCCAGCCTGCGGGATGGGCAGAGCGTCCACCAGTATTTCTGGTCCTGTTCGATCTCGATCCAGCAATATTGCTAGAGGGCATTGTGAGGGGGTGTGAATCGATGGAACAATGGAACAAATGGAACAAAGTGGTGTGAGGCGGCCTGTGGAGCGGGTTGACAATGTTCCATCGATTGACAGCGCAATGACAGCGGAGAACATTGGCTGTCAAGTGCTCCTATCCTTGCAAAAGCATATTCATTCGTATATATATTTATGTAGGGTTCCTTTTTTGGCTTTCCAGCCATTTTTTTGTGCTGGAAAGCCACATCTCTTAGGGATCAGCCCTGGTGCATCCAATGGATCGTTTCCTCCTCTCTAGCAGCAGGAAAAACGGTTCAACGGGGAGGAAATGATAAATCGGACGCGCCGAGGCTGGTCCCTACCTCGATCGTAGGATGAGCAATGGCAGGAGGGATGGAGTAGTTCCATCCCTCCTGCCATTCCTATCGCCAATCAGTCGAGCGGCGTGTCCTGCGAGACGGGTGGTAGCAGGTCGGCCATCGCGTGCTTGAGGGCTGGCCGCCAGGCGCACTCGAAGGCGTAGTAGGCTCTGCTGTCGCGGAGCTGGTCGGCCCCGTTCTCGACGGCGTGCGAGAAGCTGAGCATGACGGTTTCGAAGAGGCCAAACGCCAGGGCGCGCGCCTCATCTGGTCGCTCGCGAATGATGGTAGCGGCCAGCAGACCGGCCTTCTCCGCGAACAGGGCTAACGACTCAATCGTCTCGGGACGCAATGAATGTTTCATCGATTATGTAGACAAACCCTCAACCCCAACAGTTATGCCCGAATGGTTCATCGAGACCCAGAGCATAAGTATTGATGTCTAGACAGTGTCCAGGTAACCGTGAGGGCACTGGCCACAGCGT
>DAOTTD010000225.1:0-10896 GCA_034438015.1 Ktedonobacteraceae bacterium | reverse complement strand
CTTCTAGTATTCACGATCGACTGAAAAAGATCATCGTCGACCAGCTTGGTGTCGATGAGAGCGAAGTCGTTCCTAATGCTTCCTTCGTCGAAGATCTCAACGCGGATTCACTTGACCTGGTCGAACTTATTATGTCTCTTGAGGAAGAGTTCAAATTGCAGATCTCAGATGAGGACGCCGAGAAGATCACAACAGTCCAGGAAGCTGAGGATTATATCGAAGAGCACTTGCGCTGAGTAGAAACAGGCGTAAGTAAATAAACATACTTTCTTCCATACATAAGGCCCCAGGTGGTACCGGGGGCAGGAAGCTCCAGGGGACACCAGAGGGGTCCAAACCCCAGAAATACCAGGGGCAAAGAAAACAGGGCGACCAGCAGGGTCGCCCTCTAGCTTTTTTGGCCCTTTTTGGACCTCTTCCGATGGCCTTTATTGCGGAGTCGAGCGGGGAAAGTGTTTATCTCTGGTTGTCTTTGTCTCATGTGTACGGCGTGGTTGGTGTCAGTTCTGGTGTCAAAAGCACAGGCATAAAAATACCTGGGAGGCGACCCTAGCTGCACCTTCCAGGTAACTTACTCAGGCTATTCATCACTTATTCGTGTTTGTCGGGTAGACGTGCAAGGATCTGAGTAAGGAGCGTTTCTACCCGATCAAGGCGGGTGTCTATGGTGTCCAGGCGGTCAACCATTCGGCTGATGTCTTGCCCTGGCTCCGTATCACGCCGAGCAGGATGGTGGTATTCTCTTCAGTCTCACGAATATGTTTAGCGGTCTGTTGCTGAAACTTCTGTGATGCTGCAATGGCTTGCTCTACCGCGCTTAGCCTCTCTTCTTGTGTTGCCATAGAAAACTACCTTTCGTTCAACGATTGTGGAGTCTTATGGTGTCACCTCTGTACACGGACAACGCCCTCCGCAAGGCGTATTTGCTTGTCTAATGCTTTTACTGGAGCCTCTTTTTTCCACGGCTCTAACTCACGTCTTAAGGTGTAGATGCGGTGTAAGATGGCGGTCGATTTAGTTTGTGCTGCCAGGGTAAGGACTTGACCTGCGTGATTACAAGCTTCACTAATCTCTCTTTGTTGGGTATAAGATGTCGCTAAGTCTGCGCGTGCGTAGCAATGTTGATAGATAGATGAAGGGGTGAGTTGCTGTGTTAGCACCCCCTGAAGAGCGGTTTGTGCAGTCTCTGGCTGCCCAAGACGCATATAACATACTCCCTTGTACCCCGCTAACAAAGAGGGATTAAATGCCGTGTAGTACGGGTCATCCCCAGGCAGGCCGTTGTCTCCTATAGCATTCGCCTGTTCTAGTGCTCTGAGGCAAGCGATCTGGTTATTTGTGTTTGCATATACTTCGGCAGTCACAGCGGCCACCCAGGAACGTGTTGTCGTCGTTCCACTCTGAGCGGTCAGGCGTTGAGCTTCTTGCATAAGGGGAAGGGCTGTATACACTTGATCATTATGTATTGAGATGAGGCTTAACCGCGTTAACCCAACTGCGCATAGCGCATTATTTCCGGCCTCTCTTGAGGCTTTAATAGAGACAGTATAGTAAGCACGTGCTGCTTTGTTGTCTTGCAGAGCGCCTGACATCACGCCCGCAATAAGAGCTAACTCCCCTGCAATAGAACAGAGTCGCTTATAGATAGCTGTAGGCTGTGGTACTTCTAGAAGTTGAGTAACGTCCTGAAGTTGCTCTAGTACATAGTTTAGTAGGTTACGAGAAACGATACCCGCAACTTCGGGAATAAGCCTCCAACTGCCCTGAGTGATCACCTCAAGATGGTCAAGGGTTGATGTATCAATACTGGAAGGCTTATCCAATGCCTTAGATAGTCGTTCCCAGAGGGGAGGGCTTAGTAAGTTTTGAGGTTTCATAAGGAGAGCGCTACCAGTAACACCTAATATCTCTAACGCCTTGCGTCTGTCCATTTCCTCGTTGCTTTCTATATCTTGCTCTGTTGCTTCCTTTTGGTCTATATACGGTGCTTCACCACTGTTCTGACCTCCCTCGCTATCCTGGTCACTGTCTTCATCTACGAACAAGCCTAGTTCCCTTGGCTTTTTGCTAAGGCATGCGCATAGTCTCAGTATGTTGTCCAGTCTCAGTCCCTCTCCACGCTCAGCACGCTCAATAGTCGATAGTGATACCTCTGCCTTAACTGCTAACTGCACTTGCGTCCAGCCTCTGCTGAGTCTCTCCAAACGCAGCGGGGTATTCCTGTCTTTCATCCTGTACCTCATCACATCACGCTATTTCATCCTAGAAGACTGTTACGCATTTCTATGCTACCACAAAATGAGCAAAGTTGCAGGAGTTACTGATGGTCGCTTTCCCCTGTCGAGGCGTTCTGAGTACCCTCACCTTTCCCCTTTTTAATAGGCCCTTTCGGGCCAGGCTTATGAGGCACAGAGATATATCTCTCTAGAGAATCAGCATAAACCAGCCACTCACGCCCAAGCTGTATTCCCTCCACAGTGCCAGATTTAAGCAACCGTGTGATATGAGCTTTGCTTAAACCTGATCGTTTAGAAGCCTCTGGCGTCGTGATACATTCCCGATTAGCATCAATGTTTTTCAGCATAGACCGCCTCTCCTGACAATCATGTTTCTCGAATTACATTATAACATACCATAACCTCTTGACAATTATGTAATTTGGATTACATAATATATAAGTAACTGAATGACATAATGAAATTAAGTTACATCATGATACTGTTTGACGGGTTACTGACGGGTTGCCCTTCAGAACTGAAGGATAAGTCAAGGATAAGTGACGGGTTACTGACGGGTTCTAAGCCCGGATATGCCCGATACTTAGAGCAGACAAGGCGAGCGAGACCGCAAGGTCCAGACTCCACCCCTGGCAAGCCAGGAGCAAGCCTTGTAGCACCTTTACAACTGAATAGGGTGTACAGATCCTCGATTAAGACACACCTGAGTAGACTGCACACAAGCAGGGAAAAGGCGCGTACCACGAAGAACCGTGGTTTGAGCACAACGGGCGGAGCCTCCCCGGAAGGCAAGAGTACCAACACTCAGTTAAGGGGAGATCGGTCGGGGGCGTGTACACCAACAACCAAGCCCATGAAAAAGGGCCATGTGCTACCAACACACAGGCCCATTGCCCTACCCTTTACAGTTCGGTATGACTCATTGTTCTCACCACATCCCCACAAAGGAGACGGCGTATGTCATTGAACACTCTTGGAATGCTCGTTTCGGTGGTTGTCATGGTTGTCTCGATTAGCTTTACCATCCCGAAAACGACGGGTATGGCGCGGTTGGTTGCGTTCGTCGTGATGCTTCTTGCTGTTGCGGCCTGCCTGTTCTTCCTGGCAGGGGTCCATACCCTCTAGCGCCCTTGAAAGAAAAAGGCCCAATGTGTTAGCGCACACCAGGCCCGATGAGTAACTTTTAATCCCACGTTCTAGCGTAGCTAAGTTCTCTCCATCAGTATCTGATGTGAGGGGCTTAGCGTCAAGAGAGGAAAGGTATCTATGTTACCAGTCACCCCCCATCGTGATCTCTCTGGCAAGGCCCGTACGCTCCCACGTATCGGCTATGGCCTCACCTACGTCGCTGCGGCGACCATCCTGACTGCTGATCTCTATCGTCCTTCCTGTCCTCCTGAAGAACAGCCAACCGTAGAACCGCATGGGCAGGTAGCAACTTGCTTGCGGGAAGAAGCCTCCTGCGACGGATTGTGCTATCTTCGCGTGATACGACAACTGGCCTGTGGCGATCTCTACCAGGCCGAGGTTGCCGCTTCTGTGGATCTGTTACAGCGTCAACCGCTCCCGGTCTTCCTGGCGCAAGAGGCACTTTACAGCGTCTTGCCGTATGATTGTCGCATCGTCAAGCTGCAGCCTGAGCGCATCCTGACCCTGCTGCATGCTCATGCAGAGTCGGTACGACCCTTGGTCAAGATCGACCCGCTCGACGCAACTGACACTGCTCAGATCGACCCGTTCGAACCTGCTGAACCTGTGCCGCACCTTGAGCAGACAAGCACGCCTCCACAAGCCAACGGGCACAAGAAGGCGACGAGACGCCTGAAAAAAGAGGCACCTACCACCGGAGGTGTCTAGTGAGCAATACCTCCATTGAGATCGATGCAGCGGTCTTGCGTTCTTCTGATGCACAATACCGCTATGAGCTGCTCACTCAATGCCCTCGGCTCTCTGATGAGCAGTACAAGCAAGAGGCAGAACGTATCCGCCTGGGCCGTTGTGGACGGCTCAGCGACGAGGAAGAACGCGCTGCAAAGGTGCGCATTGTGCAGGGCTACTTGCAGTTCGTTCGCAACCTTGCCTGCCGATGGGCATGGCGCACCTGTACCACCATTGACCTGCTTGACTTGATCCAGGCCGGAAACCTTGCCCTGCTCACAACCATCGATCAGTTCTCCTTTGAGGGAAACGAAGATGCACCTGGACATTCACTGGTCAAATACCTCAGTAAGAGCATCACTGGCGCCATTCTCCATACGATCTATGCCACTGGGTTTTCCATGCATCTACCCAAGAAAGGAGAAACCATTCAATCCCTCAAGGATCAGGGGCAATGGGAGACACTCTGCCAAGCTGCACGAAGCCTCGACGAAGTGGACGAAGACGGTATGCCCTTGCTTGAGACACTGCTGGCACCGGAGCTTATTCTCTCTACTGATCCAGAGGCATGTCCAGCGCACAAAGCGTACTTTCTCGCGCTCTTGCTAGCAGAACTTCCCCCGCGACAGCGGGAGGTTCTCCGCTTGCGCTATGGCCTGAACGAAGACGGAATCAGCTATAGCGTTGAAGAGGTCGCGGTCCTCCTGGGGGTAGAAGAGCAAACCGTCTCCCTTCACGAAAGGGGGGCCAAAGAACACATTCAGGCTATCTCTAGCGCCTATGAGCAAGAGACGGGCGATACATCGGCCTGTCTGAGTTATGACGAACAGATGCATGCCTACCTGGAACGGCGGCGCATGGAACGGGATCAGGAACCTCACCCACTGACAGAAGTCGTCAATGCGAAAGCATACGAGGCACTGACCGCCATGCAGGAACGCGGCGAGGAGGTGACAGGCGCAGCGCTCTCCCAATGCGCTGGTATTAGCCCGAGAGTGGCACTGCGGTTCTTGCACCAACGTGGATACACCCCCCAACGAAGTGAGCAAGAGACCACAGACCTTTTAGAACGGACCTTTACCAGAATGCAAGAGCGGGGAGAGTTGATCACTCAGAGGACGCTCGCTAGAGCTGCTGGTGTGGGAACCCATCCGGCACAGCAGTTCTTACAAGACCGTGGGTACAATGTCCGTCTGCGAGAGGAGCAAGAGCGAACAGAGCGATTAGAGCAGGCGTTTACGAGCCTGCAAGGGCAGGGGGTACCGATCACACAGCAACGGCTCCAAGATGCGGCCGCAGTCTCCTATGGGGTAACGCGGCGATTCCTCGAACAGAAACGACACCAGGCACATTCCCAAGAGAAAGAGGAAGGGAAACCATGAGCACACCTTTGCAACCAACGACACCAGACCGTGAGCCAAAGCAGTTAGGCATGGATGAACTGAGCTTCTTCGTTCAGATGGTCAAGTTCCTGCTCAATGATGCTGACCCGCTGGTACGAGAGCGGTTCTGGTTGACGCTCTACAAGCATTGCCCTCAGCTGCTCACGGCCATCAAATCCTCCTTCACAGGTGAGTACAGCCAGATCACTTTTACGCGCTCAATTCAGAGTGCCGCTTTTCAGGAACCACAAGAGAAGGGACGTACAGCCCAATGACCAATCATGAGTATCAAAATCAGTGTGCTACCCGCGCCTTGCAGGACATTCTTGCCGGGCGCGTGCCATCTGAGGCCGATCTTGCCCCGCTCACTGGTGAGTTGAAAGGGTGTGTCTCAGCGTTACTGGGCAACTTGCAAGAGGCAGGCGAGGACGCAGCGCGTGCAGGCTTCAAGGCGCTGCTGGTTGATCGAGACTGGCTCGGCAAACTGGCCTCCTCGCCAAGGACAGCACGCACGCCTGACTACAACCTGTACATGCTTTACCAGATGCTTCTCACAGGCGAGGCTTCGCCATCGGTCCCGCTCTCGTCCTACGGTCCCTTTGGAGACTGGCAGGACATCGCGGCCGAGATGTACCACGCATGGACACAAAGCGGAGTTGATGGGGTAAAAAACGTGGTCAAGAGCTTCAACAATCTCAAGCAGAAGAGTGACCTGGAAAAACGGTTCATCACCCTGTTAAGTGGGGAGTCGCCCGATGCAGATGCGGGGAGTGAACAGAAACCAGAGCGGCGTATCCGGTTCTTGCCGCTTTCGCACTACCTCAACCGTCCCTCCCAACAATGGCTCATCCCTGAAGTCTTGCCTCGCGATGGGTTGACGCTGGTCTATGGGGAGTCCGGCGGCTATAAAACGTTCCTGGTGATGGACTGGTCCTTCTGCTTAGCAACGGGTACTCCGTGGCTCGGACGCCGTGTCACGCAAGGGCCAGTGGCCTACATCATGGCCGAAGGCGACTATGGCATTAAGAAACGGTCCAATGCCTGGATGGTCCGTCACGAACGCTTTTTTACCAACGAGAGCGACCTGGATCAACAGATTCCCCTTCGCCTCTATGATAAGTCCATCATGCTTCAAGACCTCTCACAGATTGACGAGCTGCGCACGGCCTTACACGAAGACTTTCCAGACGATCCTCCGGTTATGGTCGTCATTGATACGCTCTCACGCTGTAGCCCTGGCGCTGACGAAGTGAGCAATACCGACATGGCAAGAGTCTTAGCCAGTGCGGATCTGGTTCGTGAGCAGTTCCACTGTACGATACTTATCGTTCATCATGAAGGCAAGGACAAAGAGCGCGGCCCACGTGGAGCCTCCGCGCTGCTTGCCAATATCGAAACGGCTATCCTGGTCACGCCCGTTGCGATCGGAACGAAAGTCGAGAGCATCAAGGCCAAAGACGCGCCCAGGTTCAACCCGATCCGGCTGGAGGCCCAGGAGGTCCGATTTGGTCCACTGCCTGACGATGCCTCCCTGGTCCTGGTTCCAGTCGTTGGCAGAGATGAGGAAGAGGACAAACCTCAGATGACAAGCGCTGAGGCCAGAATGTACGCCTTGCTGGTGAAGGCGGGCAAGGAACTGACCTACTCTGAATGGCTTCGTGCTGGTCAGGAAGAAGAACGGCTCACTGAACGCCTTGCCTCTGAGTCGATCACTTCCCTCAAGAAAAGTGGCTTTGTCCAACAATCCACAAAACGTGGCCCGTACTCCATTGTACAGCAGCGACAGCAAGCGACTCAGGAACCTTCATCAGAAGATGAACCCCTTGCTTGACTTGATGCCTCTCTTACCAATCTCTTTCTACCCCACTGAAAAAGGGAAAAGCGGCCTTTCTACTACTTACCCCCCTTACCCCCTACCTTATATAAGGTAGGGGGTAAGGGGGGTAAGTAGTAGAAAGGGGCTCCCCAGGCTGAGGGAACTTACTTCACAAGAGAGTAAAAGTAACTCATCCATAAGGGGGGTAAGTTTTCACTCTAGTAGGGTAGCAAAAGAGGTAAAAGCTCATACTCCTGCAAAGGTCTGAGCAATAGTGATACACTGTTTCTGGTACACAGAGAAATACTTCCTGCATAAGAGACAAGAAAGGAGCGTTTTATGAGCCAAGAGGACTACGAACGGATATGTGCGGAACTGGCACCGACCATGAGTAAGAATAAACCAGACGAGTACGATACCCTGACCCCTGAGAAAAAGGAGTTACTTGCTTACTGGATAAGTAAAGCGGTGAAGCCTGCGTCCACCTACGACGCTAACTCCAGCTACGGTATCAAGCATGACTTTGAGTACCAGACTGGTGTGTATGTAAGCAATGCAGAGTTTAAGGGAGCTATGCTTATAGCAGACTATTTGCCGCATGACGCCTTCGCTCAAAACTGGCATTTCAAGATCACAAAAACCTATGATAGCCGCAAGATCTCGCGAGATCTACGCAGGCGTGGTTATCGCGATTATCAGAGCATGCCCCACTATCGAACACAACTCAATGGGGAAAGAGAACCGGAGTTGCAGCAACGGATTGCTATTGTAACAGGGCACAGCTTTCACTTTCTAGACGACTCAGAAGTGGAGGCAAAAGCGGAGTTGCTCAAGGAAGCGGGAAGAGACAGGCAACAAGGGGAGCCGTAACTGGCGACCAGACTATCATCCCCTGCAATGCTCACTGACTCAGGTTCAGTGAGCATTTTTGTATTGAAAACCGGGGAGGAGACAACAACATATGAACTTTGATTTTCTTGCTGAGGTTGAACGTGACACCTCGCTCACTTGGAGATCTGCCAGCCGAGGTGGTCAGTACAATGGCCCATGCCCCTGGTGTCAGGGGACTGACCGATTCCGTATTCAGCCCAACTACGGCGCGTATGGCTGGTTTGTCTGTACGCACTGTGACCGCAAGGGGAGCGCGATCGACTATCTGATGCTCAAGCGAGGCATGTCCAAACGAGAGGCCCTGGCCCTGGTCGGATGGACGCCGAAAGAGGAAAGGCAGTCATCGGGTGTCCTTCCAGGAGCAGCTCTGCAAGAACTGGCATTCTGGCAAGAACCGCCGGAGATCTGGCAACGAGCGGTCAGGACATTCTACCAGCGGTGTCATAGCATCCTGCGCTTTGCCTCCGAGGGGCGCTCCGCTCTGGACTACTTGCACCGGCGCGGGTTAACTTCCGAAACGATCAATACGGCCATGCTTGGCTATCACCCGATCGAAGCCACAGGAACCGCGAAAGAATGGGGGCGCGTCGTGAAGCTGCCTCAAGGGATTGTCATTCCCTGGTTGACTGGTGAGAGCCTGTGGAGGGTAACCATTCGGCGTCGGGTGACAGCAGGGCCTCGGCGCTACACGCAAGTGGGCGGAGGATCGAACGGGTTGTACCAGGTGGACTCCTTGCGTCGGTTCCGCTCAACGGTCGTGATGACGGAGGGAGAGCTTGACGCCCTCTCGGTTATGCAGGAGTGTGGAGGTCTGGTGAGTGTGGTTGCAACTGGTACCACCGAGGGAAGTCATACCCCGCGTTGGGTGTCGCTCCTGGCCTGTCAGACACGCGTGCTGGTTGCCTTCGATGCAGAAGAGCAAGGCGACAAGGCCGCGCAATGGTGGAGAGAGCGTCTGCCCAATGCAGAGCGACTCCGGCCCTGGTGGAAAGATGCCAGTCAGATGTTACAAGACGGCGCGGACCTGCGGCAATGGGTCATCTCGGCACCAGGGTATGAGGCGTCTCTGCTTTGTAGCGTGTGTGGGGCGCAAGTGGAGTACTACAGCGATCAGGGTATTGCCTTCTGTGAGCGCCACTGGTTTGACCATCTGGTCGAGTGCGGAGAGTACGAACGGATCATCCTCTAGCAGGTGTGTCTTTCCTGACCAGGTAGGGTATGTCATTCAGGCGTGTTTTTCTCGCGCAAGTTGCTCGAAATTTCCCCAGAGAATCGAGGGGAAAAATGAGGGTAAGTTTCGACAAAAAATCGTGAGCAGTGAATGATACAGCCATGAGACAACCCTGACACAATCGTGATTTCCACGCTCGAATTAATGTCCCGCTAAACCTTCGCTAAACCTTCGCTAAAGTAGCATTTAACTAGCGCGTCGAGAGTGAATTTTCACCGTAAAATTGAGGGTCACTTGCAACGATTTTTCCCGTGAAAATCAGCTCTGAAATTGACTCAAACGTCGGTGGTTTAATCGCCTAAAAATCAGGTAATAGTCGTGTAAAAAAACGAGCCTCAGAAGCAGGAAGGCGTCATAGCATGATTGCACGACGGTCACGCTTTTCCTCGGAAAAGAACTCGCGTTTTTGCCCCTACTTTTAGCTTCATTTTGAAGCAAAACCATCTTTCTGCAAAATCCTAATGTACCCCCAAGGTGGTACTCAAGGTATCCCCTAACTTTGAGCTTGAAAAGCGGCGCAACTCTCATGCAACGCTTAGGCAGTTCTTACGAAAATTTCCTCAAAAGGTGCTCAGGTTTTGCGACAAATTGCCGGACAACTCCTTCTACAGGGTTTAGCTTCAATATGAAGCAGTACCAGTGAAGAGCGCCAATTTGTGAACCTACATCAAATTGATGACGGTTCCAAGAATGCAAAAGTCCTCTCCCTGTGACCGTTAAGGGTGTCGGCAATAGCTACCCCCGACGACATGTGAAAATCACATGTCATTGCGATCTGCTCATAGGAGATGTATTCATGCCAGAAAAGCTTTCTGCAAAGTATCCCCACAACTGGCCGAAAGTCTCGCGCATCATTCGACGGGTAGCGGCTGGCCGTTGCGAATGGTGCCATACAGAGTGCTCGACGCTCTCGGTGCATCATATCGGGACACGTTGGGCGACTGGCTCCGGGTGGAAGAATGGTACCTCTTGCGATAAGCACGACGTGCGCCGTGAAAATCTGGTTGCGTTGTGCTGGTCGTGCCATAGCGCCGCCGATGCGCCCACCAGAGAGAAGATCCAGGCCAAACGCGCACAGCATGCCGCGCTCGGTGTCGGCTCTGGCCTGATCCTCTACCACACGCCAGATCTGGCACTAGCTTCGTAACACATGCTTGCCAGAAGAGAGTAAAACGGGTACAACGGGCTCATGTCCGTAAATTCGTAACACACGTTGTTACGATATCCAAGGAGCCATCTGGGTGAAGATGAAAAGGGTACGAATATTGTTCGTACCCCTGGTAGTCCAAAGGGTGTAAGCATTCCCTACACCCTTTGACACCCCCGAAACTTTCGGGGTTCACCGTGAAGCAAGTTGCAGACGTAAAAATGACGCATGCAAACAGAGAAGTTCCTTGACCAACTCCGGTTGAAATCGCAGATGGCGAGAAGGTGAGATTTCCAGTCGCACCTTCCTGGTTG
>DAOTTD010000224.1:0-28480 GCA_034438015.1 Ktedonobacteraceae bacterium | reverse complement strand
CTGTTAGCGGCAGCCTTTCAGCGGCAGGTCATCGCCCGCGAGATCGAACCGAAGTGGGTAGATGTGCTCAGGCAAAATGCCAAACAGATCAGCACCCAAGCCGGGCTCTTTAGCGGAAAGATCGATGTAGGGCAAGCAGACGCCCGTGAACCGTGGAGCTTCAGCACGGATCATATTCTGTTCTCGCCGCCGTATGGGTGCGCCGCCGCTGCAACGCCCAACGCCCGCCGGATGTTGCCTTATCGTATTCATGCTGCACCTGGTACCTATGGGGAGCGCTGGCAGCGATTAGCTGAGCATCCTACTCCTGGCAGTATGGGCTCGGTGGTGTTTCACTACGGTACTCACGAGGCTCAGATTGGACACTGGCGCGGGGCGCGGTACTGGCAGGCGATGGAGCACGTCTACACACAGGCACGAGCAGCCCTGCGCCCCGGTGGCTTGATGATGGTGGTGATCAAAGATCACATTTACCGGGGGCAGCGGGTCCCAACAGCCAGTCAGACGATTGAAATGTGCCTGCATCTGGGTTTTACGCTGTACGCACGCCACCATCGTCGCGTGTTCCCTCTGTCTCTGTGGCAGCGACGGCGCAAAGAGGCCGGGCAGCCAGTCGTTGAGGATGAGGATGTGTTGATCTTCATTCATGAAAGGGGAACATGATGGCTCAACGTGTCCGTTCCCCCCTGACCTGGATCGGGGGGAAATACTATTCCGCATCTCAAATTGTGGCGGCGTTCCCTGCAGCCTCCAGCTATGATACCTATGTTGACCTCTTTGGTGGAGCGGCTCATGTGCTGCTTCACCGACCCTTTGAGAAGCGACATGCAGAAGTCTACAATGACATCAACCAGGATCTCGTCAATTTCTGGATGCAATGTCGCGATCACGGGGAGGAACTAGAGGCGCGCTGCAGGTCGCTGCCCTACAGCCGGGCGCTGCACTACCAGTATCACCATGAACTCTATCACGGAGAGGAACTTGACCCGTTAGAACGTGCGGTCCGCTGGTTCTATATCCTAAGAAGCACCTTCAACGCCTTCATTGGCCCGGTGCATCATGGCTGGCTTGCCAGTCCTGGTCGGGTGGAATCCGTGGCGTATCACACGGCTCTTGACTTGTTTGAGGCCCTGCAGCGTCGGTTGCGCTATGTGCTCATTGACTGTCGAGACTTTGCTGCCGTCTTGCGCTCCCACGACAACCCGCGCACCCTCTTCTACGTTGACCCACCCTACATCGAGAAAGAGGACTACTACTACCAGCGGGGAGATGGGATGGCCTTTGGCCTGCACGATCACGAGCGCCTCGCGGTGCTGCTCAATGACACCTCAGCGCTGGTGGCACTCTCCTACTACCCACATCCGCTGCTTGACAGGCTCTACCCTGAGTCTAAATGGCGGCGTCTCACATGGGAAGCGGTAAAACATTCACAGCGAGGCCCAGAGACGCGGGAACGGGCAACGGAAATGTTACTGTGCAACTACCCGCCTTCCGCGCCAATAATTGCACCTCTGTCCTTGTGGAAAGAAGCTTATGACGACCGCCAACGAGAGGGGGTGTTGCGTGTCCATTCATGAACGTGATCTAGAGGGTCATTTGACCCGCGCCTTGCAGGAAGTCCTCGCAGGGCGTGAGCCTGGAAGCGCCGATCTAGCGGCTCTGACAGGAGAAGCCAGAGCATGCATTGACGCTCTGGTAAATGCGCTCCATGCGGACGGAGTGCAGGCGGTCTACAAAGCCTTCACCGCCCTGGTCAAAGATCGCCCCTGGCTTGGAAAGCTGGCGTCTCAATCACCAGAACAATCCGAGTCAGGGCAGAAGCCAACACGCCGTATCCGGTTCCTGCCTGATAGCGAATATGAGAACCGCCCTCCCAGGCAGTGGCTCATTCCGTCGATCCTGCCCAAATCAGGAATCGCTATGGTCTTTGGCCCTCCTGGTTGTGGCAAGTCTTTTCTCACCATGGCCTGGTCGCTCTGTATCGCCTCGGGCACTCCCTGGTTAGGGCGTTCAGTGCTTCAGGGACCGGTTGCCTACATTGCAGGCGAAGGATCGTTCGGCTTAGGGCCGCGCATGAAGGCGTGGAAGCACCTGCATCAGTTCACCGGCAATAGCGGGGTGCAGTGGTTCGATGAAGCCGTGATCTTGCAAGATACCAGCAACCTGGGCGAGACCATGACGGCTTTTGCCGAGGATTTCACCACACCGCCGGTGCTGGTGGTGATCGACACCTTGAGTCGATGTAGTGGCGGCGCGGATGAGAACAGCAATACCGAGATGGCAAAGGTTATTGCGGCTGCAGATATCATCCAACAACAGTTTGGCTCTACGGCCCTCATCGTGCATCATGCGGGCAAGGATCGCGATCGAGGTCCGCGTGGCGCATCCTCGCTCATCGGCAATAGCGAAACCATTATCGAAGTTGCGCCGACCGACGAAGGATGCAAAGTCGTCTGCTTCAAGCAGAAAGATGCGCCCAAGTTCGAGACGCTCAGCCTGAAGCTACAGCAGATCCAGTATGGACCACAGGAAGAGGACACTTCGGCGGTGCTCATCATTGGCAACAACGACGCCCCGGTCAAAATGACCCGCTCGGAAACCTTCATGTATACCGCGCTCATCGGCAAGGAACTGACCTACGGCGAGTGGGTGCAGGCGGGTATGGCCTACGCACTCCAACTCAAGGACAAAATGAGCGAACGAACCGCACAGGGAGCCATCCCCAAGTTGGTCAAAGCCGGGAGAGTCCAACTGACAGGCAAGCTCTACTCCATCATTGCTGAGTCAGAGCAAGAGTCAGAAGATGAGTAAGTTTTCACTTACCGCAATACCGCAAAATGACCGCAATCTGCACTTCTTGCGGTGCGGAATTCAGTTTACCGCAATACCGCAGTGTGTCTAAAGACACTGCGGTGGTTGCGGTAAATTCGGTGGACCAGAAAATACATCCCTGCAAGAGCCTGTAGAGGGGGTTTACCTCTCTTACCGAGGATGTACCTCTACCAGTAAGGTGAACTATGACCAACCAACAAACAGCCATTGCTTTTTACTGCGGAATTGGGGAAATGCAATGGAACCATCACCCTGTTACTCCGGGTTCCCTTGCCTGTGTGTCGCCTGTATATGGCAACACGACCGAAAATAAACAGGTCAATCGGGTAAGGGTGCCATCTGGAACGCTGGTGATACAAGATAGCGGGGCGTTCTCTGATGGACCGGGGCAACGATTGACGTTTGAAGCCGCATTGTTGCGACAAGAACAGCACGCAGAACAATTTGGATATGCGGACCTGATTCAAGCGCGTGCCAGCTATGACGTGCTCATTGACGAGATGTGGCCTCAAGGCGAAATGGCAGGCCAGTATGTGAGAGTGAAACGGCGATGGAGCGAGATGCAAGCAGAGCAAGCGGTTGCGGAAACGATACAGGCGGCAAAGTACTTGCATGAACATCGTAACGGTCTTGCATGTGTGCTCTCTGCTCAAGGTGTTTCTGCAAAGCAATACAAACGGTGTGCAGAATGCATATTGCCCTATCTGCGAGATGGGGACCTGTTCGGTCTAGGAGGCTGGTGTATTACCGGCAAACTTCCCGCTCAGATGATGCCAGTGTTTCGGGAGACAATGCATCTAGTCATTCCCTTTCTAGGACGTGAAGGCGTCAAGCATATTCACATTTGGGGCGTCTGTTATGCACCTGCGCTAGGAGAACTCCTCTGGCTCTGCGACCAATGGGGAATGCATCTTTCAACAGATAGTATGGGTCCCTCAGTCCGTCCGGCGCGAGGTCGTTGGGGATATGCAGAGTGGCGTGATAGAAGTTATCGACGAGTTGATACGGACTGTGAACAGGTCGTACGCGTAAAAGCCTCTGATGGTTCTTTTGTTCAGCTCCCACAGATGCGAGGACTTCATCGAGCGGAGCATGTCAGGCAAGTACGTGCATGGCTTGCCCACTTTCGGACAACACCCCACTATCCTCAAAAACAACCACCGTGGTTACGACATCCACGACAACTCTCATTGCCTTTCTGATCTGAAGCGGCTTGACAACCGCTTCTTTCCTGTTCAGGAGTCTTTTATGGAAACAAATTTACTGGCCTTAGCAATTGAAGACGGATTCAGGGTTGTTCTCAAGTCAACCAGTCGAGGCGGTCAGTACAATGGTCCCTGTCCTTTTTGTGGGGGGACGGACCGCTTTCGGATTCAGCCCTCCCAGGGCGCGTATGGATGGTTTGTCTGTAATCAATGCGGGCGCAAAGGCAGCGCAGTGGACTACCTGATAGCCAGGCGCGGCCTCTCGAAACGAGACGCGCTGGCGGCGGTAGGATGGATGCCGAGAGACAGCAGCTCTCCGCGCTTTCAGGTTCCCGACGCCGTGTTTGATGCGTGCCTACAATGGGACGAGCCACCGCAGCGCTGGCAGGAGGGCGCGCTCGACTTTTGCCGCCATTGTCAGCGCCTGCTCTGGTCTGAGCGTGGCCGCAATGCGCTGGCCTATCTGCGGCAGCGCAGGTTGACCGATGCCACTATCAAAGCCGCGCAGCTTGGCTATCATCCACAGGAGACGTACGGTCCTGCGCGGGTCTGGGGTCGAGCAGTTCGACTCCCCCAGGGGATCGTCATTCCCTGGATGGTTGAAGGGAAGGTCTGGCGTCTCACCGTACGAGATATGCGGTTCGCAACGGGTTCCAGGCGCTATACACAAGTCGCGGGAGGGTCAAACGGGTTGTACCTGGCTGACTCCCTTGCCCTGAAACGACCGCTCGCAGTCATGACGGAAGGTGAACTAGATGCGCTCTCGGTGGCGCAAGAATGCGGCGATCGGGTTGCGGTGGTCGCAACCGGCACCACGCAAGGGAGCCATACCCCGCGTTGGATGGCGATGCTGGCACAACAAGCGCATGTACTCATTGCCTTTGATGCAGAAAACACAGGCGATCGAGCAGCGCGCTGGTGGATGGAGCGATTAGAGCATGCAACACGGCTCCGGCCCTGGTGGAAAGATGTCAACCAGATGCTTCAGGACGGGGCCGACCTTCGGGAGTGGTTAGCAATGGGTCTGGGGGAACGAGAAGCGGTGCATCCGCTCCCGATTGTCCCAGAGACCGCCACACAGTGTTGCAGATGTGGAGTGGAAGTCGAATACTACAGCGATCAGGGGATAGCCTATTGCGCCCAACACTGGAATGAGCAGGCACACCCTTCTCTCGTATCGACGCAAGAGCAGCACCTTGTCGTGACTTGCATCAGTCCAGAAACCTTTGTGAGAGAGGTCCGCGCCCTGGCTGCACACCTTCACAAGGCACACGTGACGCAGCTGGCGCTGGATCTAGAAACAACGGGTCTGGATATGCTTGAGGATAAAGTGATCTCTCTTGCCCTTGGAACGCCCCGCCGGGTGATCGTGCTGGATATGCGTCCGTACTACCACTTACCGAATGAGGAACAGGCACGATGGAAAGAGGCGCTGGCGGCACTTCTGCACCTCCCTGGCGTTACCTGGATTGGGCACAACCTCAAGTTTGACTGGTCTTTCCTGAATGTTCATTTCGGGATTCGTCTCCAACAGGTCTACGATACGATGTTGGTTGAACATCTGGTACACGGAACGGGCCTCTTGCAAGGGAGGGTATCCGTCTCGTTGCTGGAAACAGCAAAGCGCTACGAGATTCCCATCACCAAAGAGCAGCGCTCCTGGTTTATTGATCTGCACCAGCGATCAGGGGAGTGGGACGCGCCCTTCCCGCCGGAGCAACTCACCTACATCGTTCAAGATATCGACGTGCCCTACCGAGTTGCAGAGCGGCAACGCTTGTTGCTCGTAGAGCACGCATCGGGGCCAGTTGCCCATCTAGAACATGCCGCGCTCCCGGCGATCGCCGCGATGGAAGTGCACGGTGCGCTCACCGATCAGGCGCGATGGAAGCAGGTCCTTGAGGGCAAGCGCGCCCGCCAACGCGTTCTTGAGCAGGGCCTGATACAGGAACTTGGGGCAGCGCTGCATGCTGCTCAAGAGCAAACGTATCAAGCGCAGAGTGAAAAATACGCGGCCTACCAGCAAGCACTACAGGCGGAAGAGAAGCGTCTCATGTATACCTACGCTGCAAGCAACGAAAGAGGTAAACAGACCTGGAAGGCATTCTGTGCAAACGGGATTACCACATGGGCAGTGCACCATCCACAACCAGACAAGCCTAAAGCGCCACAGGAGCGCATCAACCTCAGCTCCTCAGAACAACTCGTGGCAGCGCTGGCTCAGATGGGCGTCCATGTCACCTCGACCAAAGAAGAAGCGCTTGAAGAGCACGCAGGCACATACCCCGTCATTGCACGCCTGTTGGAATGGCGCAAGCTCTCCCATTTCTGTAGCGCCTTTGGGGAGAACTTGCTCTCGTTTGTGCGCGCCGATGGGCGGATTCATGCCAACTTTAACCAGGTTGGAGCCGTCTCCGGGCGCATCATCTGTAGCGGCCCCAATCTGCAACAGATCCCCAAGAAACGGGCCAACGAGCAGGAACAAGAGGATATCCGGCGGTGTTTCATTGCCCCGCCTGACTCCCGTCTATTGACTGCCGATCTCTCCAACATTGAGCTACGCATCCTGGCCGAGGTCTCTGGCGATGCGACGATGCTCCGTTTCTTTGCGGAAGGCAAGGACCTGCACGCGGAAACGGCGAAACTGATGTTCCGCTTACCCCCGGATACAGACACAAAAAAGCATCTCTACAAAGGCGTGAAGGTGCGCGATATTGCCAAAACCATCAATTTCGGGCTGTCCTATGGAATGGGGGCGCAGGGCTTAGCCCCTCGTCTTGATGTGAGCGTGGAGGAGGCCCGCGACCTGATGCATACGTACTTTGCGACCTATACGGGCGTTGCATCCTGGTTGCGTTGCACATCCCAAGAGGCGCTCAAACAAGGCTACGCTGCAACGCTGGCAGGTCGCAAGCGTTTCTTCAATGTTGCCGGGTTGGATAAAAGCCGCCGCGCCGCGATGGAGCGCACGGCGAAGAACCATCCGATTCAAGGAACGAATGCTGATATCCTCAAGTGTGCGCTGGCCCTGCTCTACGAGACACTCCCCGGAGAGGTGCACATCATTCTGGTTGTGCATGATGAAATCGTCCTTGAGTGCCCTGAAGAGCTGCGTGAAGGGTCAATACAGGTGCTCAAGAAGGCGATGGTGCAGGCATGCCGAGACTACCTTAAGGTCGTGCATATTCCTGAGCCAGATGTCCTTGACAGCCCCTACTGGAAAAAAGACTGAGCGAGCAAGTTGAAACAGTAGCGCCCATCCATAGTAGAAATTTAATACGCAATTCGGGGATATAGATAGAGGTGTTTTTCTTGAGAGAGCACTGAGCAGCCCAGGCTAGGGGAAAGGAAATTATAGTGTTCTAGCTTTTCGTGGCTGTTGTCCTGGCCGTGTCGCTGGCATGGCTCTTTACCACCTCTTAGTACAGAAAGGAACACGCATATGGCAGGCATTTTTCTCAGTGATGAAGAGTATAACTTCGTGGTCGAGCAGGAAAAGGATTTGATCGCACGTGCAAAAACAGCCTCTCCGCGAGCGGCATCGCACCTACAAAAAGTTGCGAAGATGCATAGCGACTTCCTGGCAGGCGAAGAAGGCAAGCGCGCAAAGAAGTCGAAAAGGGATCTGTCGCGGGCGGAACGTGATGCGATCCGTCTGCAGCGTCAGCAGGAGCGCCTCGCAGCCCTACAGGCGGCGACACAAAAGAACGCATCTTCACAGTCGCAATCTGCTCGACGAAAAGATCAAACTAACGCGTAAAAATAAGGGGGAAAATGAGTCTGAAAATGCACGAAAAATCGTGAGCAGTGAACGGTGCGACCGCGATACACCGATGACACAACCGTGGTTCTCAGGCTCATTTTAATCCTTCGCTAAACCCTCGCTACCCCCTCGCTAACCCTGCATTTAACTAGCGCGTTTCGAGGGAACTTCATAGCAAAAACAAGGGGTAAAAATGGGACTGCTTGATAGAGTAAAAAATGTGGTGAGGCCCCGACCTGGGCAAGGGCAAAATAAAGGGCAATCCTCACAGGGAATACGACCACCGTACCCGAACTTTAATTGGGAAGATTGTATTGTTGCCTTGCAACGAAACCCGCAGATTAGCGATAAAGACTTTGCATCGGTCATGGGTTGGACCTCTGGTGAAAATGCGCCTGCTGTAAGCATTTATAAAGAGAGGGCGTTGCAAGAACTGAATAGGCGCCAACTTACCGTTGTTCCATCTCCAAATACTCAGGGACCCAATACTGGACCCCTTCCCACGTTTACGGGTAGCGGAAACAGTGACACCTCACTGGTCAGCTACAAGCCAGAGGAGTTGATGCTTCAGGTTCACCACGCGCTTTCTACTGTCCATTTCGGCATGAGCAAACCGGCAAAGTTCAAGGAGATGGTTGCGGAAGTCTGGTCCATCATCGGGCCGATTGTGCTTTTGCTCGGCACCGCCGGGGAAGTGTTTTTCTTCATCTGGAGTCAGACCAACAAGGATGCGGCCTGGTGGGTTGCGATGTCTGTCCTGGCGACGGTGGTTGTGCTGGAAGCGACATTCATGGTCGTTTCCTATAAGGCCGAAACGATCCGCAACCGCGCGGAGTCTCGGCCAAATGGCATGACCGCATTAGATCAGACAAAAATCAGCCGATATCGAAGCACCTGGGCGTTCCTGGCGTTTGGGGTAGGATCTGGGCAGGTCGCATTTATGATTCTCGCCATGAGCGCAAAATCGAGTAATCTTGTGTGGCTGGTGGTCTTTGCCATGGTGCGCACCGTCATGACGCTCGCCAGCGATTTCTATGTGGCATTCATCCACGAGGAAAAGCCGACAGAGGCCAGTGAGGTCATCCGCTCCAATGAACTGAGAGCAAGCGCGACCTCAAAGATGCTTCATCAGAGAACAGAGGAAACATCGATTATCAACAACGGCATTCTTGAAGTCCGGCGCGTGACTGCAGAGGCTGCCATTAAAGAAGACAATCTGAAAACTGAGCTTGAAATGTCGAAAATGGAGAATCAGGCACGTATTGAAGGCATGCGTTCTCAGCAGGAAAACAACACCCTTATGTTACGCATGGGAGCGTCTACCATGCGCGCCCTGTTCGATCCTGAAATGCCAGTGGAACAAAAAGAGGCTCAGTTGAAGATGCTTACGATGTTGATGCGTGGCATGAAGGAGCTTCCACCAGGGCATACCACGATTGAGGAGGAGGACTAACCGCCATGGCAGAGAGACGCTATTCGCGATACACACGCGAACGAACATGGCTCGCCCTGGTCAATCAGATTGAGAACACTCAGTACTGCATTGTGCCATACAGCCGCACCACGAACGGCGTCTCTCTGGTTCGTATTCGCGAGGCAGAGGAGAATCGGAACCAGGTACAGAAGGTCCTCGATGAATACGAACACGAGATGGATAGATGGCAAGCCGGGCAGCTCGCAGCGGAACCGACGCTCGCCCGCAAACGTATCGAGGCGGTTATCCTGGCACGCAGTAGCGACTACTATCATTATCACCTGGTAGAGTACGGGCCGGATATGGACCTGATTATATGTGGATTGCATGATGCCTACTGTCTCTTGCCTGTCCTGGAAATGAGGACGAACCGGCGGTATGCAGCGCGGGAAACATCGCTCGATATCCAGGCACCTGAATTCGCGGAGATCCGCAAGACAGAGTATGGGCACGCTATTCTCCTCACTGCTCTGGTGAAAGGTGATCAGGGGGCGCTCGACTTCCTCAATAGGCGCGGCACCGATGGCAAGTTTCTGATAAGCGTTTCGACCCGCAACCGTATCAAGCGTGAAGTGGTGGATCTCCAGACAAAAGTCTATCGCGGTCGCCCTCTGGCCTTTCTGACGAAAGAGCAGAGTGAGCAGTTAGGCGCAAAGATTAGCGAGGGCATGAAAAAGCATCATGCCTAGAAGGAAAGACAATGATAGTAGGGATTATCGTCGGGACCGCTGTATTGCTCACGCTCGTTATGTTCGTTCTTGGAGTGCCAAATATCCGTGTAGCGTGTGCGCTGGCATTGCTTAAGATGTGGGCGCTCCTCTTCAACCGAAAGGGATAGGGGAACAAGAGGAACTACTCTGCGTCATGAGCTTACACCCGCGTTTCTTGATGAGCAAGCAAGAAACGCGGGTGTTTTCTTTCCAGCAATATTGCTGAAATTAATACGCTGTTCGGGGATATAAGTAGAAGGTGGAATAAACATCTGCAAACAGAGACAGATGAAACAAGCACTGAGTGTGTAAGGAGTTCCCTCTCTTATCGTGTCCAGAGCCAGGCGCTCCAGTTTCCGACGCCGTACGCCCGGCTCCTTGAGTAACGCCTGTTGCCAGTGCTACTGTGTGATTGTATCACGGTGGCTCCTGGCTGAGAAGAAAGGACCTCGTCGTGTACTATCAGCCAATTGATCGCAGGGGCGGCTGTTGCGGCCCTCTCATCCTGCTCGCCTTGTTCATTCTCGTCGTGCTCGGTCTCGTCTTTGTCGCTCCCCAAACGCCGACGGGCAAGCCTGCGCCGCAATGGTATCAGACCATCGAAAACATGCTCCATCAGTCAGGTCAGCAGGTTCAACACACCCTTGATAAGCAGACTAGTAAAACATCGCACCTCTCATCACCATCAGGATCGTGCTTCGACATGGCCCGCGCGGCAGCAGTGCAGGCAGGGATCGATCCTACCCTGTATGCGCGGCAGATCAACCAGGAAAGCGGCTGTCAGGCGATTCCCTGTTCGTCAGCGGGAGCGTGCGGCGTCGCGCAACTCATGCCGGAGATGGCGGTGGGTCTGGGAGTGGACCCGAACAACATGCAGCAATCCCTTCAGGCCGGTGCACATCTCATGGCGGGCTACTTGAAGATGTACGGCGGCTCATGGCCTCTGGCACTGGCCTGCTACAACGCGGGATCAGGCAGAGTCAAACAGGCGCTTGCGGACTACGGGGCAGACTGGTACGCGCATATGCCCGCCGAAACGCAACGCTACATCACGGCCATTCTTGGGAATGGGGGGCAAGCATGAAGCTTTGTATCGTACTGCTTATCGCGGTCCTGTTCCTCATCGTGATGTTCCTCGTATCCCTCTCGTTTCATGGCTCTGTCCTGTTCGGCGCAGGGGTGCTGCTATGACGCTTCCCAGAGACCATCAGAACGCAACGAAAGGAACATCACGATGAATACGGCGTTCGAAGCACTCACCGTCTGTATGGTGTTGCTTGGACTTCTCCTAGACATCACGGGAGTCATCCTGCTTCGTCTGCGTGGATCGCGGCGCAAACGTTCTCGGAACCTGTTTGCAGCCATGATCCCGTGGTGGGTGCTCGGTCTGGGGCTGGTGGTGTTTGGGAGTATTGTCGCAATCCAGGCGATCATCGCGCTCAACCAGGCGCATCTCCTGCCTTCGTAGGGAAACAAAAGCATGGAGGTAACATCCTATGAAGTACGCTTTTTCTCTTCTTCTTCTCGCCTGTCTCGCCCTGGTGATGGGCGGGTGTGATCCGGGAAGCACATCGCAGGCCACGCCGCCTCTTGCCCCAACGACGGATTCCACGCCACGCCCCACGGCGACGGTCACTGGTACCCGCGAGCATCCGGCGATAGTAGAAGACACCGTTGCAGGGAGCTGCATGACGTGGCACATCTCTATCGACCATGCCAAATTCGTGGACTGGTGTGCGGCGAATATGCCCGGGCCATAAAGTTGGAGACTATATCCTGCTCAGTGCCAATGCGGATGGAACGCTGCAAAACGAATACCAGATCACGGCGATGGACCAGGCGCGAGCTCGCGTCTCGGTGAGATACATCCAGGCGTGGACGCCACCAGGATCTCTGCAAAATCCCTATATTCTGGTTGTGCATACAGAGCCTTGTAAATCGTGGAGCATCACTTTTGAAGGGGTACTTATGACCTCGCTCTGCACCGACGCCATGCCGGTGCAGGACTGGCCAGCGCATGTGCGACTGACGGGGGCGGGTCAGCACGGGGAATTTGCGGTGATAACGATTGACTTCTCGGCGAAGAGTATCGTTCTCGGCTGATCGGAAAGAAGATCTGCAGCGCTTCCAGATGAGACAGGCGTCCGATCCTCTAGCTGATGGGCGCTGGAAGGGACTCCCCGCTTCTCTGAACCAGTGCCGAGGAAAAAGAACAACCGTTTGTCTTTGAGCTAAAAAGGATAGGACAATGAAATTTAAGGTTACTTACTATCGAACCTTGATTTACGAAGGTGAGATTGAGGCTGATACGCTTGATGACGCTAAAGAGATAGCGGAAGAAGAGGTATCCAGCATGAAGAATGCCGATTTCCAAGAAATTCATGAGGAAGAGGCAGAGATTGAGTGTGAAGAGTCAATACCTGTAACAGTAGTTGTGATCTAAGTTAGACCATTCAACCAACTTTTCGATAGAGCCGACTAAACGAGAAAGGGAATCACCAATGAGCCTGATACCCTACTTGATGATTATTGTCGTGATCGTTATTGCTGCGCTCGCCTTCGTATGGTGGGCATCAGATCACACGTAAGCACTCACGAAAGGGGCAGCCATGAGCAGTACATCTTCCCTCTTTTACCTCTTTACGGTTGTTGTGGTTTTGAGTGTCGTTGTTTTCGTGCTCATCCTGTTTATACAAGCACTCAAAGATGCATTCAAGTAGTTCAAACCGAGTGCCCTCACCGGCAAGGGAGAGGTGAGGGCACTCCCGAACAGGGCCTTCATAAGGGAGCAAGCGAAGGAAGGAAAGAAACAACATGACCGAACAGCAATACATTCCCGAAATACTGAGAACCTATGCAGGTTCTGACGATCCTATGAGCAAGTTGACATTAGGCGCGCTCGGTTTAGCTGGTGAGACGGGCGAAGTAGTAGATATGGTAAAGAAGTGCGTGTTTCAAGGTCATTCCATTGACCAGGAGAAGCTTCTGAGCGAGCTAGGCGACGTGCTCTGGTACTCCATGCTCATCAGCCACACGATGGGCTATTCGTTAGAGGAAGTCATGGCCCGCAATGTAGAGAAGCTCCACAAACGATGCCACGCCGAGTGTTGTGTAATGACACAGAGCAGAAAAACCCGGAAGCCGGTTCGAGAATGGGTTTAGCGCCTTCTCGCTTCACATGGTGACACACCATTCAGTATGGCATCCAATTTGGAGTCCTCTGAGCAAATACCAGGATTAGAAGATATTCGCGACGCGGCTAATCAGGATCGCCACGATAGTCAACGAGAGGATCCCTTCAACCATCATCAAGACTTTTGCTCGGCGCGTCAGGGGATAGGTGTCTGTTGGACTAAAGGCCGTAGCTCCTGTAAAGGCCACAAAGAGGTAGTCGAAGAAACCTGCTGCCCATTTCTCACTATTGCCATCCACTTGCTGTGGAAACAGTAAGTCTACGGCCTTGTGCTCCGCCTCATGTCGCTTGCGTGGCCCGCCTCCATCGGTTTCCCAGTACCAGAAAGCAAAGACTAAGATATTAAAAGCCCACAGTAACCCCGCCGTGCGGAGTAATTTGAAGCCGCTTTTAAAGGACGAGAGGTCCGTAATGAGGAAGATGACGGCGAGAGCCAACGCTGCCGTGACAAGGCCGAGGAGGACGAAACTGACGGTACGTGTTGTGCGATAAGAGAGGGTATGACCTGTGAGCCAGAAGATCCACAAGGGCAAGATCAGAACACCCTCAATCGCCAACAATCCCCAGCCCGGTCCAAAGGTCAGTTCATCAGGCAGAAAGAAGTAGATGATCCCCGTGAGCAGGATGCCAAGGGAGACGGTCAACCTTGGTGCTTGTCCGATAAGATGTGGGTCCTGGAAAAATGGTTGTTTGTGCTTTGATGGTGCCCGTTCTTGTTTCGTCTGTTCCATGCGTCTCTTTGCCTCCTCTCTTGACGATCTTTCGTTGTCTCTGTACTAGAGCGGTGTTCACAAGGATTGAGCCTTTGTCAGAATCAGCTCATTGATCTCAGGCCGCCGCTCTTACCGCCAGATTTGTTTTATAGCTCAATGTTTCTGAGCACCGCTCTAGTATAAGTCTGATCTCGGTTCAGATGCCATACCAAATGTGATGGAATGACACAGAACAGAAAGGATAGAACTACATGAGGAAACGTAAAACGCCAGCTGCTGTACCTGCACAACCCACAGCGCCTCCGCAGCTTCTGAGTATCCCAGAGGTTGCGCGCTCGCTCAGCATAGGCCGGACCAAAGTCTACAGCCTCATCAAGGACGAGGGACTCCCATCGGTGAAAGTGGGGAGCATGATGCGGGTGTCTGTCGTCGACCTGCAACAGTGGGTTCAAGAACATACGCAGCGGGCCTCGTAGCGCATCAGAAGAGCAGAACACGTCTCCAGAAGAGAAAGCTTTCCTGTTGAGCAGACCTTGTTTCACAGGAGAGCTTTCTCTTCTTGTCTCCCACAGCAACGCAGCGACAAGACAGAAGGTGAGCAAGAACCATGAAGACATTCGCTCCGCACACAATGGGCGTGCATATCGTCCATCATGAGCCAACCACAGCTTTTACAAGCATTCGCCTCGGGCAGGTGTCCTCTGAGGCCAACGCATCATCCTCACTCAGGTTTTTTCCCCCAGACGGTCAGGAGGTACCACATGGCTTTAAAATCATCGCTCAGCATTTCGATGAGCATCTGTTGATAGGCTCGCTCCACTTCCTCTTGCGTCGCAACCCCTACTGAAACGAGAAAAGGCAGCGCCAATTTGAAAAACACCTCGTAATCGCGGTAGAAATCCATGTGGATGTCTGTCCCGGCTGAGAAATCAAATGCATGAGGCCTGTGCTGGATGTCCTGGTAACCGGCATTGCGCAGCAATGTTGGAAGCATAGGGGTCATACAGGTCGTTCGTCCATCGCGAGAAAACCCAAGGCCAGTCAGCCATGTCGCCTTGAGCAACAACGCATCTAAATAATTGTAGGCAGGACTTGTCGTCACCCCGCTGGTGTCCAGTTCGGTCATGCGCATCACACCGCCGGGTCGTGTGATGCGGAAACACTCCTGGATCATTTGCGGCCAGGCAGTACGGGGTAGCGATCCAACAAGCAGGCGGCCATTGACGAGATCGAAGGCATGATCGGAGAAGGCAAGCGGCTGAGTAATATCCATGACCTCAAAAGAGGCATTCTGTAATCCTTGTGAGCGCGCTCTGGCATTGGCGTAGCTGATCATCGTCTTGCTGATATCAATGCCTGCTACTTCGGCATCAGGACAGGCAAATGCTACATCGAGCACCCAGCCACCCGGGCCACAGCCAATATCGAGAACCTTTGACAAGCAAGAGGGATCAGCCTGCTCTGCCAGAGGACCTCCCATCCTTCTGGTGATCATCATATCCTGTTGGATGAGCCGCGCCATTTCGGCAGCGCTTTCTGTATCAATAAAATAGTGACTCTCGGAATTCGTTGACATACGCTCGTTTCCTTCCTGCTTCGCATCGTCTTGCGATATCGTGCAAGGGCTTTTCTGCCGAAATTATATCAGTATGTTCCTTCTATGACAAGACAAGAGCAATACTCTAGCGACACTGAGAAGATGGACTGTTTCTGGGTTTCCCGCATCTAGGGGGCTGGTCAGTGCGAAGGGTGCCATGCAGAATGCTCTCACTTGTCAGTCTATCACATCGGGACGCCTTGGGCCGACTTTCTCCGGTTGGAAGAATGGCACCCCGTGCGATAAGCACGACCTGCGGCGTGAAAACCTTGTCGCGCTTTGCTGGCAGCGCCGCCGATGCACCGTTGAGAGAGAAGATCCAGGCCAAACGCGCACGTCAATAGGCCAGAGACGAGGCGAGCACTGCAGACCGCGCTCGGTGTGGGCGTCGGCCTGGTGCTCTACCACGCGCCGGTCCTGCTTGAAACGGAACCGAAACACGCTGTGACGAGACTCACTGCCGCTTCATTTTGAGGCTGGAGTAAAGATGCAAAGCCATTGTGAGCTTATCGATTCTCCTAAGCCAATACGTGGGAAGGGTTTCGCTTCAATTTGTTGAAGCGGCGAACCCATTTGATTGATGTCAATCAAATGGGTTCGTCGCTGGTCCAGTGGTGCAGTAACAGGATCAGCCTGGGAGATCCTGAGGCTGGCGAGCATCGTGCCACCGCACGGGGCGACGGTCTTACCTGGTCCCTTTCTTGGCGGCTTTTTTGACAGGAGCGGGCGCTTTTGCGGCCTCCGAGAGCTGTGAGCCAGCGGTAAAGCTGACCCGTTTGCCGGCAGGGAGATGGACAGGCGCCCCGCCGCGGATAGATTTAATCGTGCGCGCCGAGACCGCTGACAACTTCCACGATCCAAAACCAATGAGGCGCACCTGGTGCCCTTTGGCGACTTCATCGCGGACGGTTTCGGTCAGGGCGTCAATGACTGCATCGGCCTCTTTCAATCCCACCTGCGCTTTGGCGGCGATCAGGTGGACGAGTTCCTCTTTGCCCACGATCTTCGAATCTGCTGTTGGCATGGCTGTGTCACTCCTTTCAGTGTAGAGGGAAGAGAACGGAGGCGTGCCTGACCGGCACGGCGTCCACGCTCCTGTTGAACCAGGGAACGCAGCGCCTAGCGCGGGACCCTTCCCTTTGCTCTTGTTCCTCTCACGAGCTGTCCACGCGGGGAGAGATGATACAGGAGTATACCACGAAGCAATGCTCCCTGTAAAGCGTTGGCTTCAGATGGCCGTGGTCTGTGACACCATCACTGGTGCCGCTGTGGTTGGACGAGATGGGAGGTTCTCGGACCGGTTTGGTGATGAAGAAAGAGAACTGGAGATGTGTTTTGAAGTTAGGCTACTGCTGGTCTGAGTACCAGTCACGACTCGAAAACGGCCTGTGAAGGAGAATATCCGATGTGCTCGTGAAGCATAGTAGCACCCAAAATGCCACATTATGGGTAAGTTCTCAGCGATTTCAAATCGGAATACTCCTGTTTCAAACAGGAATATCACCGGTTCAAACAGCGGAATCGCACAGCCTCTCTACAAAGCTCAGTGAGAGCGAGAGAGATACTCTTTAGACAACCTCTTGAAATGATGTAGAGAGGATCTGTTCGGATGTCCAACAGGAAAACGCGTAGGAGGTTCTTTTGAGAAGGGGGGACAAATACACATCCAACGTCAGCAAGGGCAGTTCTTGCTGACCTGTGAGGCTGGAAAATGGCAAGAGTGCATGAGGAAGAGGACAGATGTTCAATCCTGCAAGCGAGTGAGGAGAAAATCACGGTCATGATTTGACCGCTATGCTTCTCAAGGCTCTTTTCAGGCGGTGCGAGAAGCTCCGCTCACGGAGTGCATCACCCCTGCCTCTCGCAAACCGACTTCTCCAAGTTCACATCACAAACCCCCACTGACGCCGGATCATCCGGCATTAGTACGCAACGTGTGTACTGGACACCGCTCTCCCCCTGGTATGTGCCAGCTGGAGCGGTGTCTGTTTGAAAGGATACATCATGGCAAAAGGCAAACGACGCGGGCGCGGCGAAGGGACCGTGTATCAGCGCAAGGATGGCCGATGGGTTGCAGAGATCACGCTAGAGGACGGAAAACGCAAGCCACTTTATGGCAAGACACAAGCTGAAGCAATAGGGAAACGGGACAAGGCGCTACTTGAACAGAAACAAGGCATCCTTGCGACAGGACCAAAGCAACGGCTTGACTCCTACTTGGAACGGTGGTTAGAGGAAGTGTGTAAGCCAACAGTTCGACTCAGTACCTACATCAAGTATCGAGGGATACTCAAGAATCACTTGAATCCTACATTAGGCCACATTCAGATACAGAAGCTGACAGCACAACAGGTGCAAACTTTGTATGCACGGAAGGTAAAAGATGGCCTTTCACCGAAGATGGTTCGTCTGATTCACGTCGTTTTGCACGAGGCCCTCAAGAATGCAAAACGATGGAGGATCATTTCTTACAATGTCTGTGAAGATGTTTCACTGCCACGCCAAACGCGAAAAGAGATCCACCCACTCACGAGGGAGCAGGCACACGCATTGCTGGAGGCTGCACGTGGACACCGCTTAGAGACGATGCTCACGCTGGCACTTACCACAGGAATGCGGCGAGGTGAGATCCTGGCTTTACGTTGGAGTGATATTAGTTTTGAAGAAAAGCGACTGTTCGTCCGGCGTACCGTTGATCGTCTCTCAGGGCACAGTTTTGTTGAGAGTGAGCCGAAAACGCAAAAGGGCAGGCGTACGATCACACTTCCTCAGTTCGTCCTTGAGACACTGCTGCAACAGCGTGTACACGTGGATGCGGCTAAAGAGAAGGCGAAGACAAAGTGGGTAGATCACGATCTGGTCTTTCCCAATGGTATTGGCGGATTCACTGATCCCGTATGCTTGGGTCGGTGGTTCAAGAAGTTGCTGAAAGAAGCAGGACTTCCAGGTATTCGCTTTCACGATCTGAGACACAGTGCGGCAACCATTTTGCTGAGTATGGGAGCGAATCCAAAGGTTGTGCAAGAGTTACTTGGTCATTCTTCAATTGTGATGACAATGGACATTTATGACCATGTGTTACCACTCATGCAGCGGGACGAAATGGACAAGTGGGATGACCTGTTTTGACTGCTTTTTGACCCGTTCTACTGTCAAGTGCACTGTCAAAACAGGTACTTGACAGTCTTAGTGGCGTGTAGCGATAGGCACGGGGCGGGCGGAGTGTTTCGGTGAAAGTGGTTTGAAGGGGAGCCACCAGTTCCAGTTGCCGAGCAGGCGCATCGTCGCGGGAACGAGCAGGCCGCGCACCAGCGTGGCATCGAGCACCACTGCCAGCGCCATACCCAGTCCGAGCGCCTTGACCAGGATTATATCAGCGGTCGCAAAGCAGCCGCTCACCACAATCACGATCACCGCTGCGCTGGTGATAATGCCCCCACTGCGCTGGAGTCCCAGCGCAACCGCGCGCGTATTATCGCCCGTCTGCCAGAACGCCTCCTGGATGCGCGAGAGCAGGAAGACCTCGTAGTCCATCGAAAGACCGAACAGGGAGCAGAAGAGTAGAATGGGGCTGGATGCCTCCACAAAACCCAGCGGAGTAAAGCCGAGGATCTGGTGCAGGAAGCCATCCTGGAAGATGACGACCAGCGCGCCATAGCTCGCAAGGATCGAGAGCGTGTTCATTAAAATCGCTTTTAGCGGCAGAACAACCGAGCGGAAGAGCAGGAACAGCACAATGAAGGTGATCAGCGAGACCACCAGCAGCGCGATAGGGAAATCCGAGTAGAGCGAGGATACATAATCGATATCGGCAGCCGTACCGCCATCGACCAGTACCGAGATGCCATCGCCTGGCTTTGTATTGCGGATCGTCTGCACCAGTCCCTCCGAGCGCGCGTCAAGCATACTATATTTACTGATCACCTGCACCAGCGCCGTATTACCGGCAACCGAGGACTTCACGAGCACAGCCAGATACGGGTCGCTGATCGTCTGCGGGTTGCTGTAGAGCAGCCGGTACTGGTCCAGTGTAAAACGCGGATCGGCGCTGACGACGCTATCAACGCGCTCCACGCGAGGATCGGCCTCAATGCGCTGGACGTAGTGGTACAGCGCCCGTATGTTCGCGTCCGTCAAAACATTACCTTGCGTCTGCACGGCCAACAGAATCGGCGTCGTATCGCTATTATTGAAACGCGTGGCCAGCAGATCGTACGCCGCACGCGAGGGAACATACTTCGGTAGGATCGATGCATCGGGCGCCGAGAAGCGCACACCTAAAAACGGGAGGCCGAAGCTAATAAGCAGGAGCAGGACGGGCACAAAGACACGCACCGGGTAGCGCATCACGAACTGCGACAGGCGATACCAGAAACCACGCCGCAGATCGGTCGCGGCTCCCACATTGTCAGCGGGAGTAGATGAGCGACGCCACAGGCGCGATATACGCACGGGGAAAGCGTTGATGCGCAGTCCAAGAATGGACAGCAGCGCGGGGAGCAGCGTCAGGGCCGCTAGAACGGCCAGCAGGACCACCATCACGCCACCAATACCCACCGAATGCAGCATATTGATATGAAAAAAGGTCAGGCCAAAGAGGCCGATGGAGACTGTCAGACCTGAGAAGGCGACCGCCCGTCCAGCCGTAGCAACCGACAGGGCAACGGCATCCTCGACGCTGCGACCGTGCGCCACCTCCTCGCGAAAACGGCTCACCATGAAGAGCGAGTAGTCCACGCCGAGTCCGAGGCCGAAGAGGGTCGTGATATTCAGCACGAAGATGGAGAGCGGCGTCACATGACCCAGGCCGAAGATGAGCGCAAGGGAGACCGCAACGGCGCATCCGCCTACCAGGGCTGGAAGGATCGCAGCGACGACCGAACGGAACACGAGCAGAAGCGCAATTAAAGCAAAGGGAAATGCCAATATCTCCGCGCGACGCAGGTCGTTCTCGCTAACCGACTGAATATCCTCATAGAAGACGGGTCCGCCGCCGATGCTGGCCTGCAGATCGGGCACCTTTCGCAGGCGCTGCTGCAGATCGGGGAGGAGCTTCGCAGCGCTATTGGGGTCTGGCTTCAGCAACACGTTTACATATGCCGCCTTGCGGTCCAACGAGATCTGACGTGGATTATCGGTAAACGACACGATCCGCGCAACATCTGACCAACTGTTCAGGCCCGTAAGAGCCTGCTGAGTCTCCTGGACAAAACGCGGGTCGTCCGCTGTGAAGCGCTGGCTGGTAAAAATCACCTGAACAATTGTCTGGTTCAAATGCAATTTTTGTGTCAGCACATCGATGGCCCGCTGCGATTCGGAGTCAGGGCTGACAAAGCCGCCGGATTGCAGAACCTGGCTGGCCTGTGGAGCAAACGGCAACGCAGCGGCAACAGCCACCAGCCACAGACCCACAATCAACCAGCGATAGCGGGTGGCGATCTTGCCCAGGTGGTAGAACATGGCAAAGCCTTTCCTTAGCAGATAGATACCATGAAACGATTGCTACCAGGAGCTTACAGTTTATCTTTAGGATGACGCTCGCTTCTACTCCAGGGAGTAATACTGCGTGCCTCTCGACGTGTGGGCGTAGTTGTTGTATTATAACAAACACATAACATCTACCCTTCATCGTAGGTGCTCAAACAGGCGGAAGTCAAGAAGCCCTTCCCCGCGAGTCCACGCGCGGCGCTCTTCACCCGCCTTCCTGCACGGAAATGATTATTTCCGTGCGGTGTTCCTGCTGCAAATTTCCTTGAGAGGGACGCGCAGCAGTTATACGTCCTTATCAGATAGTTATAAGGAGTTTTTTATGGCAAAGCAAACACAGGCAAAGAAAGAGCCGGTCTCCCCCCAGCGGGAACCGATCAAAGTGATCACGGTCAACCGGCAGGCATTCCATGATTATACCGTGGAGAGCACGATCGAGGTCGGCATCTCGCTTGTCGGTACCGAGATCAAATCTATCCGCGAGGGGCGCGTGAATCTGCGCGGCTCGTACGCGATAGCGCGCAACGGCGAGATCTGGCTGGAGAACGCGCACATCGCCGTCTACGAGCATGGGAACCGCTACAACCACGAGCCTATGCGCAACCGCAAACTGTTGCTGCACAAACGCGAGATCAAACAGCTCGTCGCCAGAGTAGCCACCAAAGGCTTGACGCTGATCCCACTCAGGCTGTACCTTAAAGGGGGTAAGGCAAAAATCGAGCTTGGCCTCTGCCGTGGTAAGAAGCTCTATGACAAGCGCGAGGCCATAGCGGAGCGCGATGTGAAGCGCGACATCGAACGCATCGTGCGTGGAAGGTAGCTGCAATGTCACAATTCGAAGAGGTATCATCGTCCCTGGAAGCAATACGCCAGCGCGCTCTGAGCGCTGGCTATTTTCAACTCCTGAAAATGTAAATGCTCATAGACTTAGCAGAAAATGTAGGATATAATCTTTTTAGTCATAGGGGTGAAGCAATTATTATAAAAGAGATAGATAGAAGATGGTGCTGACGATCTCTCATCGCTCAGCTTCTCCCTTCATAATTTTTGCCACATAACTTTTTTGGGAAATCGGTCTGTAACACAGCCCTGTAACCAGTCAACGTAGAAATATTTCAGAGGACATCTCCCAGAGGAATGCTTTTCAGATCATGAACCATCTGCGAGGTCTCATGTCAGATGGCATTACTGTTCGAATATAAGACGGTGGAGGAACCGACCCAAAGCCGAAGAGGGTGCGGCTTCCCCCTTTTAGGACAGTGAACTCCTACACGAAAGGAGATGCAGTGATGGCGATTCGCGTCCTGATTGTGGATGACCACAGCGTCGTGCGAGAAGGCTTACGCATGTTCCTGGCCCGCGACCTGGAGTTGGAAGTGGTGGGCGAGGCGGCAGATGGAGCCGAGGCAATTCAGCAGGCTAGACTCTTGCGACCCGACGTTGTGATTATGGATCTGCTCATGCCGGTTTTGGATGGTATTGCTGCGACCCGGGTGATCCGTAGCGAACTGCCAGAAACCGAAGTGCTCGCCCTCACCAGCGCCCTGGAAAGCTCTCTGGTTGTCGAGGCCCTTGAGGTGGGAGCGATGGGCTACCTGCTCAAGGATACCCAGGCCACTGAACTGCGCATAGCTATCAAAGCGGCAGCAGCCGGGCAGGTACAGCTCTCAGCACAGACCTTTTCATATTTATTAAGTGCTCTCCAAATGCCAAAACGGCCCGGACCTCTAACCCCACGTGAAATGGATGTGCTCCGCTTACTTGCGCAGGGGCAGTCCAATAAAGAGATCTCCCGCGCCCTGCATCTGGTTGAAGAGACTGTTAAATCCCATGTGCATCACATCCTGGCCAAGCTTGGTGCCCAGAGTCGAACCCAGGCCGTGCTTGCAGCTATCCGACTGGGGATCGTTTCCCCCCAGTCGTGAGCGCAAGAGGAGGCATCAGAGCATGCATGAACCGGATCGAGCCAGTAGCATATATGTAGGCAAAGTAAATGGAAGAACGTCCAGTCAAGACGAAGGCATCCTCCGGTGGCAAGCGAGGTCAGGATGGCGTCGCTCCGCCGCTGATAGTATCCTGGCTCTGGTAGGAGTCTCTCTGGTCACTTGCGTTATCGCTGTCGCGCAGTTGTACCCGCGCCTTCCGAGCAGCGCATTGACCTATCTACTTGTGATTGTTGCGCTGGCTAGCACACGAGGACACTATGCCGCAATCCTGGCAGCCCTGTTGGCCAGTTTCTCCTTTGACTTCTTTCTGGCTTCCCCACCCGAGGTGTCTGCTTTCAACGGGCCGGAAGACCTGCTTGATCCAGTGGTCTTCCTGGCAACGGCCATCGTTACCGGGCAGTTGACCGCAGCACTGCGCCATCATGCCGAGCAGGCCAAGCGCAGAGAGCGCGAAACACGCATCCTCTCCCAACAAGCGCAAGAACTCGCCGCCCTCCAGGAACGCCAGCGCCTCGCTCGCGAGTTGCACGACTCAGTCTCTCAGGTCCTTTACGGTATCAGCCTGGGAGCCCACACTGCCCGCGAAGCCCTCGACAGTGATCCAGGCGATGCGATCGCACCGCTGGAGTACGTGATTGGGCTGACCGAGGCAGGCCAGGCCGAGATGCGTGCTCTGATCTTCGAACTGCGCCCCGAATCGCTGATCATCGAGGGATTGATCGCGGCGATCACAAAACAGGTGGCTGTCTTGCGCACACGCTATCACCTTACAGTCGATGCCCGGCTCGGCGAGGAGCCGGATCTCTCCCTGGACGGCAAACAGGCGCTCTACCGCATTGCTCAGGAGGCTCTGCACAACATCGTCAAACATGCTCGTGCCAGCACGGTCTTCCTCCAACTCACGAGGCGAGACAACGAGTTCGTCTTAGAAGTCCGCGATGATGGCAAAGGTTTTGACCCGACCGAATCGTTCCCCGGTCACCTCGGCCTTCGCTCCATGCAGGAGCGTGCGGCTCATCTTGGGGGCATCTGCTCCGTGGAAAGCGCTCCAGCACAGGGAACATATCTCCAGGTATGCATTCCCAGCCGCAAGGAGCCCGGTTCCGCTCTCTAAGAGGGTAAACGGCAGAGATGAACGACCTCGAAAAGCGGCCACTTTCTTCCCCCTTTTGAGTGAGATTCCTGGTCGCTCAAAAGAAGGAACAAGAACACTCCTAATGAGGGTAGCCTCTGCTCACCTTAATCCCTATACTAGAGTTCGGGTGAGAAATAAGTACTATAACTATTTTGCTCTGTTGTCCTCAGTAGCTGCTCTCCATAATTCTGAACAACTGCACATTCACCTGAACCGTGCCAGCAAAGAGAGAGGTCTTGAGCCATGATGCATTGGATCGTTGGATTGAGCTTGAAATTCCGACTTTTAGTGGTTGCTCTCACAGTGGCGATGATCTTCGTCGGCATCACCCAACTTCGCAGCATGCCAGTGGATGCTTTACCTGAGTTCGCGCCGCCATATGTGGAGGTGCAGACCGAGGCCCTCGGACTTTCGGCCTCCGAAATAGAAGAGCTGGTCACCCTTAACCTGGAGGAGTTGCTTAACGGTACGCCATTTCTTCAGTCAATCCGCTCCTCGTCCGTTCCAGGACTCTCGTCGATTATCCTCTATTTCCAGCCTGGGACCGACATCATACGCGCACGGCAGTTGGTGAGTGAGCGCTTGAGTCTAGCGTTTGCGTTGCCAAACGTGGCGCAGCCACCTGTCATCCTTCAACCACTGTCGGCGACGAGCCGGGTCATGATGGTCGGGCTTTCCTCGCAGCAGGTATCCCCGATAGAGATGTCGGTGCTCGCTCGTTGGAACATCCGGCCAGCATTGTTGTCTGTACCTGGCGTGGCAAATGTAGCCATATGGGGCATGCGAGACCGTCAGTTGCAGGTACTGGTCGATCCTCAACGGTTGCAGAATCAACATGTCACACTCGATCAAGTCGTCGCAACCACCGGCAATGCCTTGTGGGTGTCGCCGCTCAGTTTCTTGAATGCATCTACGCCCGGTAGCGGAGGGTGGATCGATACTCCCCAACAGAGGGTCGAGGTCCGGCACGTCTTGCCTATTTCAACACCGGATGATCTCGCCCAGGTGAACGTCGAGGGCACGAAGCTGCGCCTGGGTGATGTGGCCAGGGTAGTGGAAGATCACCAGCCGCTCATCGGAGACGACATACTCAACAACGGTCCCGGCCTCCTGCTCGTCATCGAGAAGTTCCCGGGGGCCAACACGCTCGATGTGACTCGGGGGGTCGAAGCAAAGCTCAAGGAGTTGCAGCCCGGTCTTTCCGGTATCCAGATCGACACCACCGTCTTCCGACCGGCGAGTTTCATCGAGATGGCGATTGGTAACCTCACCAATGCGCTGCTCATAGGCTTTCTTCTCCTGGCGCTGGTTCTCTTCGCCTTTCTTTTCCACTGGCGAACCGCGCTGATCAGCCTGGTGACGATTCCGTTATCCCTGGTGGCGGCGGGGCTCGTGCTCTACCTGCGCGGATCCACAATCAACACGATGGTCCTGGCCGGGCTCGTGATTGCCATCGGTATCATCATCGACGACGCGATCATCGACGTGGAGAACATCGTGCGGCGTCTGCGTCAGCATCACAGAGAGGAGAGCGACAGGTCGGCGGCAAGCATTATCCTTGAGGCTTCGCTCGAGATGCGCGGTGTTATGATCTACACGACACTGATCATCCTGCTGGCGTTACTGCCGATCTTCCTTCTGAATGGCGTGACTGGCGCCTTCTTCCAGCCCCTCGTTCTCTCCTATGCGTTGGCATTGCTGGCGTCGATGGTGGTAGCATTGATCGTCACGCCAGCGCTGTGCCTGCTCCTACTGCCCAGAGCGCTGCTCGAACGCCGCGAGTCCCCCCTGCTGGGATGGCTCCAGCGTGGTTACAATGCGGTCCTCGGGTGGATCATACACACATTGCGCCCGGCGTTCCTTGCTACCGGTGTCATCGCTGCCGGCCTCATGGCTTTGGTTGGCCTCGCGGTGTTGCCATCTCTGGTCGGGACGCCACTACTCCCTTCGTTCAAGGAGCCGGACATCATGGTTCAGTGGCAGGGCCCGCCGGGCACATCCTATCCTGAAATGACCCGGATCACGACTCGAGCCAGTCGCGAGCTACGGTCCATCCCAGGAGTCCGCAACGTCGCAGCCGATATAGGACGCGCCATACTGGGAGATCAAATAGTCGATGTCAATTCCGCCCAGCTTGCGATCAGCATCGACCCTGCTGCCAACTATGACGTGACAGTAGCTGCCATCCAGAAGGTGGTCAACGGCTATCCCGGGCTCTTTCATGTTGTGCAAACCTACCTGAAGGAGAAGACCAGACAGGCACTGACCGGATCGAGCGACGACATCGTCGTTCGCATCTTTGGCAATGATCTGGGTGTCCTGCGCAGCAAGGCCGAGGAGGTGAGGCAGGCTCTCTCGCATATTAGCGGTACTGCTAATGTGCATACTGAGTCCCAGGTGGAGGTGCCACAGGTGCAGGTCAAGGTAGACCTCGCCAGGGCCCAGCGCTATGGACTCAAACCGGGCGATGTGCGCCGGGCGGCGTCTACATTGGTAGCGGGTATTGAAGCCGGTAGCCTCTTTGAGGAACAGAAGGTGTTCCAGGTAGTGGTGATGGGCACGCCCGAGACGCGCAGCAGCCTGACCAGTATCCGCAATTTGCTCATCGACACGCCCGACGGCAAACAGGTGCGCCTGGGGGATGTGGCCGATGTGAGCATCCTGCCGACCCCGAACCTGATACAACATGAAACCGTCTCGCGCCGCATCGATGTCAGCCTCGACGTGCGTGGGCGAGATTCCGGTGCTGTGGTGAACGATGTCAAACAGCGCCTCCAGGCAATCAAGTTTCCGCTTGAGTACCGCGCTGAGGTGCTCGGGGAGTACGAGGAGCGACAGGCCGCTCAGAGCCGCCTACTCATCTTCGGGATCGCCGCCGCGCTCGGGATCTTCCTCCTCTTACAGGCAGCCTTCGGGAGCTGGAGCCTGGCGTCTGTGATCTTCTTCACCTTGCCTTCGGCCCTGGTGGGTGGGGTGCTGGCAGCCTTCGCGACCAGCAGCGTCATCTCGCTCGGCTCGCTGCTAGGGTTGCTCGCTGTATTCGGGGTAGCAGCGCGTAACGGCATCATGCTGATCAGCCACTATCAGCATCTTGAGCGACACGAAGGAGAAGCGTTCGGTCCCGAACTCGTCCTGCGCGGGGCGCGGGAGCGGCTCGCACCGATCCTGATGACCGCGCTGGGAGCGGGGCTGGCTCTTGTGCCCCTGATGATCTTCGGTAACATCCCAGGTCTAGAGATGGCGAGTCCGATGGCGATCGTCATCCTGGGAGGACTGGTCACCTCAACGGTGCTCAGCCTGTTCATCGTCCCCTCCCTGTACTTGCGCTTCGGGTCTAAGAAGGCAGCTAGCCCTGAACCCGATACGACCAGGAGGGAGAGTGTGGTAGGGCCAGATGGGGCGCAGTCAGATACGGTACAGCCAGATGCGGCACAGCGAGATGGGACACAGCCGGTAGCTAGCCCTGAACCTGATACGATTAGGAGGAAGCCAGATGCGGAATAGTAATCGATGGGTGGTTGCGGGACTGATCATCGCCTGTCTACTACTTTCGGCGTGTGAACAGTCAGCCCCCAGTAACGAGGAGCTCACCTCTCCCGCCAAAGTCGAGCATATCGAGGGAAAGGACGTGAGTCGCGTGATATTGACCGAGGAAGCGGTTAAACGGCTCGGCATCGAGACGACGCAGATTCGGGACGAACAGGTACGCGGGGCGAAGCACAAGGTCGTTCCTTACTCTACGGTGATATACGATCTGAATGGCGAAACCTGGGTGTTCACAAACCCCGAACCCCGAACCTACGTTCGAGATACGATCAGTGTCGACTTCATCGATGGTGACCGGGCGGTTCTGTCGAAGGGTCCACCCTCCGGCACCGTGGTGGTGACGGTCGGAGCGCCCGAGTTGTACGGCACCGAGTCCGGAGTCGGGGAATAACTGCGAAGGAGGTCTTGAGCCATGATGCGTTGGATCGTCGGATCGAGTATACGCTTTCGCTACCTGGTGGTTGCTATCGCAGCGGCGATGATGTTCTTTGGCCTTGAGCAAATTCGCGACATGCCGGTGGACGTCTTTCCCGAGTTCGCGCCGCCACTTGTGGAGATTCAGACCGAAGCACTGGGGATGTCCACCTCCGAGGTGGAATCCCTGGTCACCATCCAGTTGGAGAACTCGCTCAGCAGCACCCCGGAGCTTGACACCATGCGCTCCAAGTCGGTTCCGGGGCTCTCATCGATCATTCTCATTTTCAAGCCCGGGACCGACATCATACATGCACGGCAGTTGGTGAGCGAGCGCCTTGCAGTGGCGACACGTAATTTGCCATCCTGGGCAGGCATACCCTGGATGCTCCAGCCCCTGTCGGCGACGAGCCGGGTCATGAAGATCGGCCTTACCTCGAACACATATTCCCTGACGGATCTGTC
>DAOTTD010000223.1:0-6246 GCA_034438015.1 Ktedonobacteraceae bacterium | reverse complement strand
GAGGCCAAGCAGACCAGATAAGAACATGAGCATCCCCAGGCCCATGTGCCGGTCCTGCTCTGCCATGGCCAGCGCGGTCTGCAACTCGCGCTCTGCGAGGGGATATGCTTCCTGTTGGTAGGCAAGAAAGCCGTGGATCTGGTGGAGGAAGGCAGCAAGCATGGGGCTGGTCAGGTGGTCGACAATGGGATGCGCTCGCTCGATCATCTGCTCTGCATCTCTCCATCTGCCCTGCGAAGCATGGAGCAGGGTCAGCCAGGTGTAGGTGGTGCGCAAGTGGTGCGACTGCCGACAGCGCTCAATGAGCGCGATGCGCTGAGCACTGGCTTCATGCGAACGCCTCATGTCAGCCATCCAGTAGGAGGCCACCGCCAAGTTCAGACAGCACTCTGCGGCCTCTGACAGATCGCCATTCGCCTCCGTGTGGCTGAGGACCTGCTCGAGAAACTGCACGGCTGCGACAAGATCCTCTCCCTGTAGGGAGAGATTCTCCGCCATGATGCGACGCGCTCGCTCCTCCAATCGCGCGTCTCCCAGAAGCTTCGCCATCTCTACTGCCTGCTGGGCACAGGCCATCCCTTCCTCTTGCTTCCCCATATAGATGGTGAGCAGAAGGGAGAGATCAGTCAGGACTTCCACGGCCTCCGCACACGGACGATCACCCAGCAGTGCCAGTCCCTGTTCGAATGCTGCCCGCGCTGCGGCTCGTTTATCCTGTCGCCAGTAGGCTCGTCCCAATCCGTGAACGGCCTTCGCCAGAGCTTCCCGGTCACCCTCCTGCTGCAGCCAGCCCTGTGCGGCGCTATAGGCGCTCTCGGCCTCCTCCTCTTTGCCTGCCAACAGGGCTGCTTCGCCCAGCCTGAGCAGCACATCACCACGTCGTCTGTCCTCTTCACTCAGCAGGTCCAGGGTCGTCCGATAATGGGAGATGGCCTCTTCGGCAGCCGCCGTTTGCAGTGCCTGTGTTGCAGCGCAGAGCGAGTAATGGACGCCTCGCGATTGGTCGCTACTGTGTGCAAAATGGAAGGCCAGCGCAGCCATTTGGTGCACATTCATGCTCTGCTCTTGCCCATAGTGGGCCTCAAGGAGGCCACCAATGAGCCCATGCAGGCGTCGACGCCGAGAGGTGCTGACTTCCGCGTAGAGGCACTCACGAATTTTGTCATGGGTGAACGTGAAGGTTCCTGTCTGATCAGCTCGGACGAGCCGAGCGCGTACAGCCTCAAGCAAACCCGCCTCAATCGCTTCCACCTCTTGCTCCTGCACCGCAGCAAGTAGCGAGAGATCAAAGGTGCGTCCAATGATGGCCGCCACCCGCAGGTGATCAATGCTCTCCGCAGAGAGGCGTTCAAAGCGTTGCCGTAAGGCACCCACAATGCTTGGAGGCAGGGCGTGATCCAGTGGGGTAACGGCCATCCACTGGTTTTGCTCGTATACCAAGGCACCCTCCTCAATCCACCCGTCTAAGAGTTCCTCGGCAAAGAAGGGATTGCCCTCGCTGTGTGTATGCAGCAGGGCGTTCACTCCTGGCTGGAGAGCCCCACTCAGTTTGCCCTCGGCCAGCATGCCAGTCTCGACGGCCGAAAGTGGACCGATAGTCACGGTCGTGAGCACGCGCTGACGAGAGAGTTCGGTGCGGGTACGGGCAAGCGCGCAATGGTGGGCCACTTCGCTTTCTCTGTAGGCACCCAACACAAGGAGATGGGCATTGGGCTGATGGCGTGCAACGTGACAGAGCAGGTCAAGGCTTGCGGTGTCTGCCCACTGCAGATCGTCAAGGGTAAGGACCAGTTCATGTGGTGCACTAATAGCTTGGAGGAACATCCCAATCGCTTCATACAGCCGGAAGCGGGCCTGTTCAGGGGGCAAGGGAGCAGACGCGGGAAGCTCACCGAGACGGGTGATCAGTTCTGGCAAGAGCGTGGCAAGCACCTGCGGTGCCGCAGCAACGTGTGTACGCAGTTGGTCCAGAGGGGTCACCTGAATATAGCGACCAAGAGCCTCGACGAACGGCAGATAGGGTGGCATGCCCTCCGCTTCGGATGCGCCACCTTGTAGGATGATGGCGCCATCCTGAGCGGCCCGCCTGGCAATTTCGTCCAGGAGACGCGTCTTGCCTATTCCAGGGTCTCCTGCCAGGAGCAGCACATGGGCATGTCCTCCTTTGGCTGCTTCATAGTGGCTCATAACCAGTGTTAACTCCCGCTGTCTGCCAACGATGGCAGCAGATGGTGAAAGAGGCGATATCGAAGGCCCGGAATGGGCTCGCTGTGAGTTCTCATACCTTGCTGTCATTGGAATATTCTCGTGCCCAATTGCTCATCATGAAGCATCTCTACGTCGTCGTCTTACTCAGTACAGCAAGCAAAAAGACCTATTACGTCCTAGAACAGACGATAATCTCAGCAACTATTTTACATCATAGACAACACGCCCCTTTGGCGCAGGCTGTCCTAAATAATAGACGCAGGATCAGCTGAGTTTTAGGATACGTACTTGATTGATGATGGCAAGGCTTTGACATACCTGGTCAGGTTCTTTTGGGGCAAGACCTGAACTAAGGCCGTTTCCGAAACGATACAGTACGCGAGGTGGTAGAGAAAGATCGTGGTAGTTAATTTACATTGGTCGATTACAGAGAACTCGTCAAAGATGATCAGCTTGAAGGTATTGCCATACGCGGCCATCAGATCGCCAGCCGAGTGATACGTCGTCACGGTGAGCGCCTGGACGCGTTTCTCGCCGCCGTAGTAGACGCCCACGTCGGTGGCAAACGCGTTTACCAGGCGTGCGTACCATTGGTGCAGCAGGTCGATGGTGGGCGCGACAACGACGGCGGAGCGTTTGACGCGATAGATCGCCTGAATCGCGACGAAGGTCTTCCCCGCTCCGGTGGGCAGGACGATGCTGCCGCAGCGTCCCGCCTCGTCCCAGGCGACGAGAGCCTCCAGTTGATAGTCGTGCGGCTCTCGTACCTCCCGCAAGGTCACGTCAAGCGGCTGCCAGCGCCGCACATTGTCCCGTATAGCCAGGTCGCGCAGTTGCGGCTGGAGTTCGCGATAATGATAGCCCTCACAACGCCACCGTCCCTTGATAAAGCGAAACGGTGCGGGAAGCGGCTCCTGTTCCTCATCCTGCTGTATAACCAGAGTACCGCCCTGAAAGAAGACCGATGTGCTCATTGACATATAATAGCAGAATTCTGTCACGTTGGCCATACATTTGTTCTACAGGAGTCAGGGGCAGGAAAAGTGAGTGGCGTTCTCTGCTACATGATCCACCTGCGCATAAAGTCATGCACCGCCATCGTCTCAATTGTACGCGGGTCCTGCCACAGAGCCAGCAGTTCCTGTACCTGCCGGGCGGGGAAGCGAGTACTCAAGTTGTTCACGAGTTTCTGTTCGAGTTGGGGAACGCTCTCAGCACGACGATGGCGATGACCGGGAGGATATTCGACAACAACCTTCTCGGTCGCGCTACCATCTGTGAAATGGATCTGAACGGCATTGGCATTCGAACGTTTAGCCGGATCAAGGTAATCTCGGCTATAGGCTTCGTCTTCTACCACCCTCATTTTGCCGCGCAGTGCATCGATGCGCGGGTCCGCCGCCCGCGCATCTGCATAGTCGTCTGCCACCAGGTTTCCAAAGAGCAGGCCAATCGCAACCATGTATTGGAGGCAGTGATCGCGGTCAGCAGGATTAGAGAGCGGGCCCGTTTTATCAATGATCCGTATCGCTGACTCGTGCGTCGTGAGGACAATGCTTTCGATCTCGTCGAAATGAGGTGCAACCAGAGGATGTAACTTGATGGCAGCCTCTACCGCCGTTTGTGCATGAAACTCTGCCGGAAACGAAATCTTGAACAAAATATTCTCTATCACATACGATCCATAGGGACGCTGAAAGGTAAAGGGTTTGCCTCCAAACACGACATCGTAGAAGCCCCAGGTTTTAGTGGTGAGCGCAGAGGGATACCCCATCTCTCCCTTGAGAGTCATCAATGCCAGGCGTACTGCACGGCTGGCTGCATCGCCTGCTGCCCAGGATTTACGCGAGCCCGTGTTTGGAGCATGACGATAGGTACGTAAGCTGCTATTGTCGATCCAGGCGTTTGAAAGAGCATTGATAATCTCTTCCTTTCCACCTCCTAACAGATGCATGACAACTGCCGTGGAAGCTGCTTTGACGAACAACACATGATCAAGCCCGATACGATTCAAACTGTTCTCCAGCGCCAGCACGCCCTGGATCTCGTAGGCTTTGATGATTGCCAGCAGCACATCTCGCATAGAGAGTGCGGCTTTGCCTTCGGCTATCCGCACTCTACTCAGGTAATCGGCAACCGCCAGGATGCTCCCGATATTGTCGGAGGGATGCCCCCATTCGGCGGCGAGCCAGGTATCGTTAAAGTCTAACCAGCGGATCATACAACTGATATTGAAGGCGGCCTGAACGGGATCGAGTTCGAATGTCGTTCCCGGCACACGAGCGCCATGAGGAACGATTATCCCTGGGACGAGCGGTCCAAGCAATTTGCAGCATTCTGGATATCTCAGCGCCAGGATACCACAGCCAAGCGCGTCCAGCAGGCAGTGACGCGCATTAGTAAATGCCTCCTCGCTTGTTATTGCTGTATCGACAACGTATTCCGCGATATCGACCAGGATCTGGTCAGGGATGGGGTGATTCGTTGTACCAGATAAGGACATGGCTGAACTTCCTCCGAACCTTCAAGTATGCGTGGCAACCTGTCCCAGTGTACCATTCCATTCATCTCCCCTTCAAGAGAGGATCAGATAAAGGGCAGAGCGCTGATAATCGGGGGATCGGTCAGGCGCGGCGGGCGCAAGATCACATCGACGGCGTCACGCACTTCGCCGTTCTGAACCATGAGGGGACCGTGTGTGCCGACCAGCACATCGTTCTGTGGCAACAGGTATGTGTAAGGATCTTCGGACACAGGCAGGGCAGCTACGAGCAGGAAATAGCATCCATCCGGTACAGCGTCGATATGATAGAGACCCGGTTCCGCGAGCAACGTACAACGTACGGGACGCCCCTGGGGAATCGCTTTAGGGAAAAGGCCGGCGAAGATCAATCCCTTAAAAGGGCGAATGCTACGTATGTGACCGCTAACACCTTTTGTATAGAAAAGAGGAGGAATAGCGCATCGCTTTGCAAACGCTGGCAGAGGACCATTGCGCGCAAGGTGTCGGAGATGGCGCGGCGGCAGACCGACCTGCTGTGTAAAGCGCGTGGTGAACGAGCCGAGCGCAGTATAGCCAACCTCGAAGCAGATATCGGTCACGCTCAATGGCGTGGTCAGGAGGAGCCGCTTCGCCATATCCAGGCGCAGCGTCGAGAGAAACTCGCCAGGGGGTACGCCGATGATCTGGTGAAACACGCGACTGAAATAATAAGGACTCAGGCAAGCGACATCGGCCATATCCTCCAGCGAAAAAGACTCGCACATGCGCTCACGCATCGTCCGAATCACGCATTCAACCATCGGCAGATGCGCATTCCAGGTCGCGAGATACCCATTTTCAAGCGTAAAACGCCTGTCACCTGCCTGTACCATACAGCCTGCCGTCTCCTCGCTTACGGTGTCACGCATATACGTAACAAATAGCTCTCATAGACCAGAAAGAGCTATGAAAGCGTCCAATACATGAATTACGCGGCGCTACCTACGCTCCGATTTTTCAGCAGTGAGCGGACCTCCGGTGACGCCTCCAATAGAGAAAAGGTATTGCCAGACGGGTCTTCGAAAACGGCCTCAACGCCATAGAGCTGCTGCGTAGGCCCACTAACGAACTTAACGCCGCGTGCCAGCAGCATCTCGTATGCCTTATAACAATCGTTCGTGTCAAAGATCCAGGGCACCCCCTGGCCGATATGTTCCATCAGCTCGTTGATACGGTCCGGATTGTGCAGTGCTGTATCCGGCTTCGCCAGCGCTATCTCCGGCCTCTTCTGACCCCTGGGCGCAACGGTGAGCAGCCGCAGGCCCGGTCCAAAGGTAACGTCCGCGCGCTTCTCCAGACCGAGCTTCTCGGTGTAAAAGTGGAGCGCTTCGTCCTGGTCCCTCACCAGTATGGAGACCATTGTGAGTCGTGTCTTGAGCTTCATTATTCTTGTGCTATCTATCTCTTTGCTTGCATAAACTACACACGCCGTCTACGAAATAATTCTTTTTAGCACCTCTCCATTATATAAAACATTCGTTCTAATAGCAAGGATT
>DAOTTD010000222.1:0-38190 GCA_034438015.1 Ktedonobacteraceae bacterium | reverse complement strand
GCTCACCGTCTCGCGGTAGACGCCCAGGCGTTCCGCCAGCTCCTCGTGGCTCAGACCTTCTACGACGGTGGGATGCCCCTGCTGCCGGGCCAGTTGTAGCAGGAGCGCGGCGAGTCGTGCGGACGTGTTCTTGAACGCCGTATCGACGAGTTGGGCCTCGCATTGCACGAGGCGCTGCCCCAGCATTTTGAGGAGCGCCAGTGCGATCGTGGGCCTCTGGATGAGTAGATACTCCATATCATGGCCTGTTACGACTCCGATCTGTGAGCTCTCGACCACCTCCGCAAAACTCGTCTGGGTATGCTGCCCGATGAGGGATAGCGCCCCAAAGTAAGCGCCCATGTGTAGCGTTGCCGTAACCAGTTTGCGCCCATCCATCGAGAGGTGATAGAGCTGTACATTACCCATATGCAGCAAAAAGAGCGCCGTACCTGCATCGCCTGGACGATACAGGATGCGTCCGGGCGGGCAGGTAGTCATCGTCGTAATGCGTTCCAACTCGCCCAGCTCTGTCGAGTGAAGCTGTTTGAAGATGTTGCTCTGGGCCAGGAATCCCTCCTCCTGGCGCGAAGATGCTGTTCTCGCGTCTGGGCGTTGTTTTTCTTGCACCTCTATATCCTGTGTGACTGTCTTACTGCCGACACAACGTATTGTACCACTCGGGGGCTATACCCCCGAGCTCGTCAGGTAGATAGCTTCGGTGCGGTTACGAGCATGCAATTTCTCGAAGATGTTCTGAACGTGCTTATGGACCGTTGATTCAGCGATATTGAGTTCGCGTGCGATCTCACTGTTTTTCCGCCCCTTACGCATCTGATCCAATATCTGGCGTTCGCGACCGGTCAGTGGTCGGGGAGCGCGTGGGGGCGCGTCCGCTGCGTCTGCCGCTTTGGCCCGCCTTGCGCGTCGCGGCTTCCGAGCGACCATTGAGTTCATCGCCTCTGGCGGCCAGTAGAGGGCTTGCGAGAAGGCGAACCCTTTCCCTTCGCTGCGCTCCTTCTCGGCCAGGACTGAGCTCCAGGCCATGGGTTCCTGCAAGATAGCGCGCAGGTGGGCCATAACACCAGATGCAAGCGCACCGGGGAGGCAAAGATCGTTGCGTGCCGCGCAACGCAGGGCGTGAATCAGAGCATCCGGCTCGACGTCTTTGGTAAGATAGCCCATGGCGCCGCCCTGGAGCGCCTGAAACACATGCTGGTCCTGGCGTGATGATGTGAAGATCACAACGCATGCATCGGGGGAGCAGGTGCGCATGCGTTCCATCAGTTCAAAACCGTTCTCTCCGGGGATATCCGGGTCCATCAAAATGACGTCAGGCTGAGTTTCCATCGCCAACGCCTCAGCATCGAGGCATGTGTAAGCCTCAGCTACTACCGACATATCATCTTCTTGCTCGATCACCTCACGCACTGCACGGCGCATGAGCGAATGGTTATCGACAATCATTACCTTTGTCATGTGTTCTTCCCTTTCTACTTCTACAACCCCTGGTAGTAATATGTGCGTTATAAGTTTGCACTACTTACACTATCTACTATACTTCCACATTCAAGAGGCAGGCGGCGATAAAGAGGAAAGCGGCCCTACTCATCCGGTTTTCAGGCGATGTGCGTGCTTGTAGTTGAAGCCGCTCGTAGTCGAAACTATGCACGTGCCAGGAATAATTGGCGCTTGTCGACCGTTATACTAAAAGAGTAGATTACCGTAGCATGTCCAGACGCCGGGACAGATCGGTGGCATATGACCATGGAAAAGATTCTTGCTTCCCAGGCGTGACTGTGTTATACTTCTCACTCAGCAGGAGGCATCCCCTGCTATTATGTGATTACGGCAATTGCATCATTAAGTACACACGCTCTTCGGGCCGCGCCAACCCTGGGGCCCAAGTTATGCCCACACCTGGGGAACCCTGACGCAAGGTAAGAGGAGAGCGGAGGATCAAAGGGAGGATCCGTTTTTGGCAAACATCATTTCGATGAAACAACTTTTGGAAGCGGGTGTTCACTTCGGGCATCAGACCCGGCGCTGGAACCCCAAAATGAAGCCATTTATCTTTATGGATCGCAATGGCATCCATATTATTGACCTCCAGCAGACGGTTACTCGCCTGAACGATGCCTACAAATTTGTTGAGCAACTGGTGGCGCATGGCGGCACTATTCTCTTTGTAGGGACCAAGAAACAGGCTCAGGAGGCAGTAGCTGAAGAGGCGCGGCGTTGTGGTATGTTCTATGTCAACCAGCGCTGGCTCGGCGGTATGCTGACCAACTTCCAGACGATTCAGTCTCGTATCCGCTATCTGCGCGACCTGGAAGCAAGACGTGATCGCGGTGACTTCGAGCGTCTGCCCAAAAAAGAAGTACAGCGCTTGCAGGACGACATGGTCCGCCTGGAGCGTATCCTGGGTGGCATCAAAGATATGCGACGCCTCCCCAATGCTATCTTCATTATCGATACTCGTAAAGAACGCACGGCTGTTGCCGAGGCACAGCGCCTGGAGATTCCCATCGTTGCTCTAGCCGATACCAACTGTGATCCCGACGAGATGGACTTTCCCATCCCGGCCAATGATGACGCGATCCGCGCGGTTCGCCTGCTTTGTGCCAAGATTGCCGATGCCGCCGTCGAAGGTCGGCGCGAGCTAGAGGCACAGCAGAAGGATGCCGAGCCACAGGTTAGCGAGGAGCCCACTGCTACTGAGGTGACAACGGCTGAGGTCTCGGCTCCTGCAGAAACGCAGGCGACCGCCGCGGCCCAGACAACCCCTGAAGCGCCCGCTGCGCCTGCTGCTGCTTCGGAGACAGAGACGCCCGTCGTGCCTGCTGAACCGGAACTTGTAGCGAAAGAGGCTCTCTAGAATCGAGCATCGATCAGGCGGGGGGTAAGGGGCGAGTCGCCTCCTGCCTCCCGCTTCTTCCTGCATTATCGAAGAATTTGTTCCATACAATGCTGGTGTCGTGTGATACCGGCGCGAAGCACACCTGTCAAGCACTCGGATGCCATAAAGGATGGTCATGGATCGTTGCTCCATCATCGCTATCTGAGTATGATACACAACAGATTGAGGAGAAATCACGGGTATGAACTACGCTGCTGCTGATGTGAAAAAGCTGCGCGAGGAGACTGGCGCGACTTTTGCTGATTGCAAGAATGCCTTGACCGAGGCAAAGTCCTGGGATGACGCGGTCAAATATCTCGAGGCCAGAAGCGATAAGAAGGCGGAGAAGATGATCATGGCTGGTCGCGAGACGAAAGAGGGTGGAGTTTTTGCCTATGTCCACCATAATCACAGCGTAGGCGTGTTGCTTGAACTCAATTGCAGCACCGATTTTGTGGCGCGTAGCGAGAGCTTCCGCCACCTGGCGAATGAGTTGTCTCTGCATATCGCAGGCCTGGGGCCGACGTATGTGAACTACGAGGATATCCCTGCCGAGGTGCTTGAGGAGGCTCGTCGCAAGGCGGCGGAAGATCCTTCGATGGCGCGCGTTCCCGAGGCTAGGCGCGAGGAAGTGCTCGACAATAAGGTCAAGAAGGCTATTGGTGAGCAGGTTCTAATGCTGCAACCCTGGGTAAAGGACGAGTCGGTGACGGTCGGCGACCTCGTGCGCAAGGTCATCGCTGAGACTGGCGAAAACATCGTCGTGCGGCGCTTCAGTCGTTTCAAGCTGGGCGAATAGATAAGAGGACGTTGAGGGTTTGCTATGGCAGTCAAACTGAAGTATCGGCGTATCTTGCTCAAGCTCAGCGGTGAGGCGTTGGGAGCACAGGGAGATGGCATCGATGCCGCCACGGTGCATCGTCTCGCGGGCGAAGTCCAGCGTGTGCACAGTTTAGGCATAGAGGTCGCCATGGTCATTGGCGGAGGCAATATATGGCGTGGGGCCGACGCAGCCGCAACGGGCATAGATCGCGGCACCGCCGATTATGTAGGTATGCTGGCAACAGTGATGAATTCACTGGTCATGCAAGATGCGATGGAGAAGCGTGGTATGGCCACGCGCGTGCAGACTGCCATAGAGATGCCGCCTGTAGCAGAACCATTTATCCGCCGACGCGCGCAGCGTCACCTGGAGAAGGGACGAGTGGTTATTCTTGCTGCAGGCAGCGGCAACCCATTTTTCACAACTGATACGGCTGCAGCCTTACGCGCCGTAGAATTGAATGCAGAAGTATTACTCAAAGCAACGAAAGTTGATGGCGTCTATGACGATGATCCTATGCGCAATGCTCATGCTCACAGGTTTGATGAGATCAGCTATATGCAGGCATTGAATATGGGGTTAAAGGTGATGGATAGCACCGCGCTTTCGCTCTGTAAGGATAATCACATGCCCATAATCGTCTTCAATCTCCATCAGGAGGGCGCATTGGAGGCCATTATACGTGGCGAAAAGTGTGGTACACTCGTTACAGATGACGTGCAAGAGCCTGTTTCTTAGTGAAGCAGGTGTCTCATCTCTACGTCGTGTTGCATGTTGAGGGTAATATTTCGTCCATAGAAAAAGGGGTAGGCTATGACAGCAGATTTAATGGGAGATGGGGAGAGACGCATGCAAAAAGCGGTCGAGGCTCTGAAACAGGATCTCGCCGCTATTCGCACCGGGCGCGCCAGCTCGGCTCTGATTGAGCGAATCACTGTCGATTTCTACGGCGCGCCAACGCCAATCAATCAGGTTGCAACGATCTCTATCCCAGAAGCTCGTCTCCTGGTGATTCAGCCGTGGGATAAGAAGATGCTGACCGATATCGAGAAGGCGATCCAGCGGTCGGATCTGGGTATTAACCCGAATAATGATGGACAGGTTATTCGCTTGAATATTCCGCCGATGAGTGAGGAGCGACGGCGCGACCTGGTGAAGACGCTTCATAAGAAGCTCGACGAACACAAGGTCGCTGTGCGCAACGTGCGACGGGATGTTCAGGATAAACTCCGCGATCGTGAGAAAAAGAAAGAAGTTTCCGAGGATGAGCTGAAGCGTAGCATTGACAAGCTGCAGAAGCTCACCGACCGCTTCATCGATGAGATGGATAAGGTCGGTAAGACCAAGGAACAGGAGATTCTGGAGGTCTAACGTTGGCCAAGATACAAGATCTCTTTTCTTCAACTAAGAAGAAAGAGGCGGCACAGTCTATTGCATCAGAGCAACACCCGGTACGCCACCTTGCCATTATTATGGATGGCAATGGGCGCTGGGCTACACAACGCCATCTGCCGCGCCTGGCTGGACATAAAGCGGGCGTGAACGCCCTGCGACGCGTCGTAGAGTGCGCGGCTGATGAAAATATCGAAATGCTCAGTGTGTATGCCTTTTCAACCGAGAATTGGGGACGACCACGTAGTGAAGTTGATGGCCTGATGCGTCTCTTCTGGGAGACGATTCGCTCGGATTTGGAGAAGTTACATCGCGATGGAGTGCGACTGCGCCATCTTGGCCGTCTACAGGATCTCTCGCCCGACATTCAAAAGGCCGTGCAGGATTCCGTGGAACTGACGCGCAATAATACCCGCGTTGGCCTGAATGTCTGCTTTAACTACGGCGGGCGCGCCGAACTGGTGGACGCTATGCGCCAAATCGTTGCGGATGGACGACCACTGGAGACCATTACGGAAGAACTGATTAGCTCTTATCTGTATACGCGCGATCTGCCTGACCCGGATATGGTGATCCGTACCGCCGGAGAGATGCGTGTCAGCAATTTCCTGCTGTGGCAATCCGCATACAGCGAGTATTATGCGACTCCAACTCTCTGGCCCGACTTCGGACGCGAAGACTTGCTCGCGGCCCTGGATAGCTTCCAGCAGCGCCGGCGCCGCTTCGGTCGCCTCGTGTCTCCAACCTAGTGAAATACGTATCAGTAAGTAGGGCCACTTGACGTGTCCTTGTAGGAGTGGCCCTTGTGGTCGCCCTGGGCCTGGGTCTCCGTTGCGAAGAGGATGGTAATCGCTTGCAAGGCACCGGTGAACAGAATATAGAATCGGGTACGCCCGAACCTGAAAAGGTCAACAAGCAAGGCCAATCCGTAGGGCAGCGCTGGTTGACTGCTGCAATCGCTATGCCTATTGTTTTAGTGTTTGCCTGGTTTGGCGGCTGGTTTGCGTTTGTCGCTGTCGTGCTTGTGGTGGTGTTAGGAACGGTGGAATTACACAATATGTTGCTTCATGCAGGCTATCACCCACTCATCTGGATGAGTTTTGCCTTGAGCATTCTTTTTCTCTTGGCTGCAATGTTTCCCCCCTACAGGCTCTCGATCATTGAGATCAGTCTGGGGGGCTCATTGCTCGTTTCGTTTTCCTGGCTATTTTTTCGTAAGCGACTCGATGGCGCTATGGTCGACTGGGCGCTGACGATGGCGATCTCTATTTATCTGGGTTGGCCCACCAGCTTCCTGTTGCTCCTGCGTGGCTACGCGCCTGGTACGTTTCAGCATGGCGGTCTTATCGCGTTGCCGACAGGGGCGTGGTGGCTGCTTGTGGTGTTGCTCGGCGTGTGGGGCTTCGATGGGGCCGCGTTCTTCAGCGGACGCTATTTCGGGCGGCATAAGCTGGCACCGGAGATCAGCCCCGGCAAGACGTGGGAGGGTGTGCTGGGCGGCCTCGTGCTCTCTATTGCCGCCGCTCTTGTACTTACCGTTGTGCCGCTGCACGTGCCCTGGTACTTAGCGATCCTGCTGGGCGTGCTGATCGGGATGGCGGCGGCGCTGGGCGATCTTGCGGAGTCGCTTATCAAGCGGCAGACGCATGTGAAGGATAGCGGGCAGATCATGCCGGGCCATGGTGGTATGCTCGACCGCATCGATAGTCTTTTATTTGTCGCCATAGTAGTCTATATATTTGCGCAATTTTTTCATTAAGGTATGCTCGCTTTTCAACAGTAGGGATGGGCAAGCCCCTATCCAGCTCGGGGAGCGCGTTCACCACAAATGGTCACCGGATGGGGGCAAGCCCCTTCCCTACTGGTATGTTAGTGCTATAATCTGGATGGAGGGATAAATCTCCTGCTTGCTTACTATTGAGAGGGCAGCAAGGATTATTGAATGAAAATGACTACGTTTCCTAGACGTATTGCTTTACTTGGTAGTACAGGTTCGATTGGTCGGCAGACGCTCGACGTAGTGCGGCGTTTTCCAGATTCTTTCAAGGTCGTTGCACTCGCGGCCCGCAGCAATGTGGAACTGCTGGCGAAGCAGGTACAGGAGTTTAAGCCTTCCCTCGTCACCTGTTTCGCCGATACGCCTGGCGTTGAGGAGAAGGCTCAGGCCGCCCTGCCAGGAGTGGTTCTCGGCGAACAGGGCTTGCTGGAGGTCGCAACGTATCCCGAAGCTGATATTGTGGTAGCCGCGACCTCGGGTCTGAAGGGTCTCAAGCCAACTCTGGCGGCGATCGGAGCGGGAAAAACCATCGCTCTGGCGAACAAAGAGACGCTGGTGATGGCGGGGCACCTGGTGATGCAGGCGGCGCAAAGAGCGGGCGTCTCGATCCTGCCCATTGATAGCGAGCATAGCGCGATCTGGCAGTGTCTACGCGGTGAAGACAGCCAGGCTATCAGCCGCCTGCTCCTGACCGCTTCCGGTGGACCGTTCCGCCGTGCCACACTGCAAGACCTGCAAGCGGTGACGGTTGAACAGGCGCTGGCTCATCCTACCTGGCGCATGGGTCCCAAGATCACCATCGACTCAGCGACTTTGATGAATAAAGGGCTGGAGGTTCTCGAAGCACGCTGGCTCTTTGGCGTGCCGTATGAACGTATAGATGTTGTGGTCCATCCCGAGAGCATCATTCATTCGATGGTTGAGTTCGTCGATGGATCGATCAAGATGCAAGCGAGCCTGCCCAGCATGCATCTGCCGATCATGAATGCCCTGGCCTATCCGCAGCGGCTGAATAACGCAGATAGCAGTTTTATACGCGAACTGCGCTGGGCCGATGTGGCACGCCTCAATTTCGAGGATCTGGACCGTGCGCGTTTTCCCTGTTTCCGTCTCGCGCTGGAAGCGGGCGTACGCGGTGGGACTTATCCCTGCGCCCTGGTCGGAGCTGATGAGGAGGCCGTCGAGCTCTTCCTGGCGGGCGCGATCGGCTTTTTAGAGATTGCGCAGCTCATAGAAAGTGTGCTGGAGCGGCATCAATCGATTGCGCAGCCCGATGTTACGATGATTCTGGAGGCGTGTGCGTGGGCGCGCAAGACGACGCGTGAGCTTCACGCGCGTCGCTACTAAATAGTAGTACTAGGTGAACTTTGATGAGCCTTGCCCGGAACAGAAGGGCTTCACAACATAGCGATATTACAATCCTGCTCACCTTGCTCATTTTCACAAGCGAAATGCAGAAAGGGAGCGAAACGGAGTAGTTTGAGTATGCGCAGAAAAACGCAACAGATTCATGTTGGTAATGTAGCGATCGGTGGCGATGCACCGATCATCGTGCAATCAATGACCACCACATATACGCGCGACGTAGAAAGTACGCTGGCGCAGATTTATCGCCTTGAAGATGTTGGCTGCGAGATCGTGCGCGTCGCGGTCCCTGAGATGGAAGATGCCGTTGTGCTTGGCGAGATCAAGCAGCGCATCCATATCCCTCTCGTTGCCGATATCCACTATAATCCTGCATTGGCATTGGAAGCGATCAACCAGGGCATCGATAAGGTGCGCATCAATCCCGGCAACCTGCTCAACGGGCGCAAGTCGCTGGAACAGATCGTGAAGGCGGCGAAAGAGCATGGCACAGCCATGCGCATTGGCGTGAACTCTGGCTCGATCGACGCCCTTGACAAGCTGGCGCAGATGCAGCGTATCCAGGTGCGCCTGCGCGATGATGGGACGCTGGAGCGCAGCGATCCCGCCGAGGCGCGGCGCAAGGAGCGCGAGCACCTGGCTGAGCGCATGGTGACGAAGGCGCTGGAGTATATTAGCTGGTGCGAGGAACTGGACTACCACGAGATCGATGTCTCGCTCAAGTCGTCAGCAGTTCTGACCGCCGTCGAGGCATATCGCCGCTTCTCGCAGCGTTCGGACTACCCGCTCCACCTCGGCATCACCGAAGCTGGAACGCTGGTCAGTGGCTCGGTGAAGTCCTCCATTGGCCTGGGATTGCTGCTGGCCGACGGCATCGGTGATACCATTCGTGTCAGCCTGAGCGCCGAGCCGGAGGAAGAGATTCCGGTGGCATACGAAATCTTGCGCTCGCTGGAGCTGCGCAATCGTGGCGTCACCTTCGTCTCCTGTCCCTCCTGTGGGCGCGTCGAGATCGATGTGATCGGGGTTGCGAACGAGGTTGAGAAGCGCCTGGCGAAGGTGCAGACGCCCATCCACGTTGCCGTCATGGGCTGCGTCGTAAACGGCCCTGGCGAGTCGCGCGATGCCGATGTCGGGCTCGCGGGCGGCAAGGGCAAGGGCGTCATCTTCCGCAAGGGCGAAGTGGTCAAGACTGTGCCCGAAGACCAGTTCCTTGACGCTGTACTCAAAGAAGTCGCCAGTCTGCTGCCGGAGCGCGAGGCGCGTATCATCTATCCCGAGGGTGGCATCAAAGAGACCGCCGGTTTCCATCGCACACGTGATGAGGGCATGAACCTGCCGATCTTGCCGCGCGCATAAATAACGTAGAAGAATAAAGAGTCATTCTGGAAAGCCGGGATGGCTCTTTGTTTATATTGATCAGGACTGCATAGTTGTCAAGGGGCACAACAATCAGATGCGCATTGTCAGGGGCGCATCAATATGCATGTCGTCGTGCCATGCGCATAGAGCTTGCCGGAGGCATCGGTCAACCGACCCTCGGCGGTAGCTATACGCCCCCCGACGTAAATAACCTTGCCCTCGCAGTACACGACGCCGGTTTTGCTCGTCATCGCGCGCAGATAGTTCGTTTTCAGCTCAATCGTCGTATAGCCCGTACCAGCAGGGAGTACCGATTGCACGGCGCAGCCCATCGCGGAATCGAGCAGCGTCGCCGCAATGCCACCATGCACGGTGCCCAGCGGATTATAGTGATACTCGGCTGGCTCTGCCGCGAACACGACGCGCCCCTCGCTCACTTCCTCCATCCACATCCCGATAAGGTTTGCTATGGGTGGGGGGGGAAACTCTCCAGATGCAAGCACCCTGAGATATTCTATGCCGCTCAACGTCTTTCCCTTTTGCACCGCAGCTGTTGGATCTTCCCAGGTGATAATGCGCCTGCGTTCTGCCCGAGTATCGCTCATGGTATGTTCCTTTCGCCCCTGACGGCCCGTAGACGATGACAACCGTCTGGCCTTCGAGAGAATAGAGATGACTTGAGACCGATCGGTCTCTAAAATAAGTATAAATCATATTGCGCGTGTGTCAAGGGGTGTATGTGAGCGGTAATACTCTGCAGTAGAAATGCATCCTATAATAAAAGGTTCCCCACTCTCAATGAAATTTCTTTTGCCCCTTGACAAGCGCCTTACTATCATCCTCAGATACCGGTTGAAGAGGTGGTAGAAGAAGAAAATTTACCAGGGTTGTATCGTCTGCTTTCTGACGATGCCGGGCAGCCTGTGACCAGAGATCTGCCGCTGGATGCCTTGTACGAACTCACTATTGGGGTAGCTGCACGGGTTGCCAAACATCGTCGCGCCGGTCTTCCCGCTCTCGACGATCACACCCTGGAAGCCATCGCGGATGCCTGCTATCAGGCCGTCATGCCGTAAATTTTTTTGTTGGCATTCGAATGAATATTCATACGAGAGGGAGATTTCCTTCTTGTGGATAAGGAGAAGATAATGTCAAAAGTCTGGTTGATTACTGGGAGTGCTCGCGGCCTTGGCCGCTCCATTACCGAGGCGGTTCTGGCCCATGGAGACCGCGTAGTGGCGACGGCCCGCAAACCCGAACAGCTCGCCGACCTCTATGAAGGGAAAGAGCGATCATGACACGCTGGACTGTCCAGGATATACCAGTTCCCTTAGATGCGAGCGCGACAAGGGGATAGGCCGCAGCAAGGGCTCGTCATTGATCTCCGGAAAAAAAGAGACGGCTCCATTGCAGCCGTCTCTTCTCATGAGTGGGCGATACAGAACTCGAATCTGTGACCTCCACGATGTCAACGTGGCGCTCTAACCAACTGAGCTAATCGCCCTTGAACAGCAACAATGATAACACTGCCGCACCCCGTTGTCAAGTCGTTTTTTGGCAGATTTGAAAGTTTAATGATGTATAAAAAATGTAGGTCGCTTGTTTCGCTTATAAGCTTAAGCATCGAGAGCATATCAATAAGCCCATAGCCGTGGTAAAATAAGCGCAAAGCTATATGTACTTCAGGGAGATGATCAATTATGTCAATCGGCACTGGTGAGTTTGAAACGGTTGCGCCGATCGTGCGCCATATACATATCGGTGAGGGCTATGATGCTATCGTCGATTGGGGTGGCATAGGACGCCTGGCGCAATATCTCAAGCAGTTACATATCCCGCCGAGGGTATTTCTCTTTACCGATAGTAACCTGCGGACCCTCTACGCGAAGCCGCTTATGCAGAGCCTCGCGCAGTCTGGCTTCGAGCCAGCGCTCTATGTCGTCCCGGCGGGCGAGGCCAGCAAGTCGCTGGCACAACTCAGCGCCATCTATGACTGGCTGTTAGAGCAGCACGCGGAGCGCCGTGAGACGATCATTGCGCTTGGCGGTGGCGTCGTCGGCGACCTGGTTGGCTATGCTGCGGCGACCTACCTGCGTGGCGTCCCACTCATCCATGTGCCTACCTCGTTGCTCGCTCAGGTCGATTCTGCAATCGGTGGCAAGACCGGCATCAATCACGCGCAGGGCAAAAACCTGATCGGAGCCTTCTACCATCCGCGCCTGGTCCTGGCTGATCCTGCGATGCTGTTGACGCTCCCGCAGCGTGAGCGAACAGAGGGATGGGCAGAAATCGTAAAATATGGTATTATACTCGACGCAGAATTGTTTGCCCAACTTGAGGCGCACGAGGATGTATTGCGAACGTTCTCTCATCCCCCCGTTCAGTTGCTCTGTCAGATTGTAGCGCGCTGTATCGACTTAAAAGCAATTGTTATCGAGGAGGATGAGCGTGAGCAGGGGCGGCGCGCCATCCTCAACTATGGTCACACAGTTGCCCATGCCCTGGAAAACGTCTCCGGCTACGGCGAGTGGCTGCATGGTGAGGCCGTCTCGCTGGGGATGGTGGTTGCGGCAAATCTGGCGCGGGAGGCGGGAATGTTTGCGGCGTCCGACGTGGCGCGGCAGAATGCCCTGCTGGCGGCGCTGGGCCTTCCGATCGCTTATCATGGCGCGGTGAGGGCGCGGGACATCCTGGCGAAGATACAGCTAGATAAGAAAGTGGTTGGCAAACGCGTGCGCTGGATTATGCCGCGCGGCATCGGAGATGTGGTCGTGACCCAGATGCCGGACGAACTGGTGGGGCGCATCGTTACCTCTTTTTTTACTGAAGCGTGACAATACTCAGACGGCGCTTGCAGGTATGCCTGGAACGCCGTCGCCTGTTTATGGCAGACCTTCGGGCCAGATAGGTGGTGGCTGGCGCCGAGCGACGACCGGAAGAGTATGTAAATAGAGCAGAGAGAAGGCAATATGAGCCAGGAAGCTATACAACAACTTCGTACGTGGATGACTGAGCAGGGGCTGGACGCCTTTATGGTGACGCAGCCGCAAAACCGCTCCTATCTCACTGGCTGGCTAAACGACGACACAGAGGGCTCCGGGTCGTTGCTGGTGGGGCAGCAAGAGCAGCTCCTGCTCACCAATCCTCTGTACGCCGAAGTGGCCGGGAAAGAGGCAAGCGGCTGGGAGGTCATCGTTCCGGTTTCGCGTCAATACGCGCCCGCTGTGGCAACGCAGGCGCAAAAGTATGGCTGGAAAAAGATCGGCTTCGAGGCAGATGCAATCACCTATGCGGATTATGAGCGGCTGCACAGAGAGGCCAAAGCTATCTACGAGCTTATACCGATCGAGGCGAGCCACGTAGATAGACTGCGTTGGGTTAAGCAGCCATATGAAATAGACCTGCTCAAGCGGGCAATCGCGATTACGGATGCGACGTTTGCGCATGTCTGTGACTGGATTCAACCCGGCATGACCGAAAAAGAGGTCCAGTGGGAGATTCTGCGTTTCATGGTCGAGCAGGGAGCCGATGGCCTGGCGTTCGAGACGATCGTTGCTTCGGGTCCCAATGGCTCTATGCCGCACGCGGAGCCAGGTCGCCGCCGCATCCAGCGCGGCGAACTCATTACCATAGATATGGGTGCGCGTTATCATGGCTACTGCGCTGATATGACCCGCACTATCTGTCTGGGAGAGCCGTCCGAAGACCGTATGCGCGCGGTCTACGATGCCGTTCTCAACGCGATGAAGACCTGCGAGGCGGGCCTGCGCGCCGGCGTCTCCGGTGTTGCCGGAGACGCCCTGGCGCGCAATGCGTTGGAGATCGCGGGTCTGGCTGAATATTATGTGCATAGTACCGGTCATGGCGTAGGTCTACAGATCCACGAGGGACCGAACCTCTCGCAGCGCGCGGCGGAAGAGGTGTTTTTACCGGCGGGCAGCGTCGTGACGGTTGAGCCGGGCGTCTATATTCCCGGCTGGAGCGGTGCGCGGGTAGAAGATTGTGTATTGATAAAAGAGGATGGCGTTGAAGTGCTGACGCAATCACCGACTGAACTGGTGCTTCAACGCTGAGGGAGACTTTCTCATATGATTTCGACTGGCGACCTGAAAAGAGGTCTGACTATTGAATTTGAAGGGCAGCCGTGCAGTATAATCGAATGGCAGCACGTCAAGATAGGGCGTGGCGGCGCTATTGTGCGCATGAAGCTGCGCAACATTCGCAGTGGAGCGACCTTTGACCGTACCTGCGATGCTGGCGATAGATTTAAACGCCTGGAACTGGACCGCTCGACGGTGACGTATCAATATCTGGATGGCGATCAGTATCACTTTATGGATACCAGCACCTTTGAAGATATCGTGTTGACCGAGAAGCAGCTCAGCGATGCTAAAAATTATCTGGTTGATAACCTGGAACTGGATATTGTGCGTTACAACGACGAACCGATATCGGTGGATCTGCCGGAGAAGCTCGTCCTGCGCATCACCTATACCGAACCTGGCTTCAAAGGCGACACCGCTACGGGTGGTACCAAGCCAGCGACAACAGAGACCGGGCTCGTCGTGCAGGTGCCACTCTTTCTGACGACCGGCGACCTTATTCGCGTCAATACGACCACTGGGGCATATGTAGAACGCGTGTAGGAGGGGGGATATAGGGGTGTGGGCCTGTGTACCCCTCTCTCCTGCGCGGGGAACGGAAATAGACATGGAAGGCAACGGGCAGTATTCTTACGAGGTGGAAGCCTCCTCCGATGGTGAACACGATGAGAACATCAGTGTCGAGCAACTGCGACGGCTTGTACGCCTGCTCGATGGCAGCGATGTCACCGAGATAGAGGTGAAGCACGCGCGGAGAACACGTCTGGTCCTGCGCAAGGCCAGAGCCTTCACAAGCAGCGGGCAGACGACCATAAGCGCACCAGCGGCGACAGATATTGCCAGGATAGTGCAGGAGACGAAGCATCCCGTGACCGCGCCTCTTGTTGGCATCTTCCATACCTGGGCCCGGCCCAAAGGCGGCGCGCTGGTAGCCCCTGGCGACCATGTCAAGGCAGGTCAACTGGTCGGGACGATTCAATCGCTCAACGTGCTGAACGAGGTCGAGACGGCGGTGGCCGGGCAGGTCGTCGAAATCTTAGTGCAGGATGCGCAGCCCGTAGAGTACGGACAGCCGTTGATGATCATCGATAGCTCAGAGGAGGCATAGGCGGGCATGTATTTTCCAGATGACATGGATGCCTCCTCGGTCGTTAGCGTCTCGCAGCTTGCGCTCTACCTCAAAGAACTGTTGGAGACAAACGACATTGTACAGAATATATGGGTGCATGGCGAGGTCTCTAACTGCAAAACGTATCCTTCGGGGCACTGTTACTTTACGCTGAAAGAAGGCGACGCCCAGATTCCCTGCGTTTTTTTCAAATACTCGCGCCTGCGCTCCTCGGCCCCTGAACTCAAAAACGGGTTGGCCGTCGCCGTCAATGGGCGCGTCGCCTTCTACGAGCGCGACGGCAAGGTGCAGTTCTACGCCGAAAACGTCAGGCTGCTGGGCGAGGGCGCACTCTTCCAGCGTTTTGAACAGCTCAAAGCACGCCTGGCCGCCGAGGGTCTCTTCGACGCCGAGCGCAAGCGGCCTTTGCCCGCTCAGCCCGCAGTAATTGGGATTGTGACCTCGACGCGGGCGGCGGCCCTGCACGATATGCTGCGCGTGCTGCGCACACGCTATCCACTTGCCGAGGTCGTTCTCTCGCCGTCGCTGGTCCAGGGAGCCGAGGCGCCCGCCTCAATCGCGGCGGCGCTAGACCTGCTCAATGAGCATGGTGAGGCTGATGTGATCATCGTCGGACGCGGCGGCGGCTCGGTGGAGGAGCTCTGGGCCTTCAACGAAGAAGTCGTGGCGCGCGCTATCAGTCGCTCGCGTATTCCGGTCATCAGCGGCGTCGGCCACGAGACAGATTTCACGATCGCCGATTTTGTAGCCGACTACCGCGCCTCGACGCCGACCGCCGCCGCAACCGCTGCCGTTCCCGACATCGAGGAGTGGCGCGCGGATGTGCTGGAGAAACAACAGGTGCTGAGCGACCTCATGCGCGATCGTCTCTACGATCTGGAGGAGCAATTGATGCACGCGCGCCGCGATCTGCAGCGCGCCAGCCCACGCTCGCTGATCGATAGCCGCCGGCAGCAGCTCGACGATATCACCGAACGGTTGCAGACGTACATGCAGCACAGCATCTCGCTACGTAACGAACGGCTGCGCGGCGTCGCCCTGCAACTGCATTCGTTGAGTCCCCTGCTTACCATCGCGCGTGGCTACGCGGTCGTGCGGCGGGACGCGGACGCGAGCATCGTCACCGGCGTGCAACAGGTGCACGCCGGTGATGCGTTGACGATCCAGGTGCGCGATGGGCATATCCCTGTCGAAGTTCGTCCTTAACTATTTGCAGATGAGTGGTGATGAATGGAACAAGTGACATTCGAAGAGGCCTTTGCACAGCTCGAAGCGGCTGTGTCCGCGTTACAAGATGGGCAGATGCCCCTTGAGCAGGCGTTGCAACACTATCAAGAGGGCATGAGGCTGGCGCAACATTGTAATGAATTACTGCGAAAAGCGGCGCTGACCGTACAACAGTTGAGCGTTGATAGTACCGGTGCGTTGTCAATACAACCCCTTGATCTTGAGTAGGGGAGATGCTCTGTAAGATATTATGAATACTACACTTCTCGATAATCGCGTCCTGCTGGCAGCGTTTCTGGCCTGGGCCGTTGCGCAGGTTACGAAGACCGTCTACGAGTTATTCAAAGAGCGGAAGCTTATGCTGGGTCGCCTTGTTTCATCAGGAGGGATGCCCAGTTCGCACTCGGCCCTGGTGACGGGACTTGCCACCGCGACGGGGCGCGTGGCAGGCATCGGCTCACCCGTTTTTGCTATTACCGTTGTGCTAGCAGGTATTGTGATGTATGATGCCGCTGGTGTACGTCGCGCTGTGAGTATCCAGGCCCGCATTCTCAATCAGATGATCGACGAGGCATTTCAAGGCCATCCCTTCGCTGAGAAACGCCTGCGCGAACTCATAGGCCATACCCCGATACAGGTATTTGCCGGTGGCTTGCTCGGCGTTGCTGTGGGTCTGCTCATGACTTTCTGATGAAGTGTAACCCAATCATATAGAACTACGTAGTTACATTCGTAACAGCAAAAAATTTCTTTGCCACCGTCTATACAGTAGCAAAGGAAGTGGAACGCACGTCTAAATAAAGAAATGTGTTCGCATTCTCTGGGATATGTGATATATTACCCTTTGGTTACGTTGCAATTTACAGGGCCGTAGGTTATAGTAGTTTTTAGACGATACATCTTTTTAGCATCAGAAATCCGTTCTGCTCACTTCATCGATAAAGTTATATGTATATGATCCAGTGCGTAGTAGCTGGCGTATTCTGAATATATACGATGGGTGGGCAGGACATACAATATATCAATGAAGCGGGTATCGCGTCAGGAATGGGTATCCTGAGGAAAACCGGTGTGGCAGGGAATGGGCGATACCCGGTTATTGCTCACATCTCCAGATCATTCTACGTAGTGGGGAAGTATATGATATAAGGCGACTTGTAATAAAAGCATGGGTAGAGAGGAGATACGATGAAGCTACTAGTCGTTGATAGTGATCGCGATCTAGTCGAGATGCTTACGAGCTGGCTAAAAACGCTTGGCTACGAAGTCCATCGTGCCTATACCGCTGAACGCGCTAGAATTGAATGGATTGAGCAGCGGCCCGATCTTGTTATTATGGATACCGCGCTCAAGGATGTAGACATGCTGTCTCTGTGTCGCGAGTTGCGCAACAAGCATGATGCTTTGATACTGGTCGTCACTGACGGCAAGGATGTGCAGGACGAGGTTCGTTGCCTGGAATCGGGGGCCGATGATTATCTCCGCAAGCCTTTCTTTCCCTCTCAACTCCTTGCTCGCATTCGTGCTGTCAGTCGGCGAGCGCGTTCTACCCTGGAGCGCCGTCCTTCTTCCGTTGTGACCGTCGGGCCTATCTGTGTTGACTCTTTGCATAACGAAGTAACGATACACGGAAAAATGACCCGTCTGACCCCGACGGAGAGCAAGCTTCTGCACCTGCTTGCGATTAGCGCGAACGAAGTGTGCACCGCCAATCAGATCGTCACGCATGTCTGGGGCTATGATGGTGAGGGTGACGCTGGCCTGATTAAGGCGCACATACGTCACCTGCGTCAGAAGATCGAACCGAATCCCAGCAAGCCCAGTTATATTCTCACCGTTCCGGGAGTTGGCTACACGTTGGCACGTCACTCCTCCGACGATGGAGATACCGAGGAGCCGGCGCGCCCATTGCGTGTTGTTTCCCTTTAATGAAAGCGCCAATAAGGGGCTGTGCCGGGTAAAGTATAAGACCGGCATAGGCTCCTTTTGTGCATGGCGCTTTACGCTTTCGCGGCCTGCAATCTTTCGAGTGTGCGTGCCAATCCCTCTCTAAAATTCACCTGCGGGACAAAGCCCAGCAGCTCTCGTGCTTTGCTTATGGCGGCCACGCTGTCACGCACGTCGCCAATGCGAGCCGCGCGATATTCTGCGTCGATATGTGTATCCAGGAGCTCACCGGCAATCTGCAAGACAGTGTTGAGGGAGATACGCTCTCCACATCCAATATTGATGGCCTGACCAACGGCGACGGGCGCGGTCGCCGCGAGTAGATTTGCCTGCACGACATTTTCAATGTAGACGAAGTCGCGCGTCTGTTCGCCGTCGCCAAAGACCACCGGTCGCTGCTTGTGCAGAAGTGCCGTCAGGAAGCGCGGGATGACGGCGGCGTACTCTGAAGCGGGGTCCTGCCTGGGACCGAAGACGTTGAAGTAGCGCAATGCGATGGTCTCTAACCCATAGATGCGGCTAAACACACGGCACAGGAACTCGCCGCTAAGCTTCTGTGCCGCGTAAGGCGACATCGGATCGGGCGGCAGCTCTTCGCTCTTGGGCAGGACCGGTGCATCGCCGTACACAGCCGAGGAGCTGGCGTAGACCACACGTCTGACGCCTGCGTCGCGGGCAGCGAGCAGCACATTCTGCGTACCGTTGACGTTGATCTCCAATGACGCGACCGGATCTGTTATCGACTGCGGCACGGAGGCCAGCGCCGCCTGGTGGAAGATGACCTCTACACCGCGTGCGGCGGCCTGTATGGCCTCTCTATCGCGCAGATCGCCATGCGTAATCTCTACCTCTCCTCGCTGTCCCCGCAACGCCTCCAGGTTTATTTGACGGCCTGTGGTAAGATTATCAAGCACGCGCACCGACTCTCCGCGTTTGAGCAGTGTTTCGGCGATGTGTGAACCGATAAATCCCGCGCCACCCGTTATAAGATATTTTGCCATGGTGTATGTATGCGCACCCTCTTTGTGAGGAGCAGGCGCATGGTCCTTTCATTTTTTGAGTGAGGTTGGCTTAGCGGCCTGTTCCTGCTGTAACAGAAGTTTTCAGTACCCTCAAACGGGTCGTAAAGATACACAGGCTCTGCCGCTTCCTCACGAAGGGCAGTATACATACGAAACCCTGAGAGGTCAAGTGACAATGGTAATAAGCAGGGTTATTCAAACGTCGCTTGCCTGGATAATTAAGAATGGTTTGCCAGGAATTCCTTGCCCGCAGGTTGCGCGATTTCCGTATGTTCAGATGGGTAAAATTATAGAGGGAGTTGTTTGATGACTGATTTTTATGTACATCCTTCGGCGGAGGTAGAACCTGGTGCCCAGGTTGGCGCTGGAACGCGCATCTGGCGTCAGGCGCATGTGCGTGAGTACGCACGAATTGGCGAGCAGTGCAACATCGGGAAGGGCGTGTATATCGAGTCCCACGTGCGTATCGGCTCACGCGTCAAAATACAGAATCACGTCTCTGTTTTTGAGGGTGTAACGCTTGAGGATGGCGTCTTCGTTGGCCCTCACGTATGCTTTACCAACGATCTCTTCCCGCGCGCGATCACTCCCGATGGGAGCCTGAAAAGCGCCGATGACTGGGAGATCACGCCGACGCTTGTCAGGTATGGAGCCTCGATCGGCGCGGGCTCGGTCGTTGTCTGCGGAGTGACGATCGGCGAATTTGCGCTGGTTGGTGCGGGCTCGGTCGTGACGAAGGATGTGGCGGCTTACGCGCTGGTCTTTGGCAACCCTGCCCGTCAACATGGGTACGTCTGTCGCTGTGCGCGCCGCCTTGCCACCGAGCAACAGCCGGATGGAACGCTGATAGGTCGCTGCGAGTTCTGCAACCAGGTCTACCAGTTCCCTGTAGTACCTTAACGAGGAAAAGTTCAGACACAAGTACTATGTCAACCATGATCTTGACATAGCAATGTGCTTCTTTGTATGATGGATCAGGTAATTAGCCGTTTTCTCTATTCGTTCTCTATTTCTGAAAGGCTGCTCTGTAGCCTCGACAGAAGGCGGTAGCGTACAGTGCCCCAGACAAGTCCAGTAGGTCCTTCATGGCAAGGTTCATTGCGTGATCTGGCAAATATCGTACAGCAGATCAGACGGATGCGCACATTTGGTCGCCTCTCGTTGCGCAATACGGAGCGTCTCAGTATCGCTCACCTGTACTTTCGTGCCGGCAAGCTGTTTCACATCGTCGGCAATCGCGGGGATGCGCTCGCTATCCTGGACGAAATGCAGTCATGGGACCACGCTTTTCTGCGCTTCGACCGTGGCATGACGATTGCCGAGGTGACGGTCGGCAGTGAGCATGAGAGACGTCTGGATGACGTGCTCGTTCATCTTCACGGTCGTGGACTCGTTACACTGCCCCATCTTCCCCGCGTGATCGACAGCACTATTGTCGAGGCACAGGAAACCAGGCAGCTTATCGCGCCCTGGGAATGGCAGGTGCTCGTCGAGGGGACGCGCCGCGTCTCGCTCGCCGTTGCCCACCTCGTGGGGCCGGGCGAGGCGCTAATGGTGCTGCGCGACATCCTGGATGATTGCTCTTCGGCCTTTCCTGCCTTTGCCAGCTTGCAGATTGCGTCATCTGGTTATCTACAGATCGTGGATCGCACGCATCTGGATCGCATGTCGCGTGAAGGTCTATTCGCAGGTTTTACGGCCCTGATTGCGACCTGCCAGTATTTCTGCTCGCCCATCATTGGCGATAAAGAGGCCCACCGCCTGATCATCCAGGCCCTACAAGAGGTCGGGCCGACGCTGGTCGATATGGGGGTCTTCCAGGTTGACAATCGACTGCTCTCCAGCCGCAATTGAGAGCGTCTTCTCAAGACTGTGCCTGTTGATCAATCAGTTCAAGAGCTACCTTCTTTCAAGGATAGAAACGCCCGAAGAAAGTGGTTCCTATTGATTAAACTTTTTATGAGCTACTCAATAATCCCCATGCAAGACACAACCTATTCATCAACATGTTCTGCCTCTGTTCTATAATGACGGGCGTCCAATCTGATTGTTGTAGTACTTGCGAAGTGAGTACAAATGGAGAGACTCCCCGATAACTAGCAAAGTATTTTTGCTTCTTCTGTATGAAGTCGTAGTTACTCGCGTCTTTATTCTTACTTCTCGAAAGCAAAACCAAGTTGCCCAACCGGTGTACATACTTTTCTCGTATCTCCTTGGTCGGGAAACGTTTCAACCAATCACTGTTGAGAGTTGGATGCTGTGGAAGTACGTGCTCAATGGTAATAGTAGGATACTCATATGAAGCTGTACCTTCGGAAAGGATTGTGTCCAAACGAAGCAAAACATATCGACACACGCGATTTATACCGTATGCCTGATAAATGTTCCCATTGAGTACATTGTAAACAGCTCTCCGCTCATCATAAGTTAGTTGCAGAGGGGAGTTATGCGTATATAAATCTTCTTTCCCTTCTATGGCAGTTAACAATTCATTATAGCGTCTCACACGACTATGGCGAGGCACTCCAAGAATCATGAAACTTGCGGCTAAACGTTCCAAGTCGGTGAAGAAACGAAACAAAGCATCAGGATTATGCCAGTTCTGACGGAGGTAAAGCATGGCTACCGGTATCCAGTCGCCATTACTGATCAAGTCGAGCCATTTTAGGAGACCATTGATCTCTTTTGCACGTCTCTCACTTTGATAGCTCGCTTTCAGTATTGTGTTAAGTACATCAGTGTAGGAGTATAAAGTATTGTCGATAAATTCTTGAGGAGTAATATTGGTTTGGCCAGCCGGATAGACATATGTCCGAAATTCCTCAAGCACCGTTTTACGCAGCGGTGTTTTGCAGTAAATTGTACGAATATTTATAAATAGACTTTGAAATGCTTCTATTCCAAGAAGCGACTCCAGATCTTCCCATCTAGAGGTATATTTCTCTTGAAGTGCAGTAGGAACTTTACCGGTAATCTCAGCTTTTAAGATATCGGAATAGGAGAGATTGAGTCCCCGATCATTCAATACAGAAAAGATACGATATGCTGACTCAAGATCGGGTGTAGATACAACGACTAAGAAACAACGGCTAATAATAAATTGTGCAAGGTGAAAACGCTGCTCTTCTGACAACTCTCCTAAGCGTTGGAGAAATAAAAGTGCATTCTCTCTAATATTTTTCTGACTTTCAGAAGGTAAAGTAGCATTGAGCAATTTCAGTTTTTCAATACCATCTTCATCTTGAATGTACTCTTGGAAAAACTTTGCGTCCCGATCTCGTAACGTCAAGCGGTAACGATTAGGGATGTTAGCTATTGCATTGCCTTTTTCTACCAGAAATGGTGTTAAATCTTTGCTACACTCGGGCTTCATTAATATCCGCAAGACGGCAAGCATAATTGCCAATGTAGTAAGCCTCTGTTGCCCATCTACTACCTGGGCATCTGCCTTATCATCACTTTTAATTAGCACAATACTACCAAGAAAATAAGGCATCAATTCATCAAGCGATTCTTTTCCATCTCCCATATATGCTATTAAATCTTCAAGTAATTCCCCTGCTTCTTCGATGGTCCAGGAATAAGGACGCTGATAGAGTGGTATAGTAAATACAAAGTCGTCGCTAAAGATTTTCCTGATCGTATAATCGGCTCCATGAATGTTTACTCTACCCATATACCATTCCTTTGCTTAACTCTACAAAAATTGTTATGTCATTCAATGATATTATAGAAGCTTATAAAATGAGGATAGGTAGAAGCAGTGATGATTCAGTTACGTCTCAGTTATGATTTAATAAGTCGGGTTATAATTAATCATTTTGTCTCGTATTTGATAAAGAGTTAGTGGTAAAAGCGACAATATTACGACAGGCACAAACGCAAAAGACGCCCAACAAACCTCGTCAGGCGTCTCCCGTGGATACTATACAAATAATCTTACAATCGTTCTGGATGCTTCTTACTCCAATAACGCATATACCCCTGCACCGTCATCGCATAGTTCGTCGCGATCTCGTAGCGCTTCAGGGCGAGCGGATCGCTTGTCACGCGCTGGAGCTCCGGCTGCGTGCGTGCGATGAGCAGCTCGATAATCTCGGCCTCGCCCTTGCCCTTGCGCATCTCGCCCAGTACGAAATCGCTCCAGGAGTAGAGCTTCTCGCGCAAGCGTTCAAGGTGCTGCGTCACATCTCTGGTGGGACCAAAGTGCGCTATATAGAGCACATCGGGCCGCAGCCGTTTCAATGTATCGATGCTCTCGGACCATGCCTCGATATCCAGGTCGGGCGGAGGTGTCGGCGGTCGAATGTAGTCGATACCCTGCAGGCGCACGCCCGCTGCGTCTCCGGCGAAGAGCTCGCCGGAGTGGACATCAAAGAAGATCACGTGGTGGACGGCGTGTCCGGGGGTGTAGTGAACCTCCAAGCGGCGGTTGGCAATCGTCAGGATATCACCACCCTTTATGGTGCGAATGCGCTCCTGCGGGACCGGCTCTATCGTTCCCCAGAGCTCCTTCATACGTGCGCCATAGATGCGGGACGCGCTCGCCACCACCTTCGACGTATCGATGAGGTGTGGCGCGCCCTTGCTGTGCACATAGACGTTCGCGCGCGGCATGGAGTGCAGCAACGAACCGGTCATGCCCGCGTGATCCAGGTGGATATGCGTCAGGATCAGGTGCGTCACGTCGCTGGGATCGAAGCCGGCCTCACGAATGGCGGCCAGTTGGGCTTCGAGCACGCTGCCGGGACCGGGATCGATGAGCGCGATCTCGGTCTCTCCGACGATGAGATAGGAACCAACGATCTCTGGTTCGCCCTGGAATGGTAGGGATATCTGCCACATGCCAGAGCGCAGTTGTGTTGCGGCTACCAAAGCTGCTCCTTTCCCCTATTTCTTCGCTGAAATGGCTTTTGCCTGTGTGAACAGCAGCAGGTAGTCGCGCCCACCCGCCTTCGAATCTGTCCCGGACATATTGAAGCCACCGAAGGGATGGGCGCCTACAAAGGCACCCGTGCACTTGCGATTGAAGTACAGGTTGCCGACGTGATACTCCTCTTTTGCCTGCTCGATGCGCTGCTGATCGCGCGAATAGAGCGCTCCCGTCAGGCCATACTCGGTATCGTTGGCGATCGCGATGGCAGCGTTAAAATCTTTTGCCTTGATGACAGCCACGACGGGTCCGAAGATCTCCTCCTGCGCGATGCGTGCGTGCGGATCTACGTCGGCGAAGACGGTCGGCTCAATGAAGTAGCCTGGACCGGAGTGTCCGCCGCCGACGACGAGGCGACCCTCGCCCTTGCCGATCTCGATATACTCGACGATCTTCTTCATAGCGTTCTCGTCGACGACCGGACCCATGTAGATCTCTGGCCGCGTGATATCGCCGACCGTCAGCTTTTTCGTCTTCTCGATAACCTTCTGCAGCACCTCGTCGTAGACCTGCTCGACGATAATGGCGCGCGAGCCGGCGGAGCACTTCTGGCCCTGGAAGCCAAAGGCTGAAGCGACGATGCCGTCGGCGGCTGACTCCAGGTCGGCGGTCTCATCCACGACAACCGCGTCCTTGCCGCCCATCTCCAGGATGGAGCGCTTTAGCCAGCGCTGTCCCGGCTGATGCTTCGAGGCGCGCTCGAAGATGCGTAGGCCGACGTCACGCGATCCCGTGAAGGCGATGTAGCGCGTCTGCGGATTATCGGCCAGCGTGTCTCCAACCACCGCGCCCGATCCCGTGAGGAAATTGACAACGCCGGCAGGAAGTCCGATCTCCTCTAGAATGTGGATGAACTGCGCGGCGATGGCCGGAGCGGTGCTGGCCGGCTTGAGGACGACCGTGTTGCCCGCGACAAACGACGCGCTGGTCATACCGACCATGATCGCGCACGGGAAGTTCCAGGGCGGGATGACCGCACCCACGCCGAGCGGCACGTAGACGAGCTGGTTCTCCTCGCCGGCGAGCTTCGTAATGGGCTGCTCACCCGCCAGGCGCATCATCTCGTGCGCGTAAAATTCCATGAAGTCGATCGCCTCGGCGGTATCCGCGTCGGCCTCGACCCAGCTCTTGCCGACCTCGTAGATCATCCAGGCGTTCATGTTGAAACGGCGCTCGCGCAAGAGGTCGGCGGCCTTAAAAAGGTATCTGGCGCGCTCTGGAGCGGGCACGCGCCTCCACGTCTCGAACGCCTCTGCCGCAGCCTGTACGGCCTGATTGGTCTGTTCGATCGTGGCACGCGCAAAATAGCCCACCACCTGGTCTGGTTGTGCCGGATTGAGCGAGGCGAACGTCTCCTCACTGGTGATGTGCTGACCGCCGATCACCAATGGATAGGTGCGCCCCAGCTCCCTTCTGACCTGCTCTAGCGCCTCCAATTGGGCCTGTCGGTTTTTATCGTTAGTAAAATCGGTGAGTGGCTCGTTTGTAAACGGAGTTTGAGCACGTGATGCTACACTTTCAAAAACTTTTGCCATGAAATTGCTGCCTTTCAAGACACTTCACTGTATGTAGATGGTTGTTTACTCCCCATTGTATCTCATAGACCAGTAGAAGTGGTAGGTTGGAGCAAACGGAGCAGGCGCCATCGCCCGGCACCAGTTCTTTTCTTGCGTTCATCGCGGCCATTTTCGTCCGTGGCGGTCGCCAGAGGGCTGCCCGCCAGGGACAAAACCAGGAAGCGGCGCCCGGCGAGGGACGGGGCGCTCACGAAGAGGCAACCCTGGTCGTTTAGTAGGGAAGGGGCTTACCCCCATCCGGCCCGAGGAGCGCGATCACGCCCATGAGAAAGGACCTCGGGAGCCGGATGAGGGCAAGCCCCTTCCCCACTTTGTGGTTGTTCTGGGCGCGTGAAAGATTATTCCAATTCAGCGAGAACGTGTTGGACCTCTTTCGCCAGTCTTTTCTGGACGGGGGTCGAGGTGCCATTGAAGCCCGCGCGTACATGCTTGAGGGCCAGCGTATAGGCGGCCTTGAAGGCATCCTCCGCAGGCACCTCCATATCTGGAACGATGCCTGATCCCTCCCAGCTTGTTTTTGTAATGGGGTTGATGGCGCGCCCCACAGGGATCCAGCAGCCAAACTGTTCCGTCAACTGAAACTGCTGGCGCGGATTAGCGGCCCCGCTGGTTGGTTCGCCTATAATCGTCGCGCGCTGCTGGCTCTGCAGATCGTAGGCAAACTCTTCTGCCCCGGCAGGCGTATGCCTGCCGGTCAGGATATAGATGGGTTTATCGACATAGCGCTGACCGGGCACAAAGGGAAGAGTCCAGAATTGCTGCGTGCTATTGCTCGCGCGCCAGTAGATATCATTCAGATGCACCGGCTCTGGTGAAAAGAAGTAGCTGGCGAAGAAATTGACCATCGCCGGGTCGCCACCCGTCGATGCGCGCAGATCGATAATGAGCGTGTTGGTATAGGCGATAAAGTCCATGGTGGTGATAGCGGCCCTGATCGCAATGGTTGGTGAGAAAAAGGTATGTAAGCTCAGAAAGCCGATATTCCCTGCCAGTCGTTCCACCCTCTCGAAGCCGTAGTTGAATATGGCCCCGACGGTGCCCGCGCACCTGGATAGATCAGCGTCATCCAGCGCGCTTGCCGCCTCCGGATCTTTGTAGAAGACGACGAGCTGCTTATCCTTGCTGATCTTTTGAAGGTCCTCTGTAAGCGTGTTTGCGAACTGCTCTGCATCCCGAATCGAGTCGTAGACGCCGCTGCTCTGTCTCTGGTACAGGGCCAGCGCCATCTCCTCTACGACCGAGGGAAAGACATATTGTGCGTGAAGATTGCCAATAAGGGTAGCGATTAGCTCGGAACGAGCTATGCTGTTCAAGCGACTGGTCTCTTGAATCATCTTTTTCCTCCAAAGGAATAAAAATGGGGTAACTGCGACGGGTACATCAGTTAGTGAAAAAATCTGTTGGATGCTTTCTGGATCGTTCGCGTGTATACTTTTCCTACCGGCGCGCTGCCGTGTAAAAATATAAACTTTTATTACGGTATATCAGCAATAACGTAGATGGCCCTGCGACCGTCTATCTGCTATGACCTTCTTCCTTATTTACCTGCCTGCTAGTTGAATATGATTGTAAACTTTACCATAAAAACGTTGGAGTTCGAAGTGTTTTTGCAAGGAGAATCAATCAAGCCCTTTTGCATATTTTACATCGCAACACGAAAAACATGGTACCGATAAAGATACCATGTTCCTGCATGGGAATATGTCTACTATGTACTATAGCTGGATCAAAAGACGCGTCGTAGGGGAGAAATCCAACAATCTTTTCACAGAAGCTGATGATGGCGATGTTAAACGCTCTAATTATAGGGGACTCCTGTTCTAGAGGAAAGTGCTTTTTAGCCGTCTCCGTAGTATAATGTGGGGGTACCAGAAACACATTGCGAGGAGATGCAGATTCATGGCACGAGAAGAGTTTCCAATAGAACAACAACTGCGGAAAGATGCGCAGGACGCGCAGCGCGCGCGCGACCAGGTGAAGCTCGATACATTGCGCATGGCGCTGGGCGCTATTCATAATCTCGAAGTTGCGCGCACCGATCAGAAGAATCCCGAACATGGTCAGCCGCTGACCGAAGCGGATTGTTTGCGGGTCCTGGAGCAAGAAGTGAAGAAGCGCAGCCAGGCGATCCCTCTCTACAAGCAGGGCGGGCGCACAGATCTGGTCGAGAAGGAGCAGCGCGAGATGGAGATCCTCCAGGCATACGTGCAGTCCGGCCAGCTCGGTGAAGACGAGCTGCGTTCAATTGTCGCGCGCCTGATCGCGGAGAATGGCAAAGATTTCCGCAAAGTGATGCCGCTGGCCTCTAAAGAAACCAGGGGGCGCGCCGATGGGAAACGCGTGAACGCTATTGTGCGCGAGATGACGCAATAGACGTGGGATTGACAAATACTTGTCGCAGCCCGTAGGATATAAGGGATCAGTGCTTTTCTCTATCTGTAACCCTTCCTGGAAAGGTTCCTCACGCGGAGGCTCTAGCTCTACCATGAAAATCTACAACACGCTGACGAAGCAAGTCGAAGAGATTGTTCCACGCGAACCGTACAAACTCAAGATGTATTCGTGTGGCCCAACCGTGTACCGCTATATTCACATCGGCAACCTGCGCACCTTTACGATGGCGGACTGGCTGCGACGCGCCTTTGAGCATCGTGGCTTCGAGGTGCTGCATGTCAAAAACATTACCGATGTGGGGCATATGCGCCAGGAAATGCTCGATCGCGGTGAAGATAAAATGATCTCCCAGGCGCGCAAGGAAGGCAAGACATCGCTGCAGATCGCTCAGTTTTATACAGAGGCGTTCCATGAGGACGAGGATGCCCTGAATATTCTGCCCGCGCAGATTTTCCCGCGTGCGACGCAGCATATTCCCGAGATGATTGCGATTATTCAAGGACTGCTGGCGAAGGATATCGCGTACGAAATCAACGGCTTTGTGTACTACGATATCAAGCGTTTTCCCACCTATGGCAAGCTATCGGGCAATCTGCTGGAGGGGATGCTGGCAGGCGTGCGCGAGGGTGTGGATACCGATCGCCACAACCCGGAGGATTTTCCCCTGTGGAAGCCTGCGGAGCCGGACCGCGAGATGGCCTGGGACAGCCCCTGGGGGCGCGGCTTCCCCGGCTGGCACATCGAGTGCTCTGCGATGTCTACGCGCTACCTGGGGCCGCATTTCGATATACATACCGGCGGTGTTGACAATATCTTTCCGCATCACGAGGACGAGATTGCACAGAGCGAAGGGTTTACGGGCGAGCAGTACGTGAACTATTGGGTCCACGCTCAGCACCTGCTGGCCGATGGACAGAAGATGGCGAAATCCACCGGCAACGCTTATACGCGCTCGGAGATTGAGGCGCGCGGCTTCGATCCCATGGCCCTGCGCTACTTCTACACGACTGCGCTCTACCGCAGCCGCCTGAACTTCACGTTCCGTGCCTTGCAGGCGGCCCAGACCGCCCTGGAGCGCCTGCAAGACCTGGCCTATCGACTGTTCACGCAGTCCGACGGAAGCCTTGCCCTTTCCAGTGAGCCGCTCGGGCAACAGCCCTGGCTGGACGAGTTTCTGGCACAGGTCGAGAACGATCTCAATATGCCGCGCGCCATGGCGGTCGTCTGGGCCATGCTGCGCTCGAACGAGCTCGATCCCACCACCAGAATACGCCTGCTGCTCGATTTTGACCGCATCCTGGGCTTCGATCTGAGAAACTATCTTACGAGCGATCGTCCCCTGAAGAGGCTCGATCCACAGGCGTATCTTGCCGCCGTTCCCACCGAGATTGCTGATCGTGTACAGACGCGTTCGACGCTGCGTCAGCACGCGGACTACCCGCACGCCGATTCTATACGTGCACAGCTTGGCGAGGTTGGCTACACCGTCAGGGATACGCCGCGTGGCACGCTGGTGCTGCCGCGCCGTCCCGAAGACGAGTTTATCGTTCTGTCGAGCTCGACCGATGCGCCTGATAATACGCACGTGCCTGATCTCTACGCTTTCTCGATCAACCTGCTGGCGCACAACAGTCGTGAAGACCTGGAGCGCTGTGTCAAGAGCATCTGTCGGCACGCCGGGCAACGACATCTCGAACTCGTGATCATCGAGAACGGCTCGACCGACGATACCCTGCCGTACCTTGAGCAACTGGCGCGCCATGGCGATCTCGTCGCGGAAGAAGGACAGCCGCTCGGACTGCAGGTCCTCTTCGCTGATCACAACCTTGGTTTCGCCGCTGGACGCAATGCGACGATGCACGCCAGCAGAGGGCGCAATATCATCCTGATGGATACCTCCATCGAAGTGACTGGAGACATCTGGTCGCCGCTAGAAGGGGCGCTCGCCGATGAGCAGATCGGCGTAGTGGGTCCCTATGGCCTCGTAACCGACGATCTGCGCGAGTTCCGCGAAGCCGACGGTCCCGATGTCGATGCGATCGAGGGCTACTTGATGGCCTTCTGCCGTGCGCTACTGCCCGAGGTTGGCTGGATCGATGAGAAGTTTCGCTTCTACCGCCTGATGGATATCTATCTCAGCTTTTTCTTCAAAACGGCGGGGTATCGCGCTGTGGTTACTCCGTTGGTTGCCGAACGCATCGAGAAGCATCCGCATCGCGAGTGGTACAGTTTAAGCGAAGACGAGCGCGCGACGAAGAGCAAGAAAAATTATGACATCTTCCGCGATCGCTGGCATCACGGCGAGAATCTGCTCGTTGCCAACTATGATCCTCAGCGCAGGTGGTATGGTCACGATCATCCTCGGCACCTTGAGGGGACGCACACGCACGGGCCCGGTGAATTGCCGCCTCCTGGCATGATGCATACCCACAACCACCAACACTGGCCCGACCATTCTCATGAGCACCCGCACTATCATAGTCAAGTAAACGCGTAGTGGGCCCTTATGAGGCGTGCTCCTACCCGTTATGGGCGTGGTGCGAGTCTTGTATTGGTGATGGCGAATATCATAACTTTGCGGGGATGCGCAGTGTTAACTTTTTTAGGAGCGTGTAATGCTTGAGGTAAATGATATCCTTACTGTCCGTTCGCGTGAGCGGTTGTCGCTCGTCGAGACCGCTCGTGTCGTTGTAATCGATGGCGATATAGGCCCTATCGATATCGCTTACCAGCAGGCGCTCTGCGCCCACGTCGAGCATGGCGGTGGACTGGTCTGTCTTGGTGACGCGGTCGAGGCGTATCTTGAATGTGAGCTGCTAGGAGAACTCCTGGGTCCAGCAAGCGGGACCTGCACGCCGCGCTGCGAGCTTATCGCACGCGTGGCGACCTCCGATCACTATATTACGCGACGCATCGATGACAGCTTCGCCATCCTTGAGTCCGCCTATCTCCTCACGACGATACCGCCAGATGCCCAGGTCCTTTTACAAACATCGTGGCGCTACACGACCTGCGCCCTGGCCTACCTGCGCGACTATGGGCGAGGTCGCGTCTTCTGCGCTATATCCGGTACACAGCCCGAAACGAGGGCGCACTCGGTATTCCAGCAGATTGTCGCGCGCGCCATTCGTTATGTCGGGAGAGAGGACCGCGAGGAGCGCCCGGCCAATGTGGCAATGATCGGCTACGGCGCGATCGGTTTTGAGCATGGCACCGCCATCAACAATGTGCCAGGACTCGAGTACGCATTGGTCTGTGATCGCAACGAGTCCCGCCTGCAGGCCGCCCGCCAGGCGTTTCCCGGCGTACGCACCTGCACTGACCTCGCCGCAGTAGCGGAAGATCCAGCCGTCGATGTCGTCATCGTCTCAACGCCTCCCAATACCCACGCCAATATCTCTATGCAAATGCTGCGCGCGGGCAAGCACGTTGTGAGCGAAAAGCCCTTCTGCCTGACGACCGCCGAGGCCGATGCGATGATTGATCTCGCCGAAGAGATGGGCCGGGCGCTTACCGTCTATCAGTGCCGGCGCTGGGACCCAGACTACCTGGCTATCCAGCAGGTGCTCAAGCGTAACGTTATCGGCCCCGTCTTCCATATCGAGACCTTTATCGGTGGCTACGGGCACCCCTGTGACTACTGGCACTCGCACGAACCCATCTCCGGCGGCGTCTTCTACGACTGGGGCTCGCACTACCTGGACTGGATTCTCAATCTCATTCCTGACCCTGTGGTTAGCGTGCGCGGCGTCGAGCACAAGCGCGTCTGGCACGACATAACCAATGCCGATCAGTCCAGCGTCTCTCTCCGCTTTGCCAGTGGGCAGGAAGCGACCTTCATGCATTCGGATATCGCCGCCGCCCTGAAGCCCAAATGGTATATCCTGGGCGAACATGGAGCCATCGTCGGCGACTGGCGCCAGGAGAGTGTGAAGACGCGGCGCTGGTCCGGCGATCTGATCGAGGAACGCCTGGCGCCCTCCGAGGCCCTGCCCCAGCTCAGCGTCTTCACGCGTGAGAGCGGCGACATCGTGCATGAACAACGCCTCTCGCTTCCCCCAATGCCCGCGTACGCCTTCCATCGCAACCTTGCTAACCACCTGCAATCCGGAGAAGCGTTGGCCGTGACGCCCCAGGAGGCGCGGCGCACCATCGCCGTAATGGAGGCCGCAAAGTACTCCGCCAAACATAACGGCGAAACGGTATCGCTCATCTGTTAGCGGCAAAAGAGAATCGTCGTCAGCATAATGCCGGTCTGTTTTTGCGTATTTTGCGCAATGTACCTGAAATGCACTTGCATTAATTCGTGGCACTGAGGTAAAGTATAAATGAGTACCTGAATGGCGATAGTTGTGGCGTCCTGGTAGTGATGGTTTTTCTACCAGAAGAGGAGGACTCTATGTCGGCGATCGAATTACCGTTGTTTCCTTTAAATTTAGTACTTTTTCCTGGAACAGTGTCGCCGTTGCATATTTTTGAGATGCGCTATCGCCAGATGATCCTGGATTGTCAGCGCGACGAGAAGCCTTTTGGTATAGTGCTGGCCCGGCCCGAGAGCGAGCATCTCAACGAAAAGCCGTATCCAGTAGGAACGATGGTCGAGATACGCAACCTGGATCGCCTTGAAGATGGTCGCTATACACTCATGGCGGTCGGTACAAAGCGTTTTCGCATCGTGAGCGAGCATCGCGATAGACCCTACCTCTCCGGACTGGTAGAACTGTACGAAGATGCCTCAGAGTCAGAACATGAACTGATGCCGGCCATGCAGCAGGCGCGCGACCTCTTTGGCGAATACCTGAGCATGCTGTTGGAGGCATCTGAGGACAAAGATGTCGAAGCGAACCTGCCAGAGGAGGCAGAGGACCTGTCGCACTTCATCGCCTACTTCCTGGATATCCAGGAGGAGCGCAAGCAGCAATTTCTGGAACTGACATCGACGCGTCAGCGTTTACGGGAGGAGATTACCATCCTGCGCCGTGAAGTGCCCTTCATGCGCCAGATTCTCTCCAAAGGTTTCCCCGAAGATATTACGCGTCTGAACTGACAAGGTTCAAGAGTAAGAGTGAATTGCTATTGGAGCACTAATCTTTTACAAAGTATTTACAAATTCCTGTTTCTTTTGTGATACATATAGGCTAGAGTAAATATGGGCTCAATAGTGAATAATGGCGAAGGAAAATATGTGTGAATAAAATTAAGCTAATTGTTATCGTGCTGGTTATTTTAGCTCTCGTAGGGGTGGGGCTAAAATTTCTCAGTTCTTCTTTAAATGGAGCGACAGGACCCTCTCAAGGGGCGAACGGGACGGCTGCAGTTACACCGCAATCTCCTACACCTCCTACACCTACGCCTACACCTACGCCTGCCCCTCCTTTTAAGCGTGCCACAGGCTCAACGGATATTACTATTCTCAATACATCTACAACAACCAGCCAATTTTTACCTGGTGCGACATTCACCCAGAATGATACCCATCTCACCGACCCTGGCGAACAATCGCAGCTTGCAAAGGGCGTTGGATACCTGAATGTGTTCATTTATGGGTGGGGAACCGATAATCCGATGTCCGGAGCGGGTCAGTACGATTGGTCTTCCCTTGACCAACAAGTAGATATTATGCGGCACATCAGGGATCTCAGTGGAGGCAAGACGAAACTGATGATCAGCCTGTGCTGTGCGCCCGATTGGATGAAGAACAATTCGGATATCAATACGGCCCCCAATCCTGGAAACTACGCGGACTTTGCAAATCTCGCGAAGAAAGTCGTCCAACGCTATCCAGATATACAAAATTTTCAAGTCTGGAACGAGTTAAAGGGCTTTAATAACCCATCAGATTATATGCAGTTGTACAACGATGTCTACGATGCCGTTAAATCTGTGCGCCCGAGTGCGCGCCTGGGAGGGCCGTATAATGGCATCTCATTGGGCGAGATTCCAGATCCAGTTACTGCACAATGGTTGAATATCAAACATGGAGGGGATTTCGTCGCTATTGATGGCGGCTTTAATTCCAATAGCTCGTCGCAAGATTTCAGTAATGCTCATTTTTACACTGACTTCGCCACCTGGCTCAGGCAGCTGCCTCATGGTGGTGCAACGTTGCCCTTTGGTTGGGCGGAGTGGTATCCCGGCACCGTTCAACAATATAGCGATGAAAATCACTTTAATGCAACCATGGCCAACGCGATGATCTCTACCGTGAAAAGTGGTGCGTCATACGCCTTAATGTGGGGAGTAGAAGGGGGAATAGAGGGAGCCTATCTAGAAGGCGATGGGCAGCAAGAAGGGCTCATTGACTATAATGGCCCGACGCCCTGGTATTATACAGTCAAGGACTTTTACGACTACTTTGGCCCAGGGACGGCGCTCCTTACGGTGAACAATAACACCAATAAAGCGGTGACGGTGCTGGCCTCTAGTAAGAAGACCATGATCGTGAACCAGCTCGGTTCCAAACAGACGGTGGTGATCAATGGCTATGAGGTTCCACTGGCTCCATACCAGGTGCTCATGATAAATACGATACACGCCTCCTAGGCGTCGAATAGTATGAGGGCTGCCAGGAATGGCGCCTCGCTTCAAAAATGCCCCCTCCTCAAAAGGGGGCATTGAATATGGACTGAGAATTATTCAGTAGGGATGGAGCTTGCCCCCATCCGGTTCCCGAGAACGCAATCCCCAGGCCTGATCACGCTTGCCGAGCCGGATGGGGGCAAGCCCCATCCCTACTAGTACCTCAGGCTTCTGCCTTCTTATGCTGTGCCACAATCTCTTGCTGGACGTTCGCTGGTACCTCTTCGTACTGCGCAAACTCCATCTTGAAGGAGCCGCGTCCCTGTGTGATCGAGCGCAGATCGGTAGCGTAGCGCAGCATCTCGGCATGCGGCACGGAAGCGGTAATGCGCTGCGTGCCGTCGCCCAGCGATTCCATACCGAGCACGCGTCCGCGCCTGGTGTTGATATCGCTCATCACGTCGCCCATATTGTTCTCTGGCACCGTGATCGTGACGTTCATGATCGGCTCCAGCAGGACGGGATTGGCCTGGGGAACGGCCTCCTGCATACCCAGCGAGGCGGCGATTTCAAACGATTGTGCTGAAGAGTCTACCGGGTGATACTTTCCATCGACCAGTGCAACCTTGATGTAGACCATCGGATTGCCAGAAATGAAACCGCGCTTCAGTGATTCGCGCACGCCCTTCTCGACGCCGGGAATAAACTGGCCTGGCACGACGCCGCCAACGATCTTATCCTCGAAGACGAAGGTATCCTCGCCATCGCGAGGCAGCGGTTCGATCTCCAACCAGACATCGCCGAACTGTCCATGGCCGCCGCTCTGGCGCTTGTGGCGACCGTTGGCGCGCGCCTTCTTGCGAATCGTCTCGCGGTAAGATATGCGCGGCTCACGCGTCTCCAGATCGACCGCGTACTTGCGTTTGATGCCTTCGATTATGATCTGCAGATGCGCTTCTCCCATGCCTGATAGCAGGACCTCGGCAGTCTCGGGATCGCGCGAGACCCGCAGCGTCCGATCCTCCTGCGCAATGCGCGACAGGGCGTTGCTCATTTTATCCAGATCGGCCTGACTCTTTGGAACGACCGTCACAGTATAGACCGGATCGGGGAAGTTGATCGGCTCGAGTTCCCTGCTGCTATCCTTGCTGCCGACCAGCGTATCGCCGGTGCGGCTGTTCGTCAGCTTCGGTGCGGCCCCAAAGTCGCCCGCGCTGATCTCGCTTGCGGACTCCTGCAACTTACCGCGCGGGATAATCAGTTGACTGATGCGCTCATCGGCCCTGGTCTGCACATTGGAGAGGTGGCTATCCGGCTTGAGTGTCCCGCTATAGGCGCGGAATGTAGAGATGGTGCCGACCTGGGCGGCGGCTGTCTTGAAGATGAAAAGCGAAAGGGTATCGCCGAACTCTTTCGCCTCCTCGGGCTGTGCATCAGCGGCGCTGGGCAGGTAGTCAACAATCGCGTCGAGGAGCGTCTGTACGCCGATGTTCTTACTCGCCGAGCCGCAGAGCACCGGCACCAGTTGATTGGTGCTGATCCCCTTCTTAATGACCGACAGGATCTCCTCGTTGCTCAGCTCCTCGCCTTCCAGGAACTTCTCCATAATCTCGTCGTCGCTCTCCACGGCGGACTCGATCAACTGTTCGCGATAAGTGTTGATACTCTCTTGAAGGTCGGCGGGGATAGTGACCTCCTGTACCTTGTTGCCCTCGAACGTGTAGCCCTTTTGTGAGACGAGATCGACGATGCCCTTGAAGTTGGCCTGCTCGCCGATGGGAATCTGTAGGGGAACGACCCTGACGCCGAACTGGGCGCGGAGCGACTCAAGCGCCTGGTCGAATGATGTATTTTCACGATCGAGCTTATTTACTAGAACTATGCGCGGGAGGTTGCGCTCATTAGCATATTGCCACGTAAGTTCGGTCCCGACCTCTACGCCCTTTTCAGCTGTCACAACCACGAGTGCTGCATCGGCTACCCGCAGGCCGGCCTTCACTTCACCAACGAAGTCCGCGTAGCCGGGAGTGTCGATAAAATTGATCTTAGCATTTTTCCATTCAACGGGGATCACCTTAGCATTTAACGACATGCGACGTTTGAGCTCATCGGGATCGTAGTCAGAGATTGAGCTACCCTCATCGACCTTGCCCTGCCGGGTCACGGCGCCGCTATCAAATAGTGCAGCGTCGACCAGAGATGTTTTGCCTGCTCCAACGTGCGAAATTAATGCGACATTGCGAATCTGTTCCGCCCTATAAACCTTCATAAAGCCCGGTTCCTCCTGAATTTCTTAGCAAGAGGTGGTCTGTTCAGACTGTGCGGAGGTCTGTCGTAGACCGCCCATGCAACACGACCACCTGGGGTGGTTGTTCCGGTACAGAGAAAAAAACTGTGCGGGACACTCTTCTAGTTCGGTAGGTGTAGTATATCAGGATTGGGCACTTTGTTCAACTCACATCCAGAGTGAAAAAGCATTTCTATCCCTGACATGCGACATCTTTGTGATTTATTCTATTACGTTGGCAATCAGTATTTAATCCCCTTTTAGGAAATGCTCTCAGGAATAGGATAAAATGCATTCTGATGTACCACACAAAAAATGACGGCGACTCCAGGTGAGAGTCGTCGCCCAACGTTTTTACAATCGTTATTGCCTACGCTTATTCGGCGTTGCCCGCGCCCTGCAGAACCTCGAACAGGAACCACTTGCGGCGCTCGGCCTCATCGATGGTCACTTCGAGCAGGCTGGCGGTCGCCACGTCGCGGCTCTTGTCGCAGACCTCGTGTGCGGCCCTTTGCGCCTGCACCAGGCGTCCATTGTCCTCCATCAACTGGCGCACCATCTCCGCCGGGGAGACAAAGTCTTCGTTGTTGTCTTCGATCGTCTGCAACTGACCGATATGGCTGATGGAGCGGATCGTCGTGCCGCCCACCCGCCGGACGCGCTCGGCCAGGATGTCGACCGCCGCGAAGATCTGGTCCGCGTGCTCGTCGAAGAGCAGGTGGTAGTCGCGAAAGTGCGAGCCTGCCAGGTGCCAGTGGAAGTTCTTCGTTTTTACGTATAGGGCGAAGAGATCAGCAACCAGAGGATTGAGTGCCTCTGTAATCGCCTGCGCTTCCTGCGATGATAGATCCGAGACCGTTGCGAGTTGCGCCGGAGCCGGATATGATTTGACCTGCCGGTTGCTGCGTGTTTTCGCTCTTTGCTCTGTTGTCATGATTCTCTCCTTTATGTAACAGGACCTGAACACAAATATCGTGCCTCAACGCCCGATGGGCCTATTAAAGGTCCACGTTCAATATACCATAGGAACGTTAAAAGACCCGTCAGATGAACCGTGAATGTCTTGGATTGTTGAGCGACACTTCACCTGATCTGTCTTATTTTGTTCCACATAATGGTACACGTCCCGTACCGGGAATATGGATACGATTTTGTTTTTCTTTTAGGATTTTCGGGAGATGTGGAGGTTAGATTTGTATTCACAATAATCAGGGAAGACCTACCAAACCCTTGACAAAGATAGTATGGCGGCTTATAATATACATAGATAGTAAGGTGCCATAGCATAGAGGGGAGCAACGAAAGGAGGGAACAGATGGAACGCTCACTTCGCCTTTTGCCACGATACCAGGTCTTGTTTGATCTTGCCTGTCACATGCCCGCAGTGGATACCGCCTCGGTGAAAACGTACTTCTTCTTCTTAAAGGTTGCTCACGATGTCTTTGCCGCTCAACA
>DAOTTD010000221.1:0-3219 GCA_034438015.1 Ktedonobacteraceae bacterium | reverse complement strand
ACCTCGTCACAGGACGTCTGGGCGTCCACGCGCAGCATGAGCAGTTCCGTAATTTCTTTGAGCGAAAAGCCAAGCTCTTTTGCGCGTTTAATAAAGCGGAGACGCCTGACCACCTGCTCGGAGTATTGGCGATAGCCAGAGGCCCGGCGCGGCGGTTCTTCCAGCAAGCCTTCACGCTCATAGAACCGCACCGTTTCTATGCCAACTCCGGCTCGGCGTGCCACCTGTCCAATCGAGAGAATCTCCATCTCTATTCCTCCTTCAAGAAGACTATACACCCTGTACCATACTACAGAGTCAAGAGGAAAGGAGGGGAAGATTCCGAGCAACTTTGGGCCAAAGGAAGTCAAAAAGTTCTCTGTCAGGCACCTTCAGGCTTGTGCTCAGGCTATATGTCAACATAATTCATCAGTTTGCTGATTCAGCACATCGGCCACGAGCTAAATAAAATTGCGAAAGAAACTCACCTGTTTCACCCATTTCTGCTATAGTTGGGCTGAGTGCTAAGAGCGTGAATCAACAGCTCTAGAGAAGACAATCCTCGACTTCATCATGACATCACTTTGAGGAGGGAGATCGCAAGCCATGGCTGAGCCCGGTGCAGCCATCGACAGACAAGCCGTCTTGACGCTGCGAAGGCAGGTTCGCTTTCAGGATGGACGGCCCTACGACGCTCGCTGCTCAAAGGTGGCGGCGGCGCTTGAAGCGCAGTTCGGCTGGCCGCGTCGATGGGGACGATTGCGCCTGCTCGACACTCGCGTGTGCTGGCAGCACTGCTGGAACCAGCTCCCAGGTGGCCGCATCCTCGACGCCACCACCGATCAGTTCGAGTCGCGCTGGCTGGGTGACATCGTGGTGCTCGAAGCCTCCGACCCCCATGCTGCGGCCTATCAGCCCGCGCCGACGCCGTGGACCTTCACCTTGCGGGAACAGGAGGCGGGGATCGAACTGGATGCCGTTCGAGACGACGCGCAAGGGCACGGCGCATCGATGCCCTGCGAGAGCTGGATGGCTGCCGCCCGACAGGTGCTGCTGCTGATGACGGGCTGGAGCCTGCCCCACGACCTCGTCGACTATGCCGCCCGGGCGCTGCGGGTGCGCGCCTTGCTCGCAGAGTCGATGACTTCTGGGCAGCTCGATGAGCTGCTGGCGATGTACGAGTGGGCGCACGCCGCAGCGGCACGAGGAGAGCCCTGGATGTCCTCGGAGTACGCGGCAGTCCTTGAGTGACACTTTCGCATGAGAGCAGCGATGGTGCATTGCACCACCAAAAATCGTACCGGCAGTGTGTTCAACTGGCGGTCAAGAACTCCTGGGTGTCCTCTCTGCTGGCGAAATTGACTCGCGTGATAGTCCGTGGATCACTTCTTCTTGCCATTGCTCTTCAAAATTTCCCAGCAGATGGGCTCGGATTTTCCGCATCCCTCGTTGGAGGGCGCGGATTTGTAAGGGGTGATAGCGTCCGGGGAAGCGGCGCCGCTGCTCCGTTCAGGATTGGCTGCCAGCCAGGAGCTGATTTGCTCCCACTCTCCTGCAAAGGGGTCCTTGTGGGTACGACGCCAACCCAGGACCCGTTTTCTCCGCTCCTGCTCTCGGTACAAGGTCTGGAGTCCTGCTGTTGTATCGGGAACACACCTCTCTTCAGGAAGCTTTCCCACGGTACAATCGTCCACGGAAAAGACGCGGATGGAGGCAGAAGGGATGGGTGAAATCACAGGAGAGCAACTGACAGTGCAACGAAAGACAGCCCGTTGTAACTGCTCCAGTTGTTGGAAAAGACGGATGGGGTCGAGTACGTGGGCCACCTCAGTCAACTCTTGTTGCTTCTGCACAGATAATACTCCTGACTGCAGGAGGCGTTGCAGCGGGGTCTTCGCCGGGTCGTAGACGTAGCGGACTTTCTTTCCAACGCGTTGTTTGGACAATAATTTCATCGAGGGCTGAAAGCAGTTGACATACAAGCGCAGCGCACGGTAGAGTTCGGTGAGTTGCCGATAGGCATGTTCGCCAACCAGGCGATCGTAGCCCACCATTTGGCGCACAATCGCCCCATTCTTTTGCTCGACAAAGCACTGATCATTTTTCAGATACGGGCGTCCCCGCGTGAAGGTGATCTGTTCTTGCTCGCAGTAGGTGATTACTGCCTCATTGATGAATTCTCCGCCGTTATCGGTATCGATCCCTTGGATCGGAAAGGGGAACAGCGTTCGTGCTCGCTGAATAGCTGCCAGCACCGTTTCCTGACTGCGGAGCAGGCGAGGAAGACATTCGGTCCACCCAGTGGCTATATCGGTGAGCGTCAGCGTATACAGGTAGCCTCCCTCGATAGTGGTGCTACAATGGGCTACCAGGTCCACTTCCACAAAGCCGGGTTGGGCTTCATTCCACTCCTCGAATGTGCGGATCGGGATCTGCTGCTTGAGCAGTGTTCCCGCTCGCGTGGTGGAGAGACCACGTTGACTCAGTTTGCGCTGAGAAGACAGCAGGCGATCTGCCGTCGCAGCACTCATGGAAAGCAGTTGCCTTCGACACTCTTCCGAGATGTGCAGGTGCTCATGCCGCTCTAGCGCTTCTATGAGTGTGGGCAGAAAAGGGATGAGGCGTTTGGCGCAGATGCGGTTGGCGGCGTGCCAAGCCAGAAACAGCACGTGTTGGACTTCTGGTCCGTAGCTGCGAAGCTGTGAGCGCCCATGGGTCTGCTGCACCTCATCTGCATGGTTGAGGAGCCACCTGGCGTATTTACGCACAGAGCCAGTGGTTGCAATAAAGGCCTCAAGTAGTGTTCGTTTCTATGACGGGGATGCCTCTCGGTACTGTGGGGCCATCTGGTGGAGCACTTCCCTCCTGGCTTGAAAACACAATGATCGTTCCACTCTTCTCTCCTCTTGAAATCTGCATCAGGCGGGCGGAGGCGACAGCGAGATGTTGGCTTGCCTCATCAAAATCTTCCTCTTTCTCTCTAACGAATACCAGGTTCTTCTCCTGCTCCCGAGCTGATGCGCGAAGTTGTGATCCTGGAGGAAAGCCTGAGCAAAGTCATGGGAACATGTCTGCTTGAAGAGGAGAAAGGAAGATTTTCGTGAGGCAATGCGTAGCACCGTATTTACTACTTACGAACCAGAAGTTTTATCCCTCTGGTTTCTTCTGTTAATGACCAGTCAGATGGAAAAATCAGATTGGTAAGAATAAAACGAAAGACATAGGGAATGATCTTTTCCT
>DAOTTD010000220.1:0-3725 GCA_034438015.1 Ktedonobacteraceae bacterium | reverse complement strand
GCAAGCAGGATACGGGCGTAATCGCGGAAGTGCTCAGGATTATCAGACATCTATTTCTCCCACTTCTGCCGAGCAACAAATGATTTATCAGTCATTGCCCGGTATACTTTGTTCAATATATTTCATTCTAGATGTATCACAAGCTACCATGTAGATCAGCCTTCATGTATTAGGGAAAGCCAGGGCAAAGTTGATCAACTTTGCTTTATCCCAATACACGATGCCCAGATACAGCCCTGGAGCGACTGTGCGGATTTCATCTCTTATCCAGTGCGCAACGAGCGACGTTCGAGAGTAATCCAGGGCAATACATTCTTTGCCATCAAACCAACTCTGGTCCTTGTAGACCCTGGCGATGATTGCTTTAATCCTTAGAGGTAAGATTTCGTTGCGTAATTCGCCAGTTGCCGGATCAAAGACTTTCCCCTGCCAGACAAAGATGTGAACAAACTTTGCTGCAATATCTGAAAGTTCTGTGTCAGGAGCGATGATTACGGTCCCTTCCGCTTCTCCGCTGGGAATATCGCCTGCCGGGCTAGTGTGGAAAAGTTCATCGAGCTGCGCTTGAGACATCTTCATCAGTTGAGCCACATCAAGAGCCATCATGTATTTCCTCATTTTCGCCAATCAATATGGTCTCAACAGGCCATATCGTTCAATATTTCGCAGTGAAACTGCGTGTACGAAGACCCTCGATAATATATACACATAAGACGCACAGAGACGATTTTTTTGGATATGAATGTGGTGAGCTGAATTGTAGGGTATCCTGGCAGAGACTACAGCATTATTTACATATTGAGCATGTTGTTGATTGAGTTGTCTTCAGTCATGGCGTACCTCCAATGTTATTTATTGACAACTCCTGAGACACAGCCTCAGCTCTTCAGCCAAAGCCTGGACATGGTCGGTTCTACAGTTTTTGTGCGTGCCAGGAATGGCATGCACCTCAATATCTTTCTCTTTCGCCACTTTACGCCGCCACACGCCGCCAAAAAGCTCTTCACGGGCCCAAAACAACGTGACCTTGCCAGGATAAGAGCCATAGCTGTAACCCGCGATTATCCAATTAGATACGGCGATATTGTCCTGACGCAGGGCATTGGCCGTTGGGAGAAATGTTTTGATACTGGGATCAATGGCTCTGAATTCCTTGTAGTCTTCCAACTTCCTCTGATGCCGCACATATTTATACACATGCCGCAGACGGAGAAACCAATCTAATTGCTTATCCTGGCCGACTCCCATCAGCTTGCCAGCGCGACTGATTACACTCCGCACCAATTTGTGCAGCATAGGGGGATATGCTGGATCAATCAAAACCAGGAGATCGACCCGCTGTCCTTGCGCATGGGGTTGTCGGGCCATCTCATAGGCCACCAGCCCTCCATTGCAAAAGCCTCCCAGGAGGTACGGACCTTCTGGCTGAACGGTCCGCAACGTCTGAATATGAGCCGCTGCCATGGTTTCCATTGTGAGAGCGATCTGTAGGCCATCAAAATGGTACGGTTCTATTGCATAAAATGGTTGATCCGCCCCCATATGGTGTGCCAGGGAGAAGCAGTAGAAGGCCTCACTATTCCAGGCGCCATGCAAAAAGAAGAAAGGCCGCCTGGATCCACTGGCCTGAAGCGCTACTACAGGAGCGCGAGAGATTCTATCTTCTTCCGCTTCTGCTTGCAGAGCGTTCGCCAGGTCTTCTATGGTCGGTCTGGCGAAGAGGGTCGCCAGAGGAATCTTCTTGCCACAAACCTGCTCAATTCGAGCAACAAGACGAGTGGCAAGCAAAGAATGTCCTCCCAAATAGAAGAAGTTATCCCGAAGCCCAATCGGTCGCATGTCCAGGAGCTCTTCCCAAATCTGCACGAGCTGATGATGCACCATCGACGCTGGAGCTACAAAGGTTTCTCTCATCGTGAGTCTGACCGGATCAGGTGCTGGTAGCCTACGCCGGTCAACCTTACCATTGGGCATCAGCGGTAGCGCTTCGAGCAGCACGAAGGCGGAAGGCATCATATAGGCTGGCAATGCTTTCAGCACATGGTCCCGCAGATCAGCAACTGCGGCAGCCAGCTCCTCGTGGAAGACCACGTAAGCTATGAGGTGCTTATCACCGGGAGTATCCTCGCGTGCCACAACCACAGCTTCCCGCACGGCGGGATGGTGGCTGAGCACGGCCTCGATCTCGCCTGGCTCGATACGAAAGCCACGAATCTTGACCTGCTGGTCGATGCGACCAAGAAACTCAAGATTCCCATCAGGCAGGTAGCGAGCAAGGTCGCCCGTTCTGTAAAGGCGAGCATGCGGGTCATCGCTGAAGGGGTGACGCATGAACCGCTCAGCAGTCAATCCTGGACGGTTGAGATAGCCTCGGGCTAAACCATCACCGCCAATGTAGAGTTCACCCTGCACGCCGATTGGGACAGGATGCAAGTGGCGGTCGAGCAGATAAACCTGTGTATTGGCAATCGGACGACCAATGGGTATCCTTGTGCTCAGTTCCTGGGCCAGAATCTCATAGACGCTACTCCAGACCGTCCCCTCGGTGGGTCCATATTCATTGAAGAGGGCTGTATGGGGTAGCAACGCCTGGTGACGTTCGGCTAGCTCTCCTGGACAGGATTCCCCTGCCACAATTACCGTCTGAAGCGATACCAGTTGCTGTGGTATCGCTTGCGCCAACAGCTCTCTGTAGAGCGACGGAACGCTTAACACATGGGAGACTTGATTGTGGGCGATCACCTCTGCAATCTGTAAGGGATCTCGTTCGAGGCCCTGCCCAGGGAGGACGAGCATGCCTCCTTGACACAACGTCCAGAAGATGCCAGCCGCTGAACTATCGTAGGCAAACGGTGAAAGCAAGAGGAAGCTCTTGACAGAGGAGCGGTAGTAGCTCGTACGAGCACAGGTCGAGTGAACCAGGTTCTGTTGAGTAACCAGGACTCCTTTAGGCTTTCCTGTCGATCCTGAGGTGTAGATCACGTAGACCAGATTGTCAGCCATCACCTCTCTGATCGTGTTCACCGCGCTTTCTTGAGCAATCGCCTCCCAGTCAGCATCCAGGCAGACCACCTGCGCCTTATGTTCAGGCAATCCCTCTAGCAGTCGCCGCTGCGTCAACAGCACGGGCACTTGCGCATCTTGCAGCATGAAAGCCAGCCGATCTCGTGGATACGTCGGGTCCAGTGGGACGTACGCGCCCCCAGCTTTGAGGGTGCCCAGAAGGGCAATCATCATCTCCAGCGAACGCTCCATACAGATACCTACCAGCACTTCCGGGCCTACACCCAGCGCCTGTAAGTGCCGCGCCAGTTGATTGGCTCGCTGGTTGAGTTCTCGGTAGGTTAACTGGCTGTTTTCAAAGACCACCGCCACCGCATCAGGTGTTCGCTCGACTTGCCCTTCGAACAACTCATGGATGCACTGGTCCCGTGGATACGCTCGCCGGGTGTCGTTCCACTCCACCAGCAACTGCTGCCGATCGGCCTCAGTCAAGAGGGGCAAGTCGGAGAGCCGCTGCTTCGGATCGGCCACGATACCCTCCAGGAGCGTCTGCCAGTGCCCGGCCATCCTGGCAATTGTCACTGCATCGAACAAATCGGTAGTGACCCTGTTAAGAGGTGGTAGGAACACGGGAGGTCAACACTTCCAGGAACGACCAGAGATGGTCCGTCAGCCCCAGAGCCATGGCCGGAGACTGCTGTCGATACCGACGCACTCCTTGC
>DAOTTD010000219.1:0-4775 GCA_034438015.1 Ktedonobacteraceae bacterium | reverse complement strand
TGTCTTGAGCTTCATTATTCTTGTGCTATCTATCTCTTTGCTTGCATAAACTACACACGCCGTCTACGAAATAATTCTTTTTAGCACCTCTCCATTATATAAAACATTCGTTCTAATAGCAAGGATTATTAGTACTTTTTTCGGGGGAGTCATGCTCTCTGTTATCGTACGGTCCTGAGATCAGCATCGGTCAGTCAGGGCAGTCGCCAGCCTTGCCATCCACAAACGATGGGCATACAATGAAGAAGACGATCCCAACAGCAGCAAATCACGTAAGGAGGAGAGTGGTACACATGAAAGCGGTACAGTTTAGCAAGCCCGGCGATCCCGAGGTACTGCAGGTGCAGGAGGTTCCCGATCCCATTCCAGGCCCACAGGATGTGCTGATCGAGGTCAAAGCAACCACGGTCAATCGTCTTGATCTGTTCCAACGGGCAGGCAGCCGGCCAGTAGGTCAACTTCCCTTCACGCCAGGATTAGAGGCAGCCGGTGTTGTGTTACAGGACGCGAACGGCTTCCGAGCGGGTGAGCGTGTGCTTACCGAGAATGCTCAGACCGCAAAAGGCGGAGGTGGATACGCCAGCAAGATAGCTGCACGCGCCTCTGATCTGGCGCGTATCCCTGATGGCGTCACTTTTGAGCAGGCGGTCGCGGTAGGCCTGGCAGGATCGACGGCGTGGGCCAGTTTATTTGACCTCGGGCGGCTCAAAGCGGGCGAGCGCGTCCTGGTCTGGGCCGGCTCCAGCGGCGTGGGCTCGCTCGCCATTCAGCTTGCAAAGCACGCGGGCGCCTGGGTCGTTACGACGGCGAGTAGCGAAGAGCGCGCCGATCTGGTGCGCAAGCTGGGGGCCGATGAAGTGATCAACTATCGCAAGCAAGATCTGGCCAAAGCGCTTGCAGGCGACAAAGGCGTCAATCTTGTGCTTGAACTGGTCGGCTCGACGCTACAGACCAGCATCGACGCCTCAGCAGTTGATGGCAGGGTCGTCCTGGTCGGCAATCTCGGCGGGCAGGAGGCAACCGTCAACACGCAATCCTGGCGGCTCAAACGCGTGCATGTGTTCGGTGGCGGGATGTTGCATACTTCTGTACAAAACATTCAGCAGATACTGGAACTGGTTGCGGAAAAGGCTGTTACGCCGCTGATAGCACGCATCTTGCCGGTTGAGCAGGCGGCGGAGGCCCATCGCCTGCTGGCATCAGGCGAACCACAGGGTAAAATTGTACTGATACATTCTTAGAAATTGGCGGGGCCTCCATCCGGCTCATTCCATACAGCGTTGTTGGAGCGATTGGAGGTCTCCTGACGAAATTTATGCAAATTAAGGAGATATACTTAGATGACGGGACAGGTGGAGACCGAGCAAATCTTATTTACCAGAGGCGTTCCGGCAACCGAGGCGCTACCCACGGCGCTCATTAGCGAATGCCTGCAGGCAGTGTTGGCGGGACCGGACGGCAAAACGGTGCTGCAATATGGACATAACGGCGGCTACCTCCCGCTGCGTCGTCTGTTGGGCGAACAGTATAACGTCGCGCCCGAGCAGATCCTGGTCGGCAACGGCTCGCTGCACTTACAGGATCTACTCACGGCGCTGGTGGTCAAGCCCGGCGATGTCGTGCTGGTCGAGCAGCCAAGCTACGATAGGGCGATCAAGACGTTCCGGCGTCGGGGCGCAAAGGTCGTCGGCATTCCGCTGGAACACGACGGCATCAACCTGCAGGCGTTGGAGCAGGCCATTAAACAGAAAACGCCGGCATTCCTGTATGTCATCCCCGATTTCCAGAATCCCACCGGCGTGACGACCTCAGCCGCAAAGAGGCAGGCGCTGGCGGACCTGGCTGAACGCTATGGCTTCTGGCTGGTCGAGGATGTGCCGTATCGCACGCTGCGCTACTCCGGCGAGTCGGTGCCGCTGCTACGCGACCTCAACCCTACGCGTACGATCACGCTCAGCTCCTATAGCAAGCTGATCAGCCCGGCGCTACGCGTTGGCTACCTGATCGGATCGACCGAATTGGTCAAGCCACTGACGAAGCTCGCGGAGGATACAATACTCGCTCCGGTGCTTCCCACGCAGGCGGCGGTCGTCGAATTCCATAAGCGCGGCTACTTCGCCAGCAACCTTGAGAGTCTCAAGCAGCTCTACGCGCCACGTCTCCATGCCATCGTCAAGGCGCTCAAGACGCACCTGCCCGGCGTTTCGTTCGCCGAGCCGGAGGGCGGCTTCTTCGTCAGTATTACGCTGCCGGAACAGTACACTAGCAACAACCTGCTGGCCCGTGCTCAAAAGGCCGGACTGCTTCTGACGAATGGAAACGACTTCTTCGCCGATCCACTGGACGGGCGCGAGGCTAACATGGGCGAGCGCTTCGTCCGTCTACCCTTCTGCGCGCTCACTCCCGAGCAGATCGAGGAGGGTGTAAGAAGGCTGGCGATGCTCCTCAAGTAGGGGCCTGCCTTGCGCGGGCCCTGGAACCGCTCTCAGGGCCCGCGCAAGGCCCAATCCCTCTCACTTCATGAGTTCTGGCGCTGGCGAGAGGACAAGCGCAAGGCCCCCTCCCTACCCCACCACCACCCCTTGTCCCTACTGCCTACATCGTTACGTGAGTAGATGTGATGTATCTTGACGCTGATTTAAGAATAAGGATATAATTTTAATAGTTACCTATAAATCTATGAGAGTCTATCTGAATTTCATTGCTGAGGTTCATCGGCATGGGAAACTGCTTACTTAACTGGACTTGCACGAAACGTCCAGCACCATCGATTACATTGACTACGTACGAATGTAAAGAGGAGGGGGCCGCTCCATAGCTGGAAAGATTCGCTAGAAGGGAGGTGAGTGACTTTTAGAGAACCAGCAATCTACATTGATGACAATCTACATTGATGAAGCGTTGTTATTTTCACGTTGCTCCAGTGGAGGATTTTGCTATGCGAAAGTCCTTGTTGTTACTCAACGCGTTCGTTCTGTCATGTAGCTTACTCTTCGTAGCGTGCGGGGCCCAGGGTACTGCTCTCAACCCTGGAAGTAGCAGTGGTCCCAAGACGATTAAGCAGATTGGCTTAACCGTTCAGGCGATCAGTAATCCCTTCTTTGTTGCCATCCAGCAAGGAGCTCAGGCCGAGGCCAAGAAGATCGGTGCACAAGTGATTCTGGCGGACGCCAACCACGATATTGGAACACAAAGCAACCAGGTGGATGACTTCATCCAGAAGCACGTCGACCTCATTCTGCTGAATGCTGTTGACTCCGCTGGTATTGCTCCCGCCGTCCAACGCGCTGTCAAGGCTGGCATTCCGGTTATTGCCCTCGATGTGGGAGCTCAGGGAGGTGTTATTACCACCGTCGAATCAAACAACGTCCAGGCCGGGCAACTCGCCTGTCAATATATCGCGGATCGACTCAAGGGACAGGGGGATATTGCTATCGCTGATGGTCCTCCTGTCACCTCTGTGCAGGACCGTATAAAGGGCTGTCAGAGCGTTCTGGCGAAGAATCCTGGCCTCAAAGTCGTCGCTCGCCAGGTTGGCAACGGTGACAAAGACACCGGGCTCCAAATTGGAACAAATATCTTAACGGCCAACCCGCACCTGGATGCTATCTTCGCTATTAATGACCCGGAAGGACTGGGTGTGATGCTGGCAGGCCAACAGGCCAAGCGCAACAACTTCTTCATTAGCGCGGTAGATGGATCACCTGATGCCGTCACCGCCTTGAAGACCAAGGGGATCTTCGCGGCGACTGCTGCACAGTCGCCATTTACGATGGCAGAAACCGCTGTCCAGATCGGTGAGAAGGTTGCTGCCGGCCAAAAGGTAAGCTCGACACTCATCTCTATTCCAGTGAAGCTGATCACGCAAGATAACGTTGCTAGCTACAAAGGGTGGTTGGGGTAGTAACTGTATGCCACCTACGGAGGGGCGGAATTACTACCTTTCAGCCAGATGAGCCGAAGGCTAGAAGCGACAGCTTCGTTTCTGGCTGTCTATCAAGAAGAAGCGGCAGCTTCGTTTCTGGCTGCATACAGGGCTTACGTCCCTCCACAAGCGACCTGATATATCGCTTCTTGCATTTATCAGGCTGCATTCTCTCGTAGATCAACATGACAGAGTTGTCCATAGAGAGTGAGGCGAGTACCTACTATGACTGAGAGTACACACCCCCAGCCGGCTGCACAGGGAGCAGAGGCAGCTCCTGCGATTCTCCGTATGACGAATATCTCAAAAGGTTTTCCTGGCGTCCAAGCACTACGGGATGTGCATCTGGAAGTGCGCAAGGGCGAGGTTCACGCGCTCATCGGTGAGAACGGGGCGGGCAAATCGACCCTGATGAAAATCCTGGCCGGGGTCTACCATCCCGATAGCGGCACCATCGAAATCGAGGGACGGCCCGTCACCATCGACAGTCCCAAGCAGGCCCTCGCCCTGGGCATAGGGATCATCCACCAGGAACTCAATCTCGCTCCCAATATCAGCGCCGCCGAAAACATCTGCCTGGGACACGAACCACGTCTCTTTCCAGGCTGGGTCGACTTCAACACAATGAACCAGAAAGCCGATGGGGTGCTCCGCCAGCTCGGGACCTCTATTCCTCCCACCGTTCTGGTCGGTCGCTTAAGCACGGGCCAGCAACAACTGGTGGAAATTGCCAAGGCGCTCTCGGAGGATGCACGCATCCTGGTCATGGACGAGCCAACGGCCTCCCTTTCCGAGCACGAGGCCGTCAAGCTTTTTGAACTGGTGCGTGCCTTACGCAGTCGTGGGATCA
>DAOTTD010000218.1:0-5557 GCA_034438015.1 Ktedonobacteraceae bacterium | reverse complement strand
TTGGCATAGAAGAGAATCCTTTCTGATGGAGATTGTTGTTCTTGAATGGATTCTCTTCTTTTTTCCCTGCCTTGACAAGTCGTTTTTTAATTTAATTGTCACCGATGGCTGGAAGCTGGTCCCTACCCCAAAAAATCTCGTTTCTGAAAAAGTGTCGGTGAGAGAACCATCCGGCTCGGGGCGCGCGATCAGGCCGGGGAGCCGCCTTCTCGGGGCACCGGATGGGGCAAGCCCCATCCCTACTGAGATTACTAAGCTGACAGGCCGTAGAGCAAATATACGACCGCATCGATAAGCTTATCCGTAAGAGCAAGCCTGCGTTCAAGCTCTCTGCTCTCCTCAAACGATGCCCTTTGTGCGGCTCGCCTCTCCCTATGCAACGCCTGCATCGTTCCAGCCAGAAAGGCCAGCAGATCGTGCACCACGTCTGAACGTTCGGGTCGGAGCGAGAGGTGACGGTGCACGAAAGCCATCACGGGATCGGCATCGTTGGTAGCGAGATAGTATCGATAGTAGCGTCGCCCCTCCTCAAGGTAGGTGGCCCGGTCGGCAGCGGACGTGACGAAAGCGACGCGGCGAATGGGGAGAACGCGCAGTTGGGGCGCCTGGAACTGGATGTAGCCGCCGCTCATCATCAACGCGCCGAAGTAGCCTGTATATATCCTGGATAGCAAGGCACTATTCAGCAGCGCGAGTAGGTACTTGAGATCGTATAAGGAGGAGGAGACGAAATTAGTGTTCGCCGAAGCAAAAGCCCCCTCCTCGTCGAGAAATGCCTCGATCCCGCGCGCCATCTTCGCGATAATGAGCTTTGGCTGCTGGTACTGAGACCTGCGCGCATCCGAAACGGCGTCATGAGATACATCGAGAAAAGGCGTAGCAAGAGAGTGGCCCTTGTGGGTGAGCGCTTCCATGCCCCAGGAGGTATCGTAGCGATCGATAAGGCCCGTATTGATGAATTGCTTGCTCGCGCCAGTCTGCTCATTCGAGAGGGCCATTGCATATGCGTCGGCCTCAGAAGCAGAAGTGGAGGCGCGCACAAGCGCACACTGCTGAAGCTGTAGCGAGACGGACTGCGCCTTGAGTAGCAGTGGCAGCGCGTCGTCGGAGAGCAGAAAGCTCCATAACTTCTCCGGCAGCGCATCCAGATGCTCACTGCGGTGAACCGCCACACAGTAGGGAGGGAGCTTGCCCTCCTCCGCACCCGGCAGCCGTTCCACCTCAATGGCATAAACATGCGAGCAAGCATCAGCCTGACTTACGAGCACCACGGGATAGACCGACGGATCGGCGAAGACATCAGCGCCTGACGCATCGAGCAGGCGCAACATCTTCGCCGCGCGGCTGTAGTATGCCCTGAACGCTGAGGCGTACGGAGCTGACAGGAACTTATTGGGCGTGATGAACGCCGAGTATCCTTGTTTACGCGAGAGCCTGATGGCAAGCTCCATAAAGAGCAGATAGATATCGTAGGCGCCCACTGCGCTGGTGAAGTGGACCTTCCAGTATGGCTTCTCGCGGGCCGATAGCGACCTGTTCAGCTCGTTGGCGTTGATATAGGGTGGGTTGCCGATGATAGCGTCGAAGCCCGCGCGCTCTCCTGATCCGGCAAGAAATACCTCTGGAAACTCTATCTCCCAGTGGAAGCTCCTGTATGCCTGCACATCGTTCCCGAACCAGCGAGCCAGATAGCCGTCCAGCGCGTCTTTGTAGGGTGCGATCTGTCTGCGCGCCTGCGAAAACCTTGTCCGGCTCTCCCGCGCCTGATCCGGCGTTAGATCGTTGCATTTGCTTACGTCGATGATAGGCGCATCGTGCCGCCGGGTATTCTCTATGTCAAGATTGTGCAAGCGGGCACCGATCAGGGCGTTGCCGCAGCGCAGGTGGGCGTCCAGAAATGGGAGGGGTACGCCGGCGATAGGGCTATCGAGGCTGAGACTGATCTTCGCAAGCTCAACCGCCATGGGATCGAGATCGACGCCGAAGATGCAGCGTTTCACCACCAGGCGTTTGAGCAGATCGAGATCGGAGGGCGGGTTGAGAGCCGCGCTTTCTCGGTGAAGAGAGGCGCGCATGGAGGCCAGTTCGACCAGCACGGGATTGTCAGGAAAATGCGCGAGGAACGCCAGCATCGTTGTAGCGAGATAGTTGACGGCGGCGACCAGGAAGTGGCCGCTGCCCATCGCGGGATCGAGAACTCTGATGGCGAAGAAGTCCGCGACAAGCTCGTCGTCCTGACGCGTACCATCATTATCCGTAGACTCGTGCGTGTCGTGCAGCCCTGTGAAGCGATCTGCCAGAACTGCAAACTTCGCTGCCAGGACCGGACCGAGCGTGTGCTCAAGGATGTACTGGACGATACTATCGGGCGTGTAATAGCTGCCGGTGGACCTGCGCGCGCGTCGATCGCTGACAAGGTAGACCGCGCCAGGAGCGTACTTACGCTTCACCCACCCGGGCCGCTGTGTGGCGAGGGCCTCGCGATATGGAATAATCTCATCGGCGCGCCTGCCCTTCACGATGACCATCTCCTCAGTGGCGACCTGCAAGGTGAACGCCTGCAAACTCTCATAGATGCTACCGAGGAGGCGAACGGGAAGGTTCCCGTAATCGATAGGCTTGAGCGTGTGCGTAACGGGATCTTCAGCGTAGATCAGTTGAGCGAGGCCGGCAGCCAGGGCGCGATCGGGGATTTTGTTCTCGCTCAGGAAACGGGCTGTGGTGCGCATGGACGAAACGTCTCCCTGAGAAGTAGTAGAAAGAGTATCGGTCAGGAAGAGATTGCCAGAGTAGAATGGGCCATCGTCGCCATTGAGATTGTGGAAGAGCTTCTGCAGGCGTTCATAGAGCGCGGTGTCCGTGTCGCTAAGCTCTTCGGAGGCCATGACATCATGTATGAGCCGCGCCAGGCTCTCCGGGCGGCGCCTGTTGCGCGTGGGCAGCAGGCCGCGTCCCTCGGTGTAGAGCAGGAAGAGCAGTCGATAGATAAATATCAATGTGGCGTTGTAGACAGGTTGAAGTAAAGGGGAGGATAGGTGCGCCTCCAGCAAGCATAGATCGCGTGGAAAGTTGCCTTGCTGCTGTGCATGATGAATAAAACCTTGCGCGAAGGTCGGGAAGACGTGCGCTATGAGCGTGTTTTTGAGCACGTCGTCCGGATTGAGCGCACGTTTTTTATACACTAATGATGTAGTCAAGAGCTTGAGGGATTACTTACTAGAGATAGTGTAGATCAGTTTCTCTCCCTGGTTGCTACGCTCATAGTTGAGGTTCAGCGATGCGACGATCGGTTTGAACAGATCGGACCAGGCATCCACATCTTTCGTGTTCAGGCCGAAGTAGCTGAGCCATTGCCTGGGGGGCCAGTTGCTAATAATCGCGGTGGCGCGGAACTCATCCCCGACCAGGGACTCCAGTTTGGCGCCGTAGGAGACCATGTTCAGGGCCACGAAGTTCATCGTACTTATGGCTCCCTGCCCCCGCATCGTCTCCCAGCCGCGCGCGAGCTGCGTTCCCATGAAGTCCACCAGTTGTTCAAACGCCAGTCCTTGCGCCTTGAAGAACGCGACTGTTGCCAGCGTCAGGGCAGCGGCATTGCCTCTAGCCTGGTCCAATAGTTGTTCTGGTGTGAATTGCAGATCTGTCATTTGCGTTTCCTTCCTTGCTAATTCCTTGCTACTGTATATGTATGCATGGAACGTGCTATGCTCGAATTGTTCACACCCTACGCCGACAATTCATGGTATCTGCTATCACTATACATTACTATTGCATAGATTTGGTACTCATTATGTATGTGCATATCACAGATACCTCACATTTCTAAGGAAGAGTAGATATGAAACCATGAGCACGTTTCATCCGTGCTCTAATATGAGGCACAGAGCCAGGATACGCATTTTGCTTATAGATAGAATTCGGCTATTGAATGGAGGAAGGTATGGCCAGAAATACGGCGAGCAAGAATCTTGAGCAGACCAGGAACGCAGCCACCGATAAGGCACAGGATGTGTATATGAACGCGAGAGACCTCGCACAGAATATATACGCAAGCGCGAAAGATGTGGCCCAGTCTGCTTACGAGAGCGCACAGGAGAATCTGCGGTCCCGTACAAAGAAGGGCGCAGCGGGTCTTGGAACGGCACGGCGTCTATTCAATCGTGAACAGAAGCGATCGTGGAGAAACCTGAAAAGGGCGCAGAAGAATCTCAGGAAGGCGTCAAACAACTTCGCCGATGCGTTGCAGAGCGTTACGAGCAATGCCACCGGCACGTTGCAGGATGTCTCGGGCAACGTCCTCGATGTGATGAAACCCAGGGCAGCGGCCACGCAGGCGGCGCTGGCAGCGAGTCTCGCGGCTACCCAGGATGCGCTAGCGAAAAACGCGAAGAAGGCCCAGGAGAATCTGAGAAAGGCCCAGAAGAACCTGCAGGACCTGCAAGGTCCTGCACTAGAGAACCTGGGAGCTGGCTGGGAGAGGACGCAGGATGTCGTTAATCGGAGCGCGCAGCAGGCCAGCAAGGGTCTTTCGCAGGTCGCTGCGACCGCGCAGGATATGCGGGACGCGGCCCAGGACAGTTATGCGAGCTATCAGAGGCGACGACGGCGGGCCAGGACGCTCTTCCGCTGGGGACTGGTCATCGGCGTTGTGCTGGCATTGCTCTATACTCCTGTCACCGGCGAAGAGACGAGGAAGCGCATCGGCGAGCAGTGGCATCAGTATAAAGGCTACCTGGGACTCTAACAGGGCGCAGATAATGCGTCAAGAGGCGCAGGCGGTCTGCATCTGCCCGCTGAGTATCTTACGCAAGAGCACCTTGGCGCGATGGAAGTACGTCTTCGCAGTGGCCTCCGGCATATTCAGGGTGCGCCCGATCTCAGAGAAACTGAGCTGAGATGAATAGCGGAGCAGAACTACGGCGCGAAACTTCGGCGGCAAGGACTGGATGGCTTTGTTGAGCGCCTGTTGGAGATCGTGGCGCTCAGCCAGCTCCTCGGGCAGGGGATGGGTATCGGGGATCTCGTTGAGGAAAGAGAGCTCGCCCTCGCTATTCTCCGTCTCCAGTTGCGAGAACTGGATCGCGTACCTGCGCCTGCGCCTTAGCTCATCTACGCAGCAGTTGCGTGCCACTTGAAAGAGCCAGGGTTTGAGCGGCTCAGCGGTATCGAGCCGTGGAAGAGTTGTATAAAAGCGCATGAACACCTGCTGCAACACATCGCATGCCTGGTCGTAATCGCTCAGGAAGCGACAGATAAAGTTAAATAGCGGTGTACTATAGCGATAAACCATTACCTCGAATGCCCGCTGATCGCCAGCCAGCGACTGCTGCGCCAGGCATGCATCAGGGAGAAGGGATATATCAATTGTTTTTGTAGCTACCTCCTGAGTATGCACGAGAAACCTCCTCGTTGGTAGGTGGGGATGATGCGTATTTTCTTTCGGTTCTGCTAATAGGGTATCTCTTTACGACAAGAAATACAATGAAAATCTCTTCGAGTAAGCTCTACCATAAGCGATTGTAAGGAGATACTAAACCAAATTAGAAAATGCTTAGAG
>DAOTTD010000217.1:0-7303 GCA_034438015.1 Ktedonobacteraceae bacterium | reverse complement strand
CCAAGCAGCCGGGGGGCGCAGCGAATCGGCTCAACCGACTGTTTACCAAAAACACAGGTCTCCGCCAACCCGCAAGGGAACGTATGGGGGCTGACTCCTGCCCGGTGCCAGACGGTTAAGGGGAGAGGTGCAAGCCTTGAACCGAAGCCCTGGTGAACGGCGGCGATAACTATAATCGTCCTAAGGTAGCGAAATTCCTTGTCGGGTAAGTTCCGACCCGCACGAATGGAGTAACGAGTTGAGCGCTGTCTCGGCAGGGGACCCGGCGAAATTGAAGTGCCCGTGAAGATTCGGGCGTCCTGTGGCAGGACAAAAAGACCCCGTGGAGCTTTACTCCACCTTGCCGCTGCCACGCGACCTAGCCTGCGTAGGATAGGAGGGAGGCTGTGAACCTGGGCTCTTGGGCCCGGGGGAGCCGACGGTGCAATACCTCTCTGGCTTGGTCGCGTGGCTCACCCCTGGCTGTGCAGCCAGCAGGGGGACCCCGGCAGGCGGGGAGTTTGACTGGGGCGGTCGCCTCCCAAACGGTAACGGAGGCGCCCAATGGTCACCTCGGCGCGGATGGCAATCGCGCGTGCAAGAGTGTAAAAGCAGAAGGTGGCTTGACTGCGAGGCGGACGGGCCGAGCAGGGGCGAAAGCCGGGTTTAGTGACCCTACGTGTGGGCGTGGAACCCGCGTGGATTAACGGACAAAAGCTACCCCGGGGATAACAGGCTTATCTTGCCCAAGAGTTCACATCGACGGCAAGGTTTGGCACCTCGATGTCGGCTCGTCGCATCCTGGGGCTGGAGTCGGTCCCAAGGGTTGGGCTGTTCGCCCATGAAAGCGGCACGCGAGCTGGGTTCAGAACGTCGCGAGACAGTTCGGTCTCTATCCGTCGTGGGCGCAGGACTATTGAGGGACGTCATCTTCAGTACGAGAGGACCGAGATGGCTCGACCGCTGGTGTGCCAGTTGGGGTGCCCACCCCACCGCTGGATAGCTATGTCGAGAAGGGATAAGCGCTGAAGGCATCTAAGCGCGAAGCCGCCCCCGAGACGGGTAGTCCCATCTCCTGTTGAGATCAAGATCCCAGGCAGAAGACCTGGTAGATAGACTGCACGTGGACCCCTGGTAACAGGCGCAGCGAAGCAGCCCTAATGATCGTACGGCTTGTTGGACGCGTGCGGACGCACGCCAGCCGCATGCAGGTGGAGCGGCTCTGCTCTGCGACACTCGTGCGCCGCGCTCAACAACATTGAGGTAGCTTCTCTCGTTCAGGAACCAGAAATCACTGAATAAATTAGAACCAGCACTAACTGTGCTGGTTCTTTTGTTGCCCGCAAAGACTGTTTTTCAGCGCTACTGTCGTCACGGTGGATGAGAAAGCTTTCTTATCCACCGTGATCGTTCCTATTTCTTGTTGCGCCGGCCAAGCAGGACCGCCCCGAGGAGCAGCCCGGCGACTACGCCCACGAGCGCGATCTGGCGCTGTCTCCTGACCACGGCGACATCGTGCGTCGGTGTGCTATATACTCCACTTATTCGGTAGGACTCATCCAGCAGTTCGATCGGGTGCTTGACCTCCATAGGCAGGCCGCGCTCGCGTATTCCCATCGCGATCTGCATCATGCAGCCGGGATTGCCCGTAGCGATAACCTCGGCGCCGGTCTCTATAATGTTGTTCATCTTGCGCTCCAGAAGCTGCCAGCCCATCTGCTGATTCGTGATGTTGTAGATGCCCGCGCTGCCGCAGCACCAGTCGGCCTCTTTCAGATCAACAAGGGTGAGGCCGGGAATAGTGTGGAGCAACTGGCGCGGCTGTTGCTTGATTTTTTGACCGTGCAGGAGGTGACAGGCATCGTGATAAGCTACTGTACGCCTGATCTCGCCCAGATCGTCGTTTATCTCGATGCTCATCAGGAACTCGCTGATGTCTTTCATCTTGCTGGTAAATATGCGCGCGCGTTCTGCGTACGCCGGATCGTCACGGAGCAGGTGATCATACTCTTTGAGCGTCGAACCGCAGCCCGCTGAGTTGATGATGATCAGGTCACAGTTGTAAGCCTCAAATACATCAATGTTGTGCCTGGCCAGGTTTCGGCCCGTCTCGGCCTCGCCTCCATGCACATGCAGCGCCCCACAGCATCCCTGGTGGGACGGCGTAATCACTTCACAGCCGTTGGCCGCCAGCACCCGAATAGTCGCCTCGTTGATATCGCGAAATACCTGGTCCATGATGCAGCCACTTATGAGGCCGACACGATAGCGACGCTGCCCCATCGCTGGCGTTACTTCCGGCAGGAGGCCCGGTAGGATCGCGCCCCTGGCACCGCCCATGAGCGTTTCGGGGAGATCAAGTCTGCCTTTAAAGGGTGTCGGGAGATTGTCGATGACATCAAATAAGCCCAGAGCATGCACCAGTTTCTGTATGCCACTGCGCTGATAGAGTTTCAGCCCTCCAAATACCATAGTCAGCACCAGGCGCGAGGGCAGCATGATGTCGAAAAAGAAGCGGCGTAGCAGCCTTGCGGGCAGCGAAGTGGCTTGCGGGGCTGTGGCGGCGGTCGGCTCTCCGTTGGTCGTCTTTGCGTACTCCTCTTGCTTGCTAGTGACGGCGTTGTGGGTGATTTGAATCTGCTCGCGGGCCGCTTCGATCAACTTGCCAAATTCTACACCAGATGGGCAGGCGGTCTCACAGGCGCGGCAGCCAACGCAGCAGTTCATATGCTCGACGAAATCGTCAGATATTTCCAGCCTGCCGTCCGCCACCGCCTGCATCTGATAAATACGCCCGCGTGGAGAGTCCATCTCCACGTCGAGAATGGAGTAGGTCGGACAGGTAGGGAGACAAAAACCACAATGGATGCATTGACGAATCAGGTCATACGTGTGTGTGTTGCGACGCAATGGCCCTTCAGTCGGCGGTATAATCCGTGGCGTGGTTGTACCCGTTGCGCGAACTGGCAGGGATTCGAGAGACATAGTCACCTCCGTGATCAAGAAATCCGCGTTGCGAGCGGCTGTGCAGCAACTACAGTAACTTCCTGTCGGTTATGAAAGAGCTGGCGAACTTGAACAAGGCCATACCGTTTTCTGAGTATGCGTAATGCCTCGTTCAGGGTCGTCAGAGGATGAATTTCTGGCGTTTCGTGCGGCAACTTCAGGCTGCTGATCACTATTCCATCGGTGCGCAGGCAAGCTGCTGCTTTATCCAGCGTGCGCGCGGCTTCGTGGGCATCCATGCGCATATCGTTGACGATCATATCGAAACGCGTGCGCTTTCGTAGCGCCTCCTGGAGATAGTTTTCAGCATAGCCTCGATAGTGCTCCAGACCGGCGCGCCTGCTTAAGCGGGGATCGAGGTTGGCTGGATCTACCGCGATCACCGAGAGATGTGCATCCAGCAGGAGACGGGTCCAGCCGCCTGGAGCCGCACCCAGGTCTAGCACACGTTCGCCTTCGGTGAGCGTGATGCCAAATACCTCTAACGCTTCTAGCAGCTTGAGCTCGGCGCGGCTGATCTGCTCCGGCGTCTGCGCGAAGTGTCGCGCTCCGCCTGGCCAACTGCTCAGATTATCTTCTACCGCTGAGATGCCCAGGTAGGCCGTGTACATCGTACAGAGGACGGAAACGACGATCTGTGGCTTTTTGATCGATTCGACGGCACCCGTCTCTTCTGCGAATGCCTCGGCGAGGGATCTGTTGAGTTGACCGCTGCTATAGGCGCGCTCGCCCTGACTTTTGTCGGTCTGCACGAGGCGCGACTGCACGGCGAAGCGCCTGCCCCGCTCTAGCGCTGTAAATATGGGCAAAGAGGCAAGGGCCGCAGCGATCTCTCCGACATCTTGCTCTGTGTTTTGTAGATCGATGGTGATCTGCACCGGAGCGAGATGACGCACAAATATAGGCGGCTCCTGCGCAGCCTGTCGCATCAATGCTGGAACGTCGGGCGTACCGCAGAGCTGTATCCCCGGCGCCAGTTCCTCGATGCTGGTCAATCGCTTCTCTAAGTACTTTAACTCGCTAAGTGCGGCCTGCAAAAATTCAGGCTGCGCGGTGACGATAAATAAATTTTCGATCTTGCAATCCTCCCAAAAACCATCCATTCATAAAAATATTCTTTACATGGAGATCTGCATCTGGATCTCTCTTATAGTAACACGCTCTTTCAACTTTGCACCATATGCTTAATGATCACGATAGGTATTGCTAACCGACTGGCAAGGCGCTGTAGTTTAGCGTATCAGCCGCTCCGGCAAATAGCGTGCGTGCGCCGCTGCCAGCTCATCGTAGACCTGTTCCGCTTTCCTGTATGAGAGCACCAGAGGATTAGCTGCCAGCGCCTTGATGGCATCCCTGCGAGTCCCCCAGAGTGCGACCTGTGCCGTGGCGCCCTCGTATTCGGCGAGCTGGCAGATCAGGCCGCGCTGCTCGATCTTGATACCACCGTCGCCTTGCGTAAATGGTACGGCCCCGCGTGCATCCACGCGACAGGGCAGCTCGACGACCCGATCTTCGGCAAGAAAGTTGACGGACCCTTTATTGGGCACATTGAGCACCCACTCCTCACCGGTGTTATTGAGGATAGAGTTCAGGATATCCAGGGCAAAATCGCCAAAACCACTGCCGCCGCGCAACTTCGTCAGGTGTGGCACGTCCTTACGCGCCTCTTCTCGATAGTGTGCCAGAATCTCTGGCAACGCCGCTATAATGTCTTCAGCGCGCGAGGTCGACTTGTGCTGCAGGAAGTGTAGTACCTGATCGGGAAAATAATAATAATGCATGTAGTGCGATGGGATGGCTTCATAGTGCGCCGTCAATGTCGCGAGCATCACCTGGGCGTAGTTTGTTGCCGTCATCTCTGGATTGCTGGCAATATAGTCTGCGCACCAGGCGATGATGTTGGGTAGTACATTTCTACCCTCGCGCCAGACGGCTGTCGTCCAGTTGCCGTGATTCAAGCCAACGGTGCGATGATAGAGCCGCTGGCCATGTGTTGCCCCTACGCCAGCCCTCTGGGCCATCTCCTGGACCTCGTGCAGCGGACCGTCGCACATGCCTATGATGCGTATGCCACTCGCGTGGGCGACCGCTTCTGTCACGATGTTGCTGGGATTGGTGTAGTTGAGTAAGAAGGCGTGAGGCGCGACCTTCTCCATCTCTACGGCAATACTGACCACGACCGGGACTGTGCGCAGCGCATAGAAAAAGCCGCCCGCGCCCACTGTCTCCTGACCGATCAGGCCGTGCCGCAAAGGAAGCTTCTCATCGAGGCGGCGGGCCTCCATGCCTCCGGTACGAAAGGCGGTCAGGACAAAATCGGCATTGGCGAGCGCTTCTTCCTGGCTGGTCGTGCGTTCGAGCGTTAAATCGACGCCTGCATGGCGGAAGAGCTTTGAGCCAAGCGTATAGATAAGCTCAAGGCTTTCTTCGTTGATGTCCATCAATACGATGTGGCATCCTTTCAACTGAGCGCCCATGTGAGCGATTGATTGCATCAAGCCCGCGCAATAGGGGCTGCCGCCGCCGATGATGGTAATCTTGGCGTTATGCTTACGTATGCCAGCGGGAACGCTATCTGCCTCTGTCATAAAAATCCTTTTCCTACGCTATAGAAAGTAGAAGCACCGGTTGTTCTACATTAATTGTAGCCTATCCAGCCTCTAAAAGCACGCATCAGGTGGGCTTGAAGCGTCGCCAGCACAAAAATATTGCGCCTGCTATCACAACCGCGAGCGAGGAAAGCACGATCTTGCGTGGTACATCTGCGCTGTTGTCTGTCACCGGAGCGGCGGGTGCAGTATCCGGAGCTATATACGCGGGTGCAGTGGTTGTTGGAGAAGACGCGCTGGCGGAGGGCATCTGCAGGCCACTCCATGACGGCTGAACGCCGTTAGAATGTGTGAGCTGCCCGTCTGTATTCCCTGGTGCCGTCCCTGTGGTTACGACTGTGCTACCACTGGTTATCGCTTGCCGGTTGCTGGTGCTTGTTTTCGTTGACGTACTACGTGTTGGCGTTGGTGTAACGGTGGGCGTTGTGTTGCTGGCGTCGATTGTTGGCGTGCTGGTGACGCGCCAACTCGCCCCACCATCAGGGATACGCGCGTATGATTGATCGTACCCAAGCGCAGGAGGAATGAGCACCTGGTCGATAACGACGTCATTAAAGAGCAGGCGCAGTAAGGACTTTTTTGTGTTTGGAAAGAATGGGTCAGCCTCTGGAAAGATAACGAAAAAACCGTGCGCCGCAATCGCGGTACCATAAAGGAGACGGCTCCGGGCTGTACCGGAACCGGTGTCGATTGCGGCGTGGGCGGCGTAGAGATCAAACGCCTGGTTTTGTGGATTGTACAGCTCGATCCACGCGTTGCGATCTTTCTTGTTTGTGCGTTGCAATCCCTCATTCGGGCTCTGGCCTATTCTGACAAATGGATACGGCGCGGGTTGGAGGTGGAAGCGTGAGGTTGCAATCCCTCATTCGGGCTCTGGCCTATTCTGACGCTTGAGTTGATCGGGTTCCCCGCCTGATCGACGATGTTGCAATCCCTCATTCGGGCTCTGGCCTATTCTGACGCAGATGGGTGACGCTCGGCATCGTGGATGCCGTGTTGCAATCCCTCATTCGGGCTCTGGCCTATTCTGACCCCCTTTGCCTTTGCAGCCAGCTCAACGCGTGCATCGTTGCAATCCCTCATTCGGGCTCTGGCCTATTCTGACATAGGGACCGCCAGCAGCGCCCCCAACGGTACAGTTTGGTTGCAATCCCTCATTCGGGCTCTGGCCTATTCTGACTGAGGTTGAGATATCCGATGACGCCGATTTCTCAGTTGTTGCAATCCCTCATTCGGGCTCTGGCCTATTCTGACATCATGCTTGCGGACATAGACTCTATTTGATCCTGGTGTTGCAATCCCTCATTCGGGCTCTGGCCTATTCTGACGCATTAGCGGATTATGCCGAGTGGTGCCAACGCCGTAGTTGCAATCCCTCATTCGGGCTCTGGTCTATTCTGACATGCACATCCTCTGGTGTGAGCGTGGTCACGACGCGGTTGCAATCCCTCATTCGGGCTCTGGCCTATTCTGACCCTCCACCTCTCATCATGGTTGATGAGAGACCCGCCTGTTGCAATCCCTCATTCGGGCTCTGGCCTATTCTGACTAGGGAAATCCTTTCTCGTGTATACTGTTCGTATGCACTACAGAAGCCATAGAATTTGTCAAGCCCTGTGAAAAGATGGCAAAAAATCCATATGACGCCAAGATCATCATGCTCTGCAAAGATACAACATTCCCCTGGCGTCTGGACACTGTCCAGACGC